>JACCTC010000037.1 GCA_013812655.1 Deltaproteobacteria bacterium | reverse complement strand
AGACGGCGAGTACCCCGGCGATCACGCCGAGCACGAGGAACGGCAGGAGCGGTAGGCCGGGCACGGCGGCGAGCCCGAGCAGCAGGAGTGCTGCGGCACCGAGCACGCGTGGCTCGCCGCCGAGCTGCTCGCCGAGATCTTCGCCGAGCGCGCGATCGCCGGTGCTCGCGACGCGGGTGACGAGCAAGCCAGCCGCGACCGCGACCAGCAGCGACGGAATCTGCGCGACCAGGCCCTCGCCGATCGAGAGCAGCGAGTAGGTCCGCATCGCCTCGGCAGCCGACATCCCGCGCGAGCCGATGCCGATCACGAGCCCACCGACGAGGTTGATGAGCACGATCACGATCGCCGCGATCGCATCGCCCTTGACGAACCGCATCGCGCCATCCATCGCGCCGTAGAGCTGCGATTCCTGCGCGAGCTCGGCGCGCCGTCGCCGGGCGGTCTCTGCATCGATCGCGCCGCTGCGCACCTCGGCATCGATCGCCATCTGCTTGCCGGGCATCGCGTCGAGGGCAAACCGCGCCGCGACCTCGGCGACGCGCTCCGCACCACGTGCGACGACCACGAGCTGGACCACCGTGATCACCGCGAACACGACGAGCCCGACGACGAGGCTGCCGGCGACCACCGACGAGCCGAACGCGTGGACGACCTCGCCGGCATCGGCATCCGCGAGGATCAGCCGGGTCGCGGAGACCTCGAGGCCGACGCGAAACAGCGTGGTGATCACGAGCAGCGTCGGGAACGACACGAACCGTAGCGGGTGCGGCGAGAACACCGCCGCCATCAGCAGCGCGACCGAGATCGCGATGTTGAGCGTCAGCAGCAGGTCGAGCAACGGCGGCGGCAGCGGCACGACCAGCATCGCCACGACCGCGATGACGAGCCCGGCGATCGCGAGCTCCGGCCACCGCGACCCACGCGCCGTCGTCACGTGCTCTCGACTTCCTCGAGCTCCGACGGATCCAGCTCGATCGCGTCCTCGGCGACATTATCGCTCGGCCCACCGAGATGCCGGATCAGCGACAGATGGATCTGGCTGCGGATCATGCGCAGCACGCTGTCGAGCTCGTCGGCGGGCAACTTGAGCCGGCCGCGCAGGATCTCGAGCGTCGAGCGCACGAGCTGTTCCTTCGCCTTCTCGAGCCAGCGAAACGCGGTGACGCGATGGACGCGATAGATCGCGCCGATCTCGTCGATGTTGAGCCCGTCGACGTGGTGATAGCGCAGGAGCGTCTGCTCGCGCGCACCGAGCAGCTTCAGCGCCTCGGAGAACGCCGCCTTGAACTCGTTCGAGTACGTCCGCTTCATGTACTCGACTTCGGGATCGTCCTGCGCGATCGCGTGCTGCGCGATCAGCTGATCATCATCGACAAGGATCTCGCGCTTGCCCTTGCGCAGATCGTTGAGGCACGTCCGGACCGCGACCGAGCGCACCCAGCGGCGGAGGTCACCACGCCCGGCGTACTCCGCGATCTTGCCGGCGCTCGTTGGCTGGCCGGCCGTGCCACCGCCCACGAACAGCCGCTGACGAACGAGCTGCTTGATGTCGGAGAGCCGCGGGTCTCCGATCCGCATGCGAGCGAGCGCGATGTCGACCTCGCGCATGTAGTCGCGGTCGAACGCGAGGATCGCCGCCGGAATCTGCTTCGCGCACGCACAGGCGAGGTAAAGGTCGGCGGGGCGCAGGCCGTCGAGCGCTGCCTCGGCGAGGTCCGCCGTCACCTGACGCGCCACGAAGGTGACGACGTCGACCGCATCGAGCGGGAGCCCGGGCCAGGCCGCGCGCCCCTCGGCCACGATCGTCCACAGCCGCCGGTCGAGGTCCGGGATGGCCTCGAGGGTGGCCCTCACGGCAGCCGGCGCGGCATCGAGAAACGGACGCACCAGGGTCGGCGTGCTCACCGTCACCGAGTAGGCCACTGGAGGAGGCAATTGGTCAAACGATCTCCCTTGGGCTACGATTTCTCGACGTGGAGCCGAACCGCAAGGTCCGCAAGCAGGGGCTCGAGCACTTCATCAAGTTCGTGCGCGAGCTGCCCTCGCCATCGCCGCAGGCCATGTTTCAGGCCCTCCAGGAGCATGGCTACCGCGGCCAGGACCAGGCGCGCCGCGCGATCTGTCTGATGGCGTACCGCCACGTCCGGCGGATCAAGCGGATCTACATCGACGGCGTCGATCGCGCCGAGCTCCCGCGCAAGTCGAACTTCCTGTGCGTCGGACCGACCGGCTCGGGCAAGACATTCCTCGTCGAGACCCTGTTCGGCAAGATCCTGAAGCTACCGACCGCGCTCGTCGACATCACCACGTATTCGGAGACCGGCTACGTCGGCCAGGATCCGTCGACGATCCTCACCCGCCTGCTCCACACCGCCGACGAGAACCCGATGCTGGCGTCGATCGGCATCGTCTGCCTCGACGAGTTCGACAAGATCGCGTCGGGCCAGAACAACGCGATCTTCGCCGGCGCGGGCACCACGAAGGACGTCACCGGCATGGGCGTCCAGCGCGAGCTCCTGAAGATGCTCGAGTCGAGCGAGGTCGTCGTGCCGCTCGACCTGACGCACAGCTCGTACGCGGATCACGTCGTGATGTCGACCGCGGACATCGCGTTCATCGCAGCCGGCGCGTTCTCCGGCTTCCAGCAGATCGCTCACCGCCGCGCCATGCGCGACCAGATCGGGTTTGGACGCGACCAGGCCGACGGCGGCTTCGACCCAGAGGCGATCGCCGTCGACTTCTCGGTCGAGCAGGTCGAGAACGTCGCGAACTTCCAGGCCTATGGCTTCTTGCCCGAGCTGGTCGCGCGGTTCACCCGCGTCGTGCCGTTCCGCGCGCTCGACACCGGGACGCTCAAGGACATCCTGCGCACCGACGTCGTCCAGCGGATGACCCGCGAGTTCAAGCTCGAGGGCTTCGACCTCGTGATCGACGAGGCGGTGCTCGATCACATCGTCGGCGATGCGCTCCGCCGCGAGACCGGCGCCCGGGGCCTGTCGTCGACGCTGACCCGCAACCTCGAGGATGTCGCGTTCGGCGCGTTCGGCGTCGACAAGACCGGCACCGTCCGCGTGGTCCTGCGCGGCGAAGACATCGTGGTCGACGTCGACGCCTGAGGCGTGTGACCGTACGTGCCGCATACGAGCGCGATGGCTTCGTGGTGCTCGAGGGCTTCATGGATGCGGGCGCGTGTGATGCGCTGATCGCGCGCGCGGCCGAGCTCGTCCAGGCGTTCGATCCGTCGATCGTCTCGATCTTCTCGACCCGCGATCAGGTGCGCCACGCCGACGACTACTTCCTCGGCTCGGGTGATCAGATCCGGTGCTTCTTCGAGGAGGAGGCGTTCGATGCCGCGGGCGGCCTGCGGCAGCCGAAGGAACGGTCGATCAACAAGATCGGGCATGCGCTTCACGATCTCGACCCCGTGTTCTCGCAGTTCTCGCGCGATCCGCGGATCGCGGCACTGACCGGCACGCTCGGCATCGAGCGGCCGCTGCTCCTGCAGTCGATGTACATCTTCAAGCAGCCGTTCATCGGCGGCGAGGTTGTCGCGCACCAGGACCACACGTTCCTGTGGACCGATCCACCCTCGGCGACCGGCCTGTGGTTCGCGCTCGAGGACGCCACGATCGAGAACGGCTGCATGTGGGCGCGCCCGGGCGGCCATCGCGAGCCGCCGCACCGGCGGTTTCATCGCGTGGCCGGCGGTGTCGGCTACGAGATCCTCGATCCAGCGGAGCTCCCCACCGACGCGATGATCCCGCTCGAGGCGCCGAAGGGCACGTGCATCGTCCTCGACGGACTCCTGCCGCATCGCAGCGGCCCGAATCGCTCGCCGCGTTCGCGCCAGGCGTACTCGCTCCACGTCATCGACGAGCGCGCGCACTACCGCACCGACAACTGGCTGCAGCGCGGCCCCGAGCTACCGCTGCGCGGTTTCTGATCAGGGTGACGCTGGCGGGTGATGCGGCGCGCCGGCCGAACGAGTGGTTCTCGGCCCGATCGAACCGGTCGCGATCCTACAGATCGACGATCCGTGCCTGCTCGCGGCGGCGCCACCACAGCAGCGCCCACGCCGTGAACAGGAAGATCGACACCGTCGCGCCGGCGGCGAGGCCGAAGCGGGTCGCCGTCGACGGCAGCACGCGGCCGAAGCCGAGCCCGACGATCATGTGGAACGCGCTGTAGAGCGTCCCGAGCCCGACGATCACGGCGGCGACGAGTGTCATCCAGCTGGCGAGCCCGCGCCCCGGCATGAAGCCCTCGGTCGTCTCGCGCACACAGCGGTTGCCGACGACGAACGCGGCGATGCTGGCGCCCGCGACCGCGAGCACGAGCGCGTCGAGGTTCTTCGCGAGCGGTGCAATCTCGAGGATCCCGACGATGGACAGTGTGCGCGAGAGGTTGTGGAACGAGCCGACGACCGAGACGACGTAGCCGAACGCGAGGGTCACCGACGTGATGCCAGCGAGCAGGAGGCCGACCGCGAGCCCGTCGACGCGGCGCACCGCGGCCTGTGCGATCTCGAGTGGCCCGCGCGCGAGCTGATCGAGATCCTGGTAGGCATCACCGCCGGTGCGGATCGCCTGCCGCATGGTGCGCGCGAACCACGCCTCGGCGACCCACGTCGCGATCACGTAGACGCAGACGATCGCCAGCGCGGCGAGCATGATGCACATGCCGACGTTGAGACCCGGCACGAACCACGCCGCCAGCCGCAGTGCGAGCGGATCCCCGAGCATCACGATCATCACGCCAGCGCACACCAGCGCGGCGACACCTGCTGCGGCGCGGCCCACGCGATGCGCGAACACGTGCGCCAGGGTCAGCGGCATCATCACGAGCTCGCGGCGGCGCTCTTTGGCGAGCGCATCGCGACGTGCCTCGGCACCTGGACGGTCGTCTCGATAGATGCCGGTGGTGCGCAGCGCATCATCGAGCGAGCTGGGTGCACGCCGGCTGTCCTCGCCGAGCGCGCCGAGGTCACTCGTGATCAGGTGATCGAGGGTGCTCATGGAAGCTCTCCGGGAACGAGGGAGGAGGAAACAGCTGGCTGGACGCCGAACCGGCGCGTGTAGACGGTGCGCAGGCGTTCGCGCCCGCGTGATAGTCGCGACTTGATCGCCGAGATCGACGTGCCTTCGAGCTCGGCGATCTCCTCGACGCGCCAGCCCTCGATGTCGTGCAGCACGATCGCCTCGCGCTGCTCGGCAGGCAGCGTCGCGAGCGCCACGCGCGCACGCTCGGCGGAACCGAGGTCGGCGTCGTGGGTCGCCAGCATGCGGGTGTGCTCGTCGGCGATCGGCAGGAGTCGTCGCCAGAACGTGCCGCGGAGCCGGTTACGATGCACCGAGATGATGACGCGATAGAGCCAGCCGCGAAACGCGCCGTCCTCGCGCAGGCCATCGAGTTTGCGCAGCGCGCGGAGGATCGCCTCCTGGAACAGATCGTCGCCGTCGGATCGCGACCGGCAGACCGAGCGCGCGAACGCGAGGGCACGGTCGTGGATCGGCTCGAGCAAGCGCCGCAACCGCTGGTCGGAGGTTTCCATCTTCGCCATCGACAGCACCAACAGCCCGGTTGGTCGCATCGTTCATACGTCAGCGCGCAGAAATCGTACAACTGCCCGAGATGACTCACCGATGGTGATAGGGTCCGGGCGGGGTTTGCCGGGTGACCTTCAACTCGCTCACGTTCATCGTGTTCTTCGCGATCGTGCTGGCGGCGCACCAGGCGCCGCTGCCGTGGCGGGTCAAGAAGCTGAGTTTGCTCCTCGCGAGCTACGCGTTCTACGCCGCGTGGAACCCGCCGTTCGTGCTGATCCTGTGGCTGTCGACGGTCATCGACTGGTGGGCCGCCAACCGCATGTATCGCACGCGCGTGCAACGCCACCGCCGCTGGTATCTCGCGGTGTCGATCGCGGTGAACCTCGGGCTGCTCGGGTTCTTCAAGTACGGCGGCTTCCTCGTCGCGAACGCGACCGCAGTCGGCAACTGGTTCGGCCTCGACTACGAGCCGGCGACGTGGAGCATCGTGCTGCCCGTCGGCATCTCGTTCTACACGTTCCAGACGATGTCCTACACGCTGGACATCTACCTCGATCGCGCGAAGCCCGCCGGGTCGTTCCTCGACTTCGCGCTGTTCGTGACGTTCTTCCCGCAGCTCGTCGCCGGCCCGATCGTTCGCCCGACCGATCTGATCCCGCAGTTCGCCACGCCGCGCCGCGCCACCTCACGCCAGCTCGGGTGGGGCCTGTTCCTCGTCACGGCGGGGTTGTTCGAGAAGATCGTGCTCGCCGACGGCTTGCTCGCGCCAGTCGCCGATCGCGTGTTCCGCGCGACCGAGCTGTTGCATCCCGCCGACGCCTGGCTCGGCACCCTCGCGTTCTCGGGCCAGATCTTCTGCGACTTCGCCGGCTACACGACCTGCGCGATCGGCACCTCGCTCGCGCTCGGGTTCTCGATGATCGACAACTTTCGCTATCCGTACGCCGCGATCGGGTTCTCCGACTTCTGGCGGCGCTGGCACATCTCGCTGTCGACGTGGCTGCGCGACTACCTCTACATCCCGCTCGGTGGCAATCGCCGCGGCCCGGTCCGCACGTACGTCAACTTGATGCTGACGATGCTGATCGGCGGCCTCTGGCACGGCGCCGCGTGGACGTTCGTGATCTGGGGCGGGCTCCACGGCGTGTTCCTGTGCGTCGAGCGCCTGCTCGTCGGCAAGCTCGGTCACCTGACGTGGTGGCGCACGCTGCCTGCGAAGCTCGCACTCGGCCTCCTGACCTACGCGCTCGTCAACATAACGTGGGTATTTTTCCGCGCCGGCAACTTCTCGACGGCAGAGCGGATGCTTCGCAGCATGCTGCTGCTCGACACCAGCGGCAAGCCGGTGCTGTCGACGTGGTTCGTGCTCAGCAGCGCGGTGACCACCTGCGCGATCGTGGCCTCGCACTGGCTGATGCGCGAGCGCACGCTGCACGGCACCGTCGCGCGCATCCCGGCCACCGCATTTGGCCTCGCGTGGGGCGCGATGCTGTTCCTGATCGCGATCACCCAGGGAGGAAGCAGTGCCTTCATCTACTTCCAGTTCTGAGGTCACCGAGCCCGTGCCAGAGCCGGCGCCAGAGCCGGTGCCAGAGCCGGTGCCAGAGCCGGTGTACGAGCGACCATTGCCGGAGCTGCGGTTCGGCGTCGCGGCGCTGGTCGCGGTCATCGTCGCGGCCGGGGGCCTCGCGGGCTGGGAGCTCCACTGGCGGCGGTTCGGTGTCGAGCCGTCGATCCAGAACAGCGACGGCCTGTGGGCGCGCGAACGCCGCCGCATCGATCACGGTGATGGTCATCGCACGGTGCTCGTCGGTGCCTCGCGCATGTTATTCGATGTCGACCTCGGCACCTGGGAACGGGTGACCGGCGAGCGGCCGATCCAGCTCGCGCTCGAGGGAACCTCGCCACTCTTCGTGCTCGAGGATCTCGCGACCGATCACGACTTCACGGGGCGGCTGATCGTCGGCGTCGCGCCCGACGTGTTCTTCTCCGGCTTCGCCTATCGCGGCAAGCTCGGTGCGTACTACCGCGACGAGACGCTGGCGCAGCGCGCGGGCCAGTGGCTCTCGATGACGTTCCTCGAGCCATACGCCGCATTCTACGATCCCGACTTCGCGCTCTTCACCGTGCTGAAGCGCCAGGACTGGCCCGCCCGTGTCGGCGTGAAGGTCGGCATCGACGTCCGCAAGCTCTCGAACAGCGCGGCGGATCGCGATACGTGGATGTGGAGCAAGGTCGAGGGCGATCCGGAATACCGGGCGCTCGCGCAGAAGATCTGGATGCAGGACACCACGCCGCCGGACGCCAAGTTTCGCGCGGAGCTAGACAAGCGGCTCGGCGAGCAGATCGATCGCGCGGCCGCCGCGGTCGGCAAGCTCCGCGCACGCGGTGTCGAGGTCGTCTTCGTGCGGTTCCCGAGCATCACGCCGTATCGCGACATCGAGGATCGTGACTTCCCGCGGGCGACGACGTGGGACGTGCTGCTGGCCCGCACCGGCTCGCCGGGGATTCACTTCGACGACGAGCCGTCGCTCCAGGGCTTCGACCTGCCCGAGTGGTCGCACCTCGCAGCCGGCGAACGTCCGCGCTTCACCGAGGCACTGCTCGGCGCGATCGCCCGCCTGAAGTCGCAATAGCGCGGGAGCCCGCGGCGTTCATTCACCAGACGTTCCGTGTTACGTCCCTCGGTGCCGTATGGACAAGATTGTCGTCGAAGGCGGAAACCGCCTCGTTGGTAAGATTCCGATCAGCGGGGCGAAGAACGCCGCGCTGCCGCTGCTCGCCGCGGCGCTGCTGCCGACCGGCACGTCGACGTACAAGAACGTCCCGCAGCTCGCCGACGTCCGGACGATGGCGAAGCTCCTGCGCATGCTCGGCTGGGAGGTCGAGGGCACCAAGACGCTCGCGATCACCGCGCCCGAGGGCAAGAACCGGAAGAAGCTCAAGCTCGAGGCGCCGTACGATCTCGTCAAGACGATGCGCGCGAGCGTGCTCGTGCTCGGCCCGCTCGTCGCGCGCTACGGCCGGGCCCGGGTGTCACTGCCCGGCGGCTGTGCGATCGGCGCACGCCCGATCGATCAGCACCTCAAGGGGCTGCAGGCGATGGGCGCGAAGGTCACGCTCGATCACGGCTACGTCGAGGTCGAGTGCAAGCGCCTCAAGGGCGCCACGATCATGCTCGACGTCCCGACGGTGACCGGCTGCGAGAATCTGCTGATGGCGGCCGCGCTCGCGAAGGGCCGCACCGTGATCGAGAACGCGGCACGCGAGCCCGAGGTCGAGGAGCTCGCGCTCGTGCTCAACAAGATGGGCGCGAAGATCCAGGGTGCCGGCACGGCCGTCATCACGATCGAGGGTGTCGACGAGCTGTCGCCGATCGAGCACTCGATCATCCCCGACCGCATCGAGGCCGGCACGTTCGCGGTCGCGGCGGCGATGACCCGCGGCGACGTCCTCCTCGAGGGCGCCCGGGCCGAGCACCTCGACGCGGTGATCGCGAAGCTTCGCGCGGCCGGCGTCACCGTCGCCGCCGAAGCCGGTGGCGTGCGCGTGCGTGGAGGCGGTGACATCAACGCGGTCGACATCGTCACCCAGCCGCATCCCGGCTTCCCGACGGACATGCAGGCCCAGTTCATGGTGCTCGCGTGCACTGCGCGGGGGCAGTCGGTGATCAAGGAGATGATCTTCGAGAACCGCTACATGCACGTCCCCGAGCTCGGGCGGATGGGCGCGGACATCCAGATCAGCGGCCGCGTCGCGGTGGTGCGCGGTGGCTCGACGCTGACCGGCGCGTCGGTGATGGCGACCGATCTGCGAGCGTCGGCGAGCCTCGTGATCGCGGGCCTCGTCGCGACCGGCAAGACCGAGGTGCTGCGCGTGTATCACCTCGATCGCGGCTACGAGGCGATCGAGAAGAAGCTCAAGGCCGTCGGCGCCAAGATCAAGCGCGTGAAGGAGACCTGAGTCGTGAGCCGGCCGGTGATCCTCGCGCTGCCGAAGGGCCGCATCCTCGACGAGGCCGCGAAGATCTTCGCGCGTGCCGGCTACGACCTCGCGCCGGTGTTCGGTGACACGCGCAAGCTCGTGCACGAGTGCGGGCCGCTGCGCGTGCTCGTGCTGCGCAACTCCGACATCGCGACCTACGTCGCGCACGGTGCCGCAGACATCGGCGTCGTCGGCAGCGACGTGCTCGACGAGGAAGGCCGCGAGCTGTTCGAGCCGCTCGACCTCGGCATCGGCCGCTGCCGGATGATCGTCGCCGAGCGTGCGGACCAGCCGGTCGACGAGCGCTCGCAGTCGCACCTGCGGATCGCCACGAAGTACCCGCGAACGACGCGCGCGTATCTCCAGCGCAAGGGGATCACCGCCGAGGTCATCAAGCTGTCCGGCGCGATCGAGCTCGGCCCGCTGACCGGGCTGTGCGATCGGATCGTCGACATCACGCAGACCGGCGAGACGCTGCGCCAGAACGGCCTCGTCGAGATCGACATCGTCGCCGAGGTCAGCGCGAAGCTCGTCGTCAACCCGGCGCGGCTCAAGCTCGACGGCGACCGGCTCGGCGCTCTGATCGACGCCCTCGAGCACGCACTCCACGCGCCCTGACCGCGTCACCGACCGGCGGTCGTGCCTTGGATTTCATGGATCGTTCTGCGCCGCCGTGCGTGCAAGGACCCGATGCAGCGGCTCGCGGTCATGATCGTGGTGCTCTGGACGGGGACCACCGGTCCGGCCATTGCCAGCCCGCCCTCCGAGCCGGATGAGGTGGACGGCCGGCCGATGATCGAGTGGTCGTCGTGGGTTCGCGTCGGCTACGGCATCGCCCACCCGACGACCGCGCCGGCGTCCGTGGCGCGCACGGTGCTCCCGGACCCGCCGCGCGAGCAGGCCACGGCCTGGGACCTCGCGATCGGCGCCGAGGCCACGCTCCCGCTGAATGACAGCGGCGACCTGCGGGTGGGCCCGTGGGTCGAGGCACGCGCGCTGACGATCGTCGGCGGCGCCGAGCTCCAGCTCGGGGGAATCCCGCGCTCGCTCGACATGTTCTGGTACCGCGGCCAGGGCCAGCTCACGGTTCGCGTCGGCGGCAACGCCACGCACGGAACCGCCGCCGTCGCGTACGGCTATCGCGCGCCGTGGGAGCTGTTCGGGTCGTCGCGCGGCGACACCCGCTACATGATCGGCGTGCGCCTCGTCGCAACCGCGACCCGCGCCCATGACGATCCGCGCGACTGGACCGCGGCGCTCGGGATCGAGTTCGAGCCGGTCGGCGCGGTGCGCTACGTGTTCGGCGTGCGGTCCTGGTACTGAGTCAGCGGAACGTCGCCGAGAACAGCGCGACGTTGTAGGGATCGAAGCTCGACAGCGTGTAGCTCACGGTGAACGCGCCGTTCGCATGCACGACCTCGGGCAGCAGGTACGCGCCGTAGAAGCCGGTGCGATCGCAGTGCATGAACTGAGTGCCGGCGCACTGATCGATCGCGGCGCAGCAGTGGGCGGCGCGAAACGCGGGGTCCGCGAGATCGTGCACGATCGTGGGCTCGCTCCACGGTCCCTCGGGGCGGTCGGCGAACCGCGCGACGATGTGGTTCGACGATGCGGTCTCCTCCTGCGCGAGGAACATCCAGCGATCGAGCGATGCGAAGTAGCGCACCGAGGTCTCGCCGTAGCCGATCGTCGCGATGATGGGTGCGGCGCCCGTGCGCGCGGTCGTCCAGGTGCCGCTCGCGGCGTCGAACCGCTCGAACCCGGGCGTGGCGAGCGAATCGAGACGCTTGCGGGCGAGGTGCACGGGGCTCGCGCGATAGGGGCCGGTACCGAAACCATAGACGTGTTCGCCGGCGGTCGCGGCCGCGATGTTGATGAAGTCGCCGCCGAGCGGACCGTTCGCATCGAACCGCTGATCGACGCCGTAGAGGATGTCGTAGGCGGGGATCGCGGTCGTCGACGGGGCGGCCCACCGTGCGAGGTACGAGCCCTTCATCGTGGTGTCATCGGGGCTGACGACCGTCGTGTAGAACACGTAGATCGATCCGTTCGCCGAGAACGCGCCGGAGGGCACCTCGAAGTCTCCCGGCAGGTTCGAGAACCGCGGGCCGCCGTTGCCGCCGGTGGGATTCCTGATGTACTCGCCGATCGCGTGCCCGGCCGGCGGGGTCATCGCGACGCCCGCGAAGTCCGCCTCGATCGACGGATCGATGCCGGGACCGATGCTGGCTTCCGGCGGCAGCGTGATCGTCCGCAGGCCCGCGCATAGCAGGCCCGGATCCGCGGCGAGCGCGGTCGCCGAGGCAACGCCGTAGCCGACCGCATCGGGATGCGACTGCGCGCCCCAGATCCCGCGGTACCCGATCGTGTCGCCGTACATCAGGTAGAGCGTCCCGGCGTGCTCGACGGGGATCGAAGCCGCGCATCGCGAACAGGCTACACCGCGCGCAGTCAGCGCGGCACGCAGCCCTTTCTGGCCGCGGTGCGGTGCTAGGATGCGGACGCGGTGTCTTCCGATCTACGCCCGTTCGTCGCCGAGGAGATCCGGCTGCACCCTCGGGTCGCCTACCAGGGCTTGCTCGCGGAAGAGGGCGCTGCCACGCGTGTCGCCGCCGCACTGCCGCCACTCACGCGGTTCCGTCACGACTATGCCGGCGCGATCTCGGTCGTCGACTGGGACCATCGGCTGCCGTCGTCGAACCTCGTGCTCCGGATCTATGGCTACTACGGCGAGGACACGCTCGACGCCGGCTACGAGGCGTTCGACGACCGGCTCGAGCAGATCGCCGACCGCGACAAGTATCCCGAGTTCGACGTCCCCGATTTCGACGGGCTTGCCGCCGACGAGGCTTACGAGATCGAGCTGTCACCGTCCGGCACGATCGGCCGCTGCCGGCTGACCTCGGCATGGCGCCGCACCGTCGCCGCGCGTGACGCCACCGCCTCCGTCGGCCTCGTCCAGCAGTGCGACGAGTACCAGAAGCTGATCGCGTCCTCGCCCTCGCGTCCGACCTACCTCGGCGATCTCGAGGCCGTGTCGTGGACGCCGCCGTGCGAGACCGAGCACGTCCGGTGGACGCTCGACGTCTGGTACCTGCTCGCGTTCGACGGCCGGATCGGCTCGGGCCGCAGCTTCCTGGCAGACCTCGAGACCAAGCAGATCGTCTCGGTGCGCGACTTCTCGGTTCGCACCGGCTGACGAACGCGCCTCATTACGCCCCACACCGGGCGGCGGCTTCGGCTGGCAACAGACCAACGGAAACGTGAAGCCGGCGCGACATCGAGCTCCGATTTGCGATCTGGGACACCAGCGATCACGTGCTCGATCGCTGGCTCGCCGACGTCTCTGTGGCGTGAGCGCGCGACAGCTGGCGGGCGGTCGATTCCGCTTGCGGTGCCTTTCCCCGGGTGTATTTTCCGCGCCGGGAGGAGCTCCATGTCCCTGCGTCCATTGGCGTCGTCGCTTGTCGCGGTTGTGTTGTCGTTCGGCTCGCTGATGCTGGGCGCGTGCGGTCCCACGTCGAACCGCTCGTGTTCTGGATCGGACATCGACATCGAGTCCGACCCGAACAACTGCGGCTCGTGCGGGAACGTCTGTTCCGACGGCTTCGCGTGCATCGACAGCCGCTGCCTCGCGGGCATGTGTCAGCCCGGCAAGGTCGAGGCTTGTTACACCGGCCAGGAGGGCACCGAGGACATCGGCCCCTGCGCGGGCGGCATGCGCACCTGCGAAGAGGGTGGCATCTGGAGCACCTGCGAGGGTGAAGTCACGCCGGCGGCCGAGAACTGCGCCGATGGCATCGACAACAACTGCAACGGCGAGGTCGACGAGGACACCGATCGCGACATGGATGGCTTCACGACCTGCGCCGGCGATTGCTGCGACTCGACCGAGTGCAGCAAGCCCGAGCTCGTCAACCCGGGCGCGTTCGACGCGCCGGGCAACATGGTGGATGACGACTGCAGCGGCGTCGCGGACGACACCGCGCTGCTCTGCGATCAGGCCCTCAACTCGAACTCGACCAGCGCGATGGACTTCGCGAAGGCGATCGACATCTGCCAGACCGCCACTGCAACCGACAAGAAGTGGGGTGTCATCGACGGCAAGATCACGCTCGCCGATGGCACCGGCGTCCCCGACAAGGAGGGCTACTCGATCCGCCCGAAGTTCGGCGCCGGCGCGCTGCCGCAGGGTGGCGTCAGCCTCGCGATCATCTCGTCTGGTGGCGCAGCCGCGAAGGGCGACGTCCTGCCCGGCTACCACGACTGGGTCAGCTACACGCACACCGGCACGAACAAGTCGGCCTACCCGGCGGACTTCTACGCCGCGAACGGCAACACGATCCCGAACGCCCCGGGCTGCTCGCCGCCGACCGGCACCACCGCGAACGATCCGGTGATGCTGACGTTCCGCGTGCGCGTCCCGACGAACGCGAAGTCGTTCAAGCTCTACACGAACTTCTACAGCGCCGAGTTCCCGGAGTGGACGTGCAGCTCGTTCAACGACTTCTTCGTCGTGCTGCTCGACTCGACCTACGCGGGCACGCCGGCGAACCCGACCGACAAGAACCTCGCGTTCTACACGCCCGCCGGCTCGATGACCAAGGTCCCGGTCGGCGTCAACCTCGGCCACGGCAACACCGGCCTGTTCACGCAGTGCGTGAATGGCGCCACCGGTTGCAACGGGATGGCCGGTACGATCTCGACCTGCACCGGCACGAACCTCCTCACGGGTACCGGCTTCGACGACCCCAACAGCGGCTCGTGCGATTCCGGCAGCCTCGAGGGCGGAGCCACCGGCTGGCTCGAGACCCGCGGCAACGTGACCCCGGGTGAGATCATCACCCTGCGCATCGCGATCTGGGACACCAGCGATCACTCGTGGGACTCGCTCGCGATCGTCGACGGCTTCCAGTGGTCGACCGAGGTGGCGCAGCCGGGCACCGACATCCTCATCAAGAAGTAGGTCAGCTCTGCTCGCGACCGAGGCTCGCTCCGGCGGGGCTTCTGTCGTTTTCGGGCCAGCTCACGGCGTGCAATTCGACGTTGCTAGCCCACTGTATTGTAATACATTAGTCTCGTGAAGTTCGAATGGGATCGGCCGAAGGCCAGGTCGAACCTGGCGAAGCACGGTGTCTCGTTCGACGAAGCCACGACGGCGTTCGACGACAAGCTCGGAGCGTATTATCCCGACACGTTGCACGAGTCGCGGTTCATCCTGATCGGTTACTCCCACAAGCATCGGCTGCTGTACGTCGTCCACGCAGAGATCGACGACAACACGATCCGGCTGATCAGCGCGCGGAAGGCCACCAACCATGAAAAAGCGCAGTACGACAACGACTGATCCTCTCGATGGCGAAGTGGACTTCGCACGGTTCGGTCCCGTGCGCCGCAACGCGTTTGCCGGTGCAGGACAGCGCGGTGGTCCGTCTCTGCTCGCCCTCTGGGAAATGCCCGAGCTCGCATCCAATGCCGTGCTCCTCCGGCGAGGACACCCGGGCAGAGGCAAGACCGGCAAGACAATCGTACGGTCGGTCCGGTTACCGGAGGCGGTCTGGAAGAGCTTCGAGAGGCAGGCCAAGGCGAAGCATCTGAACCTGCACCAGGCCATGCGCGCCGCGTTGCTCGGGTGGTTGCGGCGCGCCGGGTGAGCGGCAGCAATCGAAGAGCTCGATCGGGCGATCGAGCTGCAACGCCCGTCGCGCCGGTCGGTACCCCCTCTACTTGAAGGTCTGCGCGATCAACTCGACGGCTGCCTCGAGACCCTTGATCGATGGTTCGAACGTCATGGCCTGATCTCGATCTCAAGCGGTGTCCTCTCACCAGTTCAAGCAGCCGTAGGTACATCGGGTCGCTTGAACGAAAGCTCTCCCACCACGCGTCTTGCTCCGCTTCGGCGCGTGCTTCGTTGTCGCGATGGCGCAATGCTCTTCGTTCCGCGCAACACCCCGAGCCACGCTCACAAATAGTCGTAGTCGGCGGCGCCTTCTGCGGCGTGGATTGGCGGTTTGAAATCGCGCCACAGCGATGCGAGCTCGATCTCGATCGCATCGAATGGCTCCGCATGTACTTTCTCATCATCGAGGTGCGTCGCGACCGTGACCAACCGTCCATCGATCAAGCGAAATACTTCGAGCGAACGCATGCGCGGACTGACGAGCCACGCATTCACGACGCCCGCGCGTGCGTAGATGCGAAGTTTCTTCAGGCGATCGTTGCGCTCGGTCGACTTCGACAGGACCTCGCATACCCAATCAGGGGGCGTCTCGAAATACGCTTGATCGTCGTCGAGTCTTGGCATTCGGTCACGCCGCCAGCCAGCGATGTCCGGCACACACACGTCATCGCCAAGATGAAGCTCTGGTTCGCCGAGGATGATCCACCCGCCAGGTCCGCCTCGGCCACGACCGAACGGCGGCTCGAGGTCACCAACGAGCGTGGTGTAAACGGAACAATGTGGCTTACCGGGTCGCGGTGATAGAAACAGCTCGCCGTCGAGGATCTCGGCCACCATGTGCTCGGGCGCGTTCAGGACGTCCTGGTATGTCGCGCGGCGTTTGGCTTCCTTCGGGTCCGCCATGTGGCCACCGTAGCACGCAGCTCCGATGACATTGCCGCGCACTCACGAGCGCGAGCTCGAGCTGCGCCTTGGCCTCGCTCGCCTGGGCCTCGCTCTCCTCCGCCCGCCGACGCGCGAGCACGTGCTCGGTGATGTCGACACCGCTGATCGCGATCCGTGCGACCGCGCCGGCCTGATCGATCGGGGTCACGTGCATCGAGACCTGACGGACATGCCCGACGTCGCCGGCCTGCTGCGCCCAGTAGGGCAGATCGAACCGCGACGTCTCGCCCTGGACCGCCTCCTCGATCGCCGCGCGGATCCGGTTCGCCGAGTCCGGCAACATGCTTCGCCGTCACGGAGCGTGCCGGTCGTGATACCGAGGCAGCTCGGCCGCCGATATTCAGGCGTCGTCGGATCGCAGGTCAGCTGCGCGCACGTATCTGATGGTGTCGCGATTCCGGGACTTGTAGGCTGCTCGAGATGCGCGCGGCGTGGTGGGTGGCGGTCGGGCTCCTTGGTTGCGGGGACAACCTGGGCGCCGGCGATCCGTACGAGCCGCAGAGTGGCTCGCGCCTGCGACTGGGCTGGTTCACCTACGATGACGGGACCCGCCAGCTGCAGCAGGCGACGTTCCACGATCGCGAGCTCGGTACGCCGTGCATGCCGCGACGCTGGTCCGACGGCAACGTCTACTGCACGCCCGAGGCATGGTCGACGACGTTCGCCGATGACGCCTGCACGGTCGAGGTCGGTGCGTCGCCGGGCGGGCCAACGCCGGCCGCGTTCTTCATCCGCACGTACTCGCTTGGAGCCACGATCACGCCATCGCGGCTGCATCGCCGAGGGGCGAGGCATCCACGCTTGTTGCAGGAGTGGCGACTCGAAGGTGGTGAATGTCGAGGGCCGATCACGCGGTCAGGGTTCGAGTACTTCGAGCTCCGGCCGGCGACGGCGGTGCGGCTACGGCGGTCCGAGCCGATGGGGGACAGCCGGCTCGCGCTGATCGTGCACACGAGTGACGATGGCGTGCGCGCACCGGCGGCGATTCGCGACACGGTGATCGAGGACGATTGCGTACCTACGCGCGTGACGGGCAGCGCTGCGCCGATCTGCGTCCCCACCGCGGCACCACGGGCATCGCATTTTCGCAACGACGTCTGCACGGAGCGCATCGTCACCATCGGCCCGGGCGAAGACCAGCCGATCACCGCGTCCCTCTGCGAGCACTCTGCTGGCTGCACATCGTTCGCTCACGTCGCCGAGGAGGTGTCGCCGTATCGCGTATTTGCGTGGTCCGGCGACGAATGCGTCGAGGTCGTCCTGCCGCTCGGCTCGCGCGCATTCGCGATCGGCGCGGCGCTCGAGCTGGCCGCGATGGACCGCCGCATCGAGCCCGTGGCCGCGCGCCGGCTGGACCCGATCGTGCTCGCGGATGGCGCGATGCACGTCCCCGACGAGGCGCTGTTCGACAAGACCATCGGCGACGAGTGCCGGCTCGTCGAGATCGCTGGCGTTCACCGCTGTGTGCCCGGGACGGATGGACCGCGGTTCGAACGCTACCGCCTGAACAGCTGTGCCTTTCCGAGCTCGATGATCCCGCTCGTCATCATCGATCACGCGTGCGATGCAGCCGACGTGTTGATTGCTGACGAGCGCCTGGCATTCTTCACGCTGGGCGCTGCGTACGACGGCGTGTTCTACGAGCGATCCACGTGCGGCGCGATCGCCGTTCCGCCGGGTTATTCGGTGTGCCGCACGGGCTTCGCGGTGCCGATCGAGATGTTCCCGATCGCGACGTTACTTGTCGACTGATCCGGCCGCGCGGCCGAGCGTCGTGCCGAGCTGGGCGATCAGCGTCTGCTTGATGGCCGCCGTATCGACGGTGCCGAGCTCGGCCTCCATCGTCGTCATCACCCGCGACTCGAAGCCGCATGGGTTGATGCGGGCGAAGTAGGCGAGGTCGGTCGTGACGTTGAGCGCGAGGCCATGGAACGTGACCCACTTGCGGCAGGCGATGCCCATCGAGCACAGCTTGCGGCGGGCGCCGGTCGCGTCGTCGCACCACACGCCGGTCTTGCCGGGCTCGCGGCTCGCGGACGCGATGCCGGCGTGGACGCAGGTGGCGATCACGGCCTCCTCGAGGTTACGCAGGAAGCGGTGGAGGTCGCGTTCGCCCTCACGAAGCAGCAGGATCGGGTACGCGACGAGCTGCCCGGGGCCGTGATAGGTGACGTCGCCACCGCGCTCGATCTCGATCACCTCGACGTCGCCGGCGAGCAGCACGTTCTGCGCGGCCTCGCGGCGGCGGCCGAGCGTGAAGACGTGCGGGTGCTCGACGATGACGAGCGTGTCGGGGCTGTGCCCGGCCTGGCGCTGCTCGACGAGCGCGATCTGCTGCGCCCAGACGTCGCGATAGGACGCCACGCCGAGATCGAGGACGCGCCAGGGCTCGGTCACTTCGCCCAGACCTGAACCTTCGCCTTGCCGCCGCCGGCGATGTTCGCGTACTTGAGATCGATGTGCTTGATGACGCGCTCGTCGCCCGGGAAGTCGAGCACGCGGGTGCGCTGACCCTCCTTGAACGTGTGCTTGACGTTCGGGTTCCACACCGGACCGCGGCCGAACTTGACCTCGAAGTCGAGGAGGTCGAGCTCGCTGTCGAGCACGATGATCGTCATCTTCCGGAACGTGCCCTTCTTGCGGGCGACCTTGATGCGGTCCTTGTCGATGCGGCCGTTGACGGCGCGCTCGCCGAGCTTGGTCCAGCCCTTGGAGTCCCACATCGCGGCGGACGGCCGACCGGCGCCGATGCCATCCGCTCGCCAGCCCCAGACCTGGACCTGGGCGCGACCGCCGCCAGCGATGTTCTTGTACCGGAGGAAGATCGACTTGATCACGCGGTCGTCACCGGGCAGATCGAGCACGCGGGTGCGCGCGCCCTCCTTGAACAGGTGGCGCACGTTCGGGTTGTGCTTCTGGCCGTTGCCGAAGGTGATCTCGAAGTCGAGGAGCTCGAGATCGCTATTGCCGACAAGCAGGGTCAGCTTGTTGAACTTCCCCTCGTAGGCGCCGACCGTGATGGTGTCCTTGTCGAGCCGACCATCGACGTCGCGCTCGCCGAGCTTGACCCATCCCTTGGAGTCCCACGTGACGTCCGCCGAGGCGGTCGGCCCGTCTACCTGGCCGAGCAGAACCAGTGATGCAAGCAACGCGAATAACGTGATGGCCTTCATGCGGCGACCGTAGCGCACCTCGGGGTCGGTGACGTTGCGAGGTGCCGCGTTGCGAGGCGCGGCGGCATCAGACCCCGGCAAGCGCAGTAGCCGGTGTCGCAGGGCACCAGGCACGCCGAAACTGCAACTGCTTGTTTGCGGACGGATGTCGGACGACCGTCCGGTATCCGGCCACGCGGCACGCTGCGTGCTGATGCGCGCTCCGAAAGAATTCAGGAGTACAGCTTATGAAGACGATGAAGATCTCGGCGGGACTCGCGATCGGCCTTTGCCTGGCCGGCGCCGGCGGATGCGTGGGCGACGAAGGTGATGACGACAAGCCGGACCAGAGCGACGTCAAGGGCGGCGCCGACGGCAAGGCCGAAGCGTGGGGCTCGTCGGACAACCCGGCGCTGTTCAACACGAACCTCGAATACCGCGTGACCGAGCTGCCGCGTACCGGGCAGGCGCGCAACGTGCCGTGGGCCGGCAACTACTGGCCGGTCTACGAGGACAGCATCAACAAGAAGTGGGCGGGCGGCACGAGCGAGGCGCCGTCGACCAAGTACGGCCGCGCGTTCGGCGTGACCGGCGTCGAGGATGCGGTCTCGAAGAACCACGGCGTCGACAACAACCTCTCGCGCACCTCGTGCACCACCGACTCGCAGTGCAACGCAGCGGCGACCGAGAAGTGCGCGAAGCGCGAGGGCCAGACGACCGGCCGCTGCATCCCGACGTGGTGGGGCATCTGCCACGCATGGGCGCCGGTCGCGATCCTGCTCCCCGAGCCGAAGCAGCCGGTGACCTACAACGGCGTCGACTTCAAGGTGCAGGACATCAAGGCGCTGCTGACGCTCGTGCACGATCGCACCGAGACGCGCTTCGTGTCGCTGCGCTGCGACGCCACCGCGAGCGAGAACCAGATCACGTTCGACAAGTACGGCCGCCCGAATGGCGGCGCGTCGACGAACTGCCGCGACACCAACCCCGGCACGTTCCACGTGCTGATGACGAACTACCTCGGCAAGCAGGGCGAGTCGTTCGTGTACGACCGCACGTGGGATAGCGAGGTGTGGAACCAGCCGCTGCGTGGCTATCGCATCACCGCGATGGACGAGATCTCGCCGCTCGAGGCGAACAAGGCTGTCGGCGTGACCGCCGAGGGTGGCACCACCACCGAGAAGACCGGCACCGTCGCCGGTGGCGCGTGGACCCAGCTCGGCAGCTTCCCGGTCACCGCCGGCTCGACGCTGACGATCGCGATGACCGGCTCGGGTGACCCCGACATGTTCGTGAAGTTCGGCGCGGCACCGACCGAGTCCGCCTATGACTGCCGGCCGTACGAGACCGGCCCGGCCGAGACCTGCACGCTGACCGTGCCGGCGGGCGCGACCGCGGCGTTCGTGGCCGTCAACGGCTACGGCACGACGCCGTCGACCTTCAACCTCAAGATCAACGCGGGCGGCTCGATCCCGACGAGCTACGTGTTCAACGCGAACGCCGTCAAGTTGTACAAAACGCACATGGACGTCGACTTCATCGCCGAGTCGGCGGCGGGGACGGACGGGCACCTCGGTTCGACGATCGACACGTACACGCACCACGATCGCTACGACTACATCCTCGAGGTCGACGGCGCGGGCAAGATCATCGGCGGCGAGTGGATCGGCACGTCGAAGCGCCAGCACCCTGACTTCGTGTGGCTGCCGATCCGCGCGAGCGCGTCGACGGTCGCCGGTGGCAAGATCAGCTACGCCAACGTCAAGATGATCTACGACCTGTCGATGGCAGGACAGGGCGGCGGGGGCGGCACGAGCACGCCGCGCACGGTCAACGAGGCCGGCACGGTCGCGCAGAGCATCTGGAAGCAGTACGGCCCGTTCAACGTCGCGGCCGGTAGCACGTTCACGGCGACGATGACCGGTGACGGCGATGCCGACCTCTACGTCCGCAAGGACGCGGCGCCGACGGCGGGCGCCTACGACTGCCGGCCGTACCGCGACGGCACGAGCGAGCAGTGCTCGATCGTCGGGCCCGCGAAGCTCTACGTCGGCGTCAACGGCTACGCGACCTCGAGCACCTACGCGCTCAAGATCACGTATGCCGAGGGCACCGGCGGTGGTGGTGGCGTCACGCCGCCGCCGACCGTGGTCAACCACGTCAACACGACGGGCACCGTCACCCTGGGCGAGCTCAAGATCTTCACCGTCGACGTGATCGCCGGCCGCAAGGTCCTCATCCGCACGACGTCGACCAAGGACGTCGACCTCTACATCCAGATGGGCGCGGCGCCGACCACGGCCGCCTACCTGATGCGCGGCTACACGAGCTCGGGCAACGAGACCATCGCGTACACCCCGACCAGCAACGGAAAGCTCTACGTCGGCGTCCACGGCTACGAAGCCGGCGCCTTCTCGGTGCGAACCGCCGACCAATAGGGGACGGTCTCCATCTACTCGACTATCGATCGGCATCTGCGCGAAACCACGGTGCCGATCGGGGACGGTCTCCATTAACTCAACCAGCGATGGGCTTGCCCGCACTCCGTGGACACGGTTTAGCGGGCTGCACGCTCGAATTCCATCGGGCTCGTGTAACCCAGATACGAGTGTAGCCGCGTCGGATTGTAGAAGCCCAGGATGTATTCCGTGACCTCGCGCCGCGCGTCACTTCTCGAGGAGAAGGCTTGCTGGTTGCCGCACTCGATGTCGAGGGTGCTGAAGAAGCTCTCGACCACGGCGTTGTCCCAGCAGTCGCCCTTCCGGCTCATGCTGCAGATCATGTCGTTCTGGTCGAGCACGTCCTGGTACGTGCCCGATGCGTAGGTCGTGCCGCGGTCGCTGTGATGAATCAGGCCTGGTTCGGGCTGGCGCTGGTCGATGGCCATCTGCAGCGCAGCAAGGGTCAACGCTTCGTCGTTGCGTTCCGACATCGCCCAGCCGACGACCCTGCGCGAATACAGGTCGAGGAGGACCGCGAGATAGAACCAGCCTTCACGAGTCGGGAGGTACGTCACGTCTCCGGCCCAGACACGGTTGGGTTCTGGCACCTCGAAGTTGCGACCCAGGAGATTCTTCGGCGTCAGCCACGTGTGGTTCGAGTCGGTCGTCTTGCAGAATCGTCGACGGGGACGTGCGCCCAGCCTCTGCTCGCGCATAAGCCGCGCAACGCGATGACGACAGACGTGCAGCTCACGATGAATCCGAGGGCTGCCGTAGCGGCCCTTGAACTGCTTGAACGTGGCGGACACCGCGACGGCGAGCTGGCAATTTGCCCTCGTCGTCGCGCTCTCCTCCCGTCCCAACCACGCGTAGAAGCCGCTCGTCCTGACCTCCAGCACCTTGCACAGAACCGTCACCGGGTAGTGGGCCCTCTCCGCCTCGATGAACGCGAACCTTAGGGACCGGCGCCAAATTACCCGATCGGCGCGTCATGTCGCACCGTCGGGTGGATGGTGTAGTTCCACTCGCCGTGGAATTCGTGGGGTTCGAGGTTCACGAGGTCGAGTTGCTTGTTCGAGA
>JACCTC010000476.1 GCA_013812655.1 Deltaproteobacteria bacterium | reverse complement strand
ACGTCGACGTCGGCTACGCCGCGCTCGTCGGGCTGCCGGCCGCGCCACGACCGCCGATCGTCTGGCAGCGGTGGGCGCTGATCGCCGCGACGCTCGCGGTGGTCATCGCGCTCGTGATCACGCGCCGCGCGCCGTCGCCACCGACCGCGTCGCCACCGACCGCGTCGCGTAACCAGTCGCCGTTCACGGTGCCGGCCGCGCAGACGCCGACGACGATCAACGCCGCGCGACCGCCGATCGAGGACGAGCGCGCCGCGAACGACTGGGCGGAGATCGTCGAGAGCTTGCACGACCACGACTTCTCCGAGGCCCGCGAGCGACTCGACGAGTTCGAGAGCCGCTATGGCCAGAGCAACGAGACCCGCAGCCTCGCGTCGCAGCTCGATCAGCTACCGGTCGAGGAGCGCGAGCCGCGGCGCAAGAAGCACAAGTGGAAGCGCTGAGCGGCCGGCCAAGACCGATCGAGATCACGGCGTCAGATCACGGAGTCGAGCGAGCCGAACGCGTCGTCGAGGAGCGCCGTCATCACGCTCGCGTTCGCGAAGCGATGCGCGGGATCCTTGACGAGGGCGCCGTCGACGAGAGCGACCAGCGGCGGCGTGCACCACGGTCGCCGCGGCACCATCTCGTCGAGTCGCGGCGGTGGCGCCTTGGCGTGCATGCGCAGCAGCGCGACCGGATCGGGGTTACTGAACGGCAGCCGGCCCGCGAGCATCTCGAACAGCATGATGCCGATCGCGTAGAGATCCGCGCGGCCGTCGACGGCGCGCCCGAGTGCCTGCTCGGGAGCCATGTACGCCGGCGTGCCGAACACGATCCCGGTGCGGGTCAGCGCGGCCGCACCGAACGCGTCCGCGACATCGCCCATCAACTTGACGAGCCCGAAGTCGATCACCTTGACGCGCTCCCAGCCGCCCATGTCGACGAGCAGGATGTTCTCGGGCTTGAGATCGCGGTGCACGAGGCCCTGTGCGTGCGCGTGGCCGACGCCCTCGAGGATCTGCCGCGTCAGCACGAGAGCCTGGCGGGGTTCGACCGCGCCGTCGGCGATCAGCTTCGCGAGCGTGCGGCCCTCGACCTTCTCCATCACCAGGAACAGGTGGCCGGCCTCCACGAAGACGTCGACCGCCGCGACGAGGTTCGGGTGATCGAGCATGCGCAGCGCGTTCGCCTCGCGGGCGAACCGCCGCGTGACCTCGCCCGCGGGGTTGACGTCGACGATCGGAACCTTCAGCGCGAACCGTGCGCCGGTCTCGTCCTCGACCTCGAACACGCCACCCATCCCACCGCGACCGATCTTCTCGATCACGCGATAGCGACCGATCATAGTCCCCGGATCGAACGCGAGTGTCGACACCTCCTCGATACTACGCTCGCGCGCGCGGCAGCGTCGACGAGCACGCGCCGCTCCCGCACCGCGACATGCTAGGAATGACGCATGGACAAGCTCCCCGTGATCGGGAACGCGCCGCCACCGGCGCCCGTCTCCGAGCTCGACATGACGCCGGACGAGCTCGAGGCTGGCATCGTGCGGCTCAAGGCGGAGCGCAACGCCGTGATCCTCGCCCACTATTACCAGGAGTCCGAGATCCAGGATCTCGCAGACTTCGTCGGTGACTCGTTGCAGCTCTCGCAGGCCGCCGCGAAGACGCAGGCGGACGTCATCGTGTTCTGCGGCGTCCACTTCATGGCCGAGACCGCGAAGATCCTGAACCCGACGAAGATCGTCGTGATCCCGGACCTCGAGGCCGGCTGCTCGCTCGCCGACGGTTGCCCCGCGCCGCTGTTCGAGCGCTGGCTGAAGCAGTATCCCGACCACAAGGTCGTCAGCTACATCAACTGCTCCGCCGAGGTGAAGGCGCTGTCCGACGTGATCTGCACGTCGTCGAACGCGGTGAAGATCGTGAAGGCGCTCGGCGATCACAAGATCGTGTTCGCGCCAGATCGCCACCTCGGTGCGTTCGTCGCGAAGCAGGCGAACCGGCCCGACCTCGTCACCTGGCAGGGCACCTGCATCGTTCACGAGACGTTCTCGGAGAAGCGCCTGCTCGGTCTGCTCGCGCAGCATCCCGACGCCGAGGTGATCGCGCACCCCGAGTGTCACGAGGGGATCCTCCGACATGCGCACCACATCGCATCGACGAGCGGCCTCATCGACTACGCGAAGAAGAGCCCGAAGCAGACGTTCATCGTCGCGACCGAGGCCGGCATCCTCCACAAGATGCAGCAGGCCGCGCCCGGCAAGACGCTGATCCCGGCGCCGCCCGACGACGAGAGCTGCGCGTGCAACATGTGCCCGCACATGCGGCGCAACACGCTCGAGAAGCTGTACCTGTGCCTGCGCGATCTGAAGCCGCAGGTCGACGTCCCCGAGCATGTGCGCGTCAAGGCACTGAAGCCGATCGAGCGCATGCTCGAGATGTCGGTGTGACGCCGCGGCTGATCGCGCTCGTCGCGATCATGGGTCTCGGTGGTCTCGGCGCGGCGTGCGGGACGCCGAAGTCCGAGCCTGCGCCACAGCCCTTCCCGCAACCGACGGCACCGCTTCCTGCTGCACCGATCGCCGATGCAAGCGCAGCCGCGTCGTCGCCGCTCGCTGGCCACGACCAGGTGCTGACCGCGATCGTCGCCGACTGGACGACGACCACGGCGGAGCTCCGGCTGTGGAAGCGCACGTCTGCGCTTGCTGGCGAGACCTGGGAGCTCGAGCTCGGGCCGTGGCCCGGCGTTGTCGGCGCGACCGGGCTCGCATGGGGCATCGGCCTGCACGGCACCGGCGCGCCACCCGGCGCCGCGGGTCCGGTCAAGCGTGAGGGTGATCGCAAGGCGCCCGCCGGCGTGTTCGGCGTCCGCGAGCTCTACGGCTACGGACACCCGAAGCCCGCCGCCGCACCGCTGCGCTACACCGAGGTCGATGCGCGCTGGAAGTGCGTCGACGATCCAGCCTCGCGGCACTACGCGCGCATCGTCGATCGCAGCGCGGTCACCGTCGACTGGAAGTCCGCCGAGGACATGCGGCGCCCCGACGAGCTCTACCGGTGGGTCGTCGACGTCGCCCACAACCCGGGGCACGCCCCGGGCGCGGGCAGCTGCATTTTCCTGCACGTGTGGCGCGATGCGACGTCGCCGACCGTCGGTTGCACCGCGATGGCGGAGGACCGCCTCGCGACGTTGATCGACAGCCTCGGCGCTGCCGCCGTCGTGGTCCAGCTCCCGGCCGCCGAGTACGCCGCGCTCGTGGGTCCGTGGGGCCTGCCACCGCTGCCGACCACCGGGCGGTAGACCACGCTACTTCGAGGTGTCGGTCACGAGCTCCGCTGACACGTCAGCACCGGTCAGCGTCTCGAGGAACGCGACGAGGTCCGCCTGCTGCTGGGGGCTCAGTGCCAGTGGCTGGAGCAGCGGATCCTTCGTGATGCCGGCCGGAGGCGTACCGCCGCCGGTGTTGTAGAACGCGACCACGTCGGCGAGCGTCGCGTGCTGGCCCGAGTGCATGAACGGCGCGGACTGGGCGACGTTGCGCAGGCTCTTCGTGCGGAACTGGCCGGTCTGGGCAGCCTGCTGCGTCAGGTTTGTGAGCCGCCCGGTCAGCTTGTCATCGCTGAAGTTGCCGTTCGAGTTGAACGGGCTGCCGAGGAGCCCCGGCACGTCCTGGAAGCGGCCGAGATCCGCAGCCGGCACGCGCGGCCCGGTCTGCGCGACGCCGAGCGCGTGGAACTTGTCGTCGGCGAAGTTCGGGCCGGAGTGACAGCGCACGCAGCTCGCGAGGAAGATCTTGAGACCGTTCACGGCTGCCGGGCTGATCGCGGCGCGGTCACCCGAGACGAACCGATCGAACGGTGCGTCGCGACTGACGAGCGTGCGCATGTATGCCTGTAGCGCCTTGCCGTAGTTCGCGAAGATCGTGTTGACGATGTCGCGATCGGCTTGCGTCATGCCTTCCCACGGACCGTCGGGATCGGCCGCCGCCGCCTTGGGCTTGCCGACCGCGGGAAACCGCGCCGCGTCGGTTGCCGTCGGATCGAGCGCGGAATCGAGCGCGACCGGAAAGGTCGCGTTGTACTCGGTGCGGTACTTCGCATACAGCATGTGTGCGATCTCGAGCCGCGTGCTCTTCATGATCTTCGCGTTCTCGGCGACCGCGAGCGGCAGCGACCACTGCGAGTCGAAGCGACCCGCCCAGTTGGTCCACGCGTAGAACGACGAGTTCACGACAGCGAGCGCGTTGCGCGTGCCGTAGTCGGTGCCGAGCGAGACGTTGTTGGGCCGGGTACGCCGGTCGTCCATGCCGTCGCTACCGGCGGCGTGACACGACGCGCACGACACCTTGCCGACGCTCCCCGCCGCACCGAGCCCACCATTGGTGCCGTCGTCGGCGACCGCGAGCGCGCCCGAGTAGCTCTTGTCGAAGAACAGCATCTGGCCGAGCGTGGCGGCCTTCACGTTGTTCGCGAACTGGTTCGTCGAGTCGGCCGGCACCGCGGGCAGCGGCGACAGCAGCTTCATCGCGGCGATCTCGGCGGGGGTGAGCGGATCCCCCGGCGCGTCGATCCCTGGTGCATCGGCACCGGCATCGACCGGCGTCTCCTGCTGATCGTCTCCGCACCCCAGCAACATCGCGCAAGCAAGTCCACAGAGTAATTCGTCCCGCATCGGTCCCCCAGGTTCGTGAAAAGTTCGCAAAAATCTCGACAGCCGCGATCGATCAGCGATCGCGCAGATACTGCTTCTGCAGCGACACCAGTGCCTTGCGCACGAGGCGGCGCGCGTCGTCGCGATCGCGGAGCGCGAGATCCTTCGCGACCTGATCGAGCGTGGCGCCGCCCATCCAGCGCGTGAGCGCGTCGCTGTAGCCACCCTCGGCGCGACACACCCGCTTGCGCACGAGGCGCCAGTCGGAGCTCGAGTAGCCGTGCGTGGCATCGTAGAGCTTCTCGATCGCGTCCATCCGATGGTCGCTCGGGATCACGTATTCGACCGCCTCACCATCGGTCGGGACGCGTGGCCACGTCACGAAGTGATCGCCGTGGTCATCCTGCCAGCCGAGGGACGCGACGCCGACCTCGCCGGCGTCGACCGCGAGCTTCGAGCCGGTGCGCACGACCGCGGTGTCGCCGCAGGTATAGCGAACCGGCAGCGTCGAGCGAGGCGCCCGCGAGGCACATGCAGATGCACCGAGGATGATGGCGAGGATGAGCAGGCGCTTCGTCATGCCGCGGCTTCGAGCACGTCGCGGGCCAGCGCGACGGCGCGATCCTCGCGCGCTCGAAGCTGCGAGGCAGGCAATTCTTGCCGTACCCCGGCAAGTCTTGCCGGCAGCTATAGCTTGTACTGCTTGAGCTTCAGCGTGAACGTGCGGATCGGCATGTCGATCAGCTGCGCGGCGCGGGTCTTGACCCCGCCGGAGGCGACGAGGGCCTCGCTCATCCGCCGGCGCTCGAGCTCGCGGAGCTCCTCGGCGATCGCCCGGAAGCTCGCCGGATCGCGCTGCGCGGCTGCGTCGATGACCGGGGTCGGGCCGGTCGTCGCGGCAACCACCGTCGCGGTGCCGCCGAGGCGCTCGGGAAGATCCGATGGCTCGACGAGCTCGTCGGGTGCCGCCGCCACGACGTACTCCATCGTGTTGCGGAGCTCGCGGACATTGCCCGGCCAGGTATGGGTCAGCAGCACCTGCATCGCCGCCGGCGTGATCGTCATGGGGGCGCGGCCGGCGCGCGTGGTGCCCTGCCCGAGGAACTCGCGCGCGAGGATCGGGATCTCGGTCTTGCGATCACGCAGCGGCGGCAGGATCACCGTCGCGCCGCCGAGCCGGAAGTAGAGATCCTGGCGAAACCGTCCCGCCTCGACCTCGTGCTCGAGGGTGCGATTCGTGGCCGCGACCAGACGCACGTCGATCGCACGCTCCCGACTCTCGCCGAGCCGCGTGATCCGCTGGGTCTCGAGCGCGCGCAGCAGCTTGGCCTGGATCGCGAGGGGCAGCTCGCCGACCTCGTCGAGGAACACCGTACCGCCCGCCGCACTCTCGAACAGCCCCGCCTTCGCCGCGGTCGCTCCGGTGAACGCGCCCTTGTCATGACCGAACAGCTCGCTCTCGACGAGACTCTCGGGCGCGATCGACGCGCAGTTGACGGCCACGAACGGACCCTGACGCTTCGACCAGTGGTGCACCGCGTAGGCCGCGTTCTCCTTGCCGACGCCGGTCTCGCCGGTGACGAGCACGGGAAGCTGCGAGCTCGCGAGCCGCTCGAGCAAGCCGAACACCCGCGTCATCGCAGGATCGGCGAGGAACACGTGCCGCGGCCCGAGCTCGAGGCGGGTGATCGCCTCGGACGGTTCGGCGATCGTGCCCGGCTTCGCGCCGCGTGCGGCCGAGCGCGCCGCCAGCAAGATCGCATCGGCATCGCAGGCATCGACCGGGCAGACCGCGAGCCCGAGCGCGGCGTGCGGCGCGATCTCGAGCACGCGCATCGCGATCGCGCGGGCCGCCGCGCGATCCGCCTCGGGCAGCAACAACAGCGGCTGACCGTCATCGGTCTGGCCGACGACGTCGATCAGCCGGAGGGCGGAGCCGAGCACGGCACTCGGCACGCCGGTGGCGATCACCGCGATCACCGCGAGCTCGCGACGAAACGTGATCGCGCGCTCGAGCTCCTCGATCAGCCGGCGCCGCCAGCCTGCCTCGCCGTACGCGGACCGCGCCGGCGCGTTCGGATGCGAGACGTTGACGACGAGCACGACATCACCGACCGAGGCAACGTCGCCCGACGCCAGCGCACGTGACTCCGCGACCGGCTCGCCGTTGACGCGTGTGCCGTTGTGGCTGTCGAGGTCGGCGATCCGCATGACGCCGCCATCGATCCGGATCGTGGCGTGCCGGCGCGAGACCGACGCGTGCGTCAGCTTGAGCTCGACATCGGGCGCCCGGCCGATCACGACGTCGCCGCTGCGTGGCAGCTGGAAGATCGACGACGAGTCGTTCTCGAGGACGAGCAGGTAGGCCATGCCGGGCGCGGCGTCCTCCGCGACGAAGCTCCCCGTCCCTCCGAGCCGGCTCTTGGTCTGATCGACGCTGCCCATGCTGGTTACCTCGCTGCCCGCCGCACGACGTCATCCTCGCCGAGCCGCCACGGTACGCGCTGCGCGATGAACCCGGAAAGCACCGACGCGTCGCGCAGCACGCGGACATCCCACGCCCGCGCGATGCCATCGGAGGCGCCGGTCCACAGCAGCTCGTCGTCGGCGGACAGCGCGAGCGCCTCGATCGCCTCGCCCTGAGTATCGCGTGTCGCCAGCAGCTTGCCCTTCTGGGCATCCCAGACTCGCGCCACGCCGTCGAGCCCGCCAGTGAAGACGACCGTCCCGTCCCGGCGGAACGCGATCGCCGTGACGTCCCCGGTCGCACCTTCGAGGGTGAGCTCCGGCGCGAGCACTCGGTTCGCGTACCGCAAGATCACGGTGTCGCGGACGCCGGCGACCGCGAGGCGCTCACCTGAAGCGTCGAACGCCAGCGCGCGCAGGGCGTCGGTGGTCGGGTGGCGCGTGATCGGGACGCCCGCCGCGGTCCAGACGTGCACGCCGTCGGAGCCGACCGCCGCGATGTCACCCCGCGGACCGATCGCGAGCGCGGTGAGCGGGACGCCGAGCGGCGGGCTGGCCGTGACGAGCGTGCCAGTGGCGACCGACCAGATCCGGAGGACGCCCGCATCGTCGACGGCAACGACCGTGGCGCCATCCGGCCCGAACGCGACCGCGCGGACCGGTACGCCACCGACGGCGAGCGTGCGGCGCGCGGGCTCGCTGCCGGGTGTCCACAGCCGCACCTCGGGATCCTCGCCGGCCGTCGCGAGCTGGGTGCCATCCGGCGAGAACGCGACCGCGAAGACTCGACCGAGGTGACCGCGCAGGATCGTCGGCAACCCGTCGGCCCGCCACGTGGTGACGCGGCTGTCATCGGTGCCGGCCGCGATCATGCCGGTGCGCGACACCGCGAGCGCATGGATCGGCGAGGCGAGCTCGCGCTGCGACCGCGCGATCCCGCGCGTGACATCCCAGATCAGGGCCGTGCCGTCGCGGCACCCGGTGACGACGGTCGTGCCGTCGCGGCTGAAGTCGACCGAGGCCACGGCGTCGGCATGCTCGAACGTCGCGATCGGCTGGCCACGCGCATCCCAGACGCGTGCCGCGCGGTCGTTTCCCGCGGTGACGATCCAGCGATCGTCGAGGGAGAACATCACCTTGACGACGCGATCGGAGTGCGCGAGCTGGGCGAGCTCGCGGGCCGCGGCCGGCAGCTCGCCGGCGGCGGGCGGATCGGGCAGTAACCAGAGCCGGGCGACGTGATCGCGGCCCGCCGTGATCACCCGCCGGCCATCGCTGCTCCACGCGGCGTCCTCGATCGCGGCGCCGCCCTTGTGATGCAGCGGCGCGGTGACCGCACTGCCGCGGAGCGGATCCCAGACCCGGGCGGTGCCGTCCGCGCTCGCGGTCAGCACGCGCGTACCGTCCGGGCTCCAGCGCGCCGTGACGATGGCCGCGGTGTGTGCGCGCAGTGGCCACGCGAGCTGGCCATCGCGGACGGTCCACACGCTCGCGGCGCCAGTCCGGGTCGCGGTGACGACGTGCTTGCCATCCGGCGAGAACCGCGCCGTCGTGACGGCCTCGTCGTGACCGACCAGCTCCTGGCTCGTCCCGGCGGCGAGCTTCCAGATGCGCGCGCGCATGTCGGCACTCGCGGTGACGACATGCGTGCCGTCGCTCGAGAACGCGATGTCGCCGATCGTCCCGGCATGGCCGACGAGCTCGTGCACGAGGACGCCATCCGGCGACCACACCCGCGCGATCTTGTCGTCGCCTGCCGTCGCGAGCCGCGTGCCGTCGGGCGACCACGCCAGCGCGAGGACGCGGCCATGCGCGTGCGCGATCTCGCGGACGGGGCGGCCTGCCGCGTCCCACAGCGCGACCCGGCCGTCGGCGCTCGCGGTCGCCAGCTCGGTCCCGTCGGGGCGATACGCGACCATCACGGTCCCGGCACCCGCGCTCAACGCAGCGATCTGCGCCTCGAACGGTCGCATCGTCTCGGCGATCAAGAACCCGAGCGCCCCGCCCGGTGCACCGCGCACGGCACCGGCAAGGTTCGCCAGCGCGGGTCCGGCTCTCCCGGCGAGCAGCTCCGCGCGACCGCGTTCCTCGAGCAGGGCAGCGCGGCGGCGCTCGTCCTTGCGTTGCTCGTACTCGGCGCGGTCACGCTCGGCGACGATCTCCCGCACGCTGAGCGTTCCGAACACCGCGAACACCGCGAGCGCGATCGCACCGATCGCCACGGCGACGCGGTGGCGGTGCAGCCAGCGCCAGCCGAGCTGCCGGCGCGTGTAATGGTGCGCGGCGACGAGCTGCCCGGTCTCGAACCGCTTGAGGTCCGCCGCGAGCTCGCCGGCGGTCGGATAGCGTTGCTGCGGATCGCGCGCCATCGCCTTGCGGACGATCGCGACGAGATCGGCGGGCGCACCTGGCTCGCGTTCGTCGACGGGTATTGGTGGTCCGGCGAGCACGCGCTGCAGCACCTCGTCGGAGGTCTTGCCGGCGTACGGCGGCACGCCGGCGAGCACCTTGTAGAGCAGCGCGCCGAGCGCGTAGACATCGGCGTGGTGATCGACGGCCTCCCCGCGCGCCTGCTCCGGTGCCATGTAGGCCGGGGTCCCGACGATCGATCCGGACAGCGTCTGTTCGGCAGACGCCAGCTTGAGCTCGAGCGACATCGCCGGATCGCCTTGCGCGCTCAGATCCTTCGCGAGCCCCCAGTCGATCACCACGGTCTCGCCGAAGGCACCGACGAGGATGTTCGCCGGCTTGAGATCGCGGTGGATCACGTCCTGGCTGTGCGCATAGGCGAGCGCGTCGGCGACCGCGATCACGTTCGGCAACAGGCCGAGCCGGGCCGCGAGGCTCGTGCGCTCGGTGACGACCTCCGCGAGGGACCGGCCGCTGACCTTCGTCATCGCGTAGAACGGCTCGCCGCCACGCCACACGCCTGCCTCGTAGATGTGGATGATCGCGGGGTGCTGGAGCCGCGCCGTGATCCGCGCCTCGCGCTCGAACCGGCGCGCTGCGTGGCGGTTCTTCGGAAGCAGCTCCTTGATCGCCACCGAGCGTCCGAGCCGGAGGTCGCGCGCCTCGAACACCCGGCCGACGCCACCCTTGGCGATCTCACCGCCGACCACGTAGTGCCGGCGTTCGACCTCGACGAGCTCGGGATAGTCGACCGTCGTCGTCGGCGGTTCGGCAGCACGACGTGCGGCCGCGGGTTCGCGATCCGATCCATCGATCGTGTCGCCCCCGTCATCGATCTCTGTGCTGGCCCGCACCATCGTCACCACAGCGCGCGAATGCATCCCCCATGCCTCTCGCTCGCTACCGTCACGATGGCACGGCCGCTGCAAAGCCGGCAAGCATGATAGGTTGGCGTCGGGTGCGAGCGCTGGTGGTGTTGTCTGCCATAGCCGCCGCTTGCTCGGGGGAGCAACGGATCGATGATCTGTTCACCGAGCAGGAGTGGGCGTACCTCGAGACGTTCCGGCTGGATCAGCTCGACCCGATCCGCTGCACGGGTGACACGCGCCGCTGCGACGAGCTCGCGCGGTTCGGGCAGCGGCTGTTCTTCGATCCGAGCTACGCCGGGCCGATCACGGTCGCCAATGACGGCGCGAACGGTGGCTTCGGCGCGATCGGCGAGACCGGCAAGGTGTCGTGCGACAGCTGCCACGATCCCGCGCACTACTTCGCCGACCACCGGCTCGCGAACGCGCAATCGCTCGGTACCGCGTGGACCAAGCGCAACGTGCCGGGCCTCGTCGATCTCGCCTATCGCGAGTCGTTCATCTGGAGCGGCAAGTACGACCGGCTCGAGGACGTCCTCGATCTCGCGTTGACCAGCCCGGCCGCGCTCAACTCGACGCACGACCGCTTCGTCGACGTCATCCTCGAGCGCTACCTCGCCACGTACAACGCGCTGTTCGTGCCGGTCTCTCCGGTCATGGTTTCGGCGGAGATCCGCAAGCAGATCTATCTCAACGGCGCGCTCGCGATCGCGACGTACGAGTCCCGGCTGGTGTCCGGCCCGGCACCGTTCGATCGCTATCTCGCCGGCGACAAGCACGCGATCGAGCGCGCGGCCAAGCGCGGTGCGCAGCTGTTCATCGGCAAGGCGCTGTGCAGCGAGTGCCACGACGGCCCGCTGTTCGCGGACGACCGCTTCCATGTCACCGGCGTCGAGCAGCGCGGCGACCACGCGCCCGCGATCGACCGCGGCCGGTTCGACGTCACCGGCGATCCGATCGACGAGGGCCGGTTCCGCACGCCGACGCTCCGCCACATCGCCGAGACCGCGCCGTACATGCACGCGGGTCAGCACGACTCGCTCGGCGAGGTGATCGAGTTCTATCGCTGGGGCGGCGACGCCGGCGGGTTCACCGGTCGCAAGGATCCACGGATCGTCCCGCTCGAGCTCACCGACGACCAGGTCGGGGACCTTGTCGCGTTCCTGCGCAGCCTCACCGGCGCGCCGGTCGATCCGACGTGGACGACGAAGCCGAGGATGTGATGCGCGCCGTGCTTGCCGCCGCGTTCGCCGTGCTGATCACGCGTGCCGTGACCGCGTCGGCGGAGGACATTCCCGAACCACCGGCCGCGGGCGTCGAGGAGGTTGCACCGACCGAGCCCATCGCCCCCGTCGCGCCGGCCCCCGAGGAGCTGGCACGCCGGATCGAAGCACTCGAGGAACGCGCGGACCACGTCGGCGTGCTCGAGCGCCGGATCGCGACGTTGCACGAGCGCGTGCAGACGCTGCTGCCGATGCGGCGCTTCCTGACCGTGTTCGTCGACATCGGCTGGTTCAGCGTCGGTGGCAACGGCGCCGGCGTGCGCAGCGACATCGGCCACCGCTATGTCCCCGATCACGAGAATGTCCCCGCCGAGTGGGTGCTGCTCGGCGATCCGCTGTCGACGACGATCAACTCGCTCGGCGAGCCCGCCGATCTCGGCGTCGCGCGCGCGATCGAGGACGACTCGATCGACAGCGGGGGCCACCCGACGTTCCTCGTCAACGCGCTCGGGCTCGCGATCGGCAAGTCGATCGGAGACCACGTCGCGGTCGCCGGCCTCGTCGAGCTGTTGCCGCGCCCCGGCCCCGATCGCGTCGTCGTCGAGCTCGCGCACGTCGATTACCGGCCATCGCAAGAGGTGGAGCTGCTCGTCTCGGCGGGCAAGATCGATTCGGTGCTCGGCATCGAGTACCGCGCGCAAGATGCCCGCGACCGCGTCACCGTCACGCCGTCCCTGCTCTGCCGCTACACCTGTGGCCGCCCGTACGGCGTGCGAGCCCGCGCGCACCGCGGTTCGTTCGACGCATCGGCCGCGCTGACCGGCGGCGACACCTTCGAGGAGCGCTTCGAGGCCGATCCGCGGATCGCCTCGTCGAGGCTGCCCACGCTGTCCGCACACCTCCAGCTGATGCTGCCGCTCGGCAACGGCCTCGAGCTCGGTGTCTCGGGCGCGATCGGACCGCAGGACGGTCAGTCGGCGACCCACGTCCACCAGTGGCACTACGGCTTCGACCTGCGCCTCCACGAGACCCGCGACGTCTCGCTGCAGGCCGAATTCGTCCAGGGTCGCCAGCAGGGCAGCACGTCGGGCTTCGCGCGCGCCGCCGCCGAGATGGACGACGTCATCGCCTCGCGCTGCGATCTCGCGCCGTGCCTCACCTACAAGGCGGCATACGCACTCGCGAGCTGGCGCGCGCGGACCGGGATGCTGCCGTACGCGCGGCTCGACTGGCGCGATGCGCGCCATCACCGCGGCATCGACTTCCTCTACGTCTCGCGCGTCGTGCGCGCCACCGTGGGGATCAACGTCGAGGTGACGAGCCGGGTCATCGCGAAGGTCGAGTACACGAACAACCACGAGCTGCTCGGCCCGCAGTTCCCCAACGACGTGCTGACCACCTCGCTCGTCGTCTCCACGGATTGATCATGACCATGCGAACCCTCTCGCTCTCCGTCATCGCGCTTGCCCTTGCCAGCCTCGGTCAGGCGCCGGCCCAGGCGCCGGCCAAAGTGCTCGCCACGATCACCGGGCGCGTCAACACGCTCGACGGCGGCAAGCCGATCAAGATCCCGGTGTGGGTGTATCTCAAGCCGCAGGCGCGCGCGTCGACCTCGCTCGGCAAGGGCGTGGTCCGCAAGATCGTGCAGCGCGGCAAGGTGTTCCGCGCGCCGGTCGAGGTCATCCCGCTCGGCGCGACGGTGACGTTTCCGAACCTCGACAAGTTCGATCACAGCGTGTTCTCGCCGGCAGTCGGCGCCTGGGTCGGCTTCGAGCTCGGCCGCTACCGCACCGACCCGGTCGGCCGCTCGTACGAGTTCCTGGAGCCCGGCGAGTTCGACATCTACTGCGACATCCACCCGAACATGTCCGCGAAGGTGAAGGTCGTGCCCACTCGCCACGTCGCGCAGGTGATCGACGGCGCGTATCGCTTCGATGACATCCCGCCCGGCAGCTACACCGTCGTCGCGTGGACGCCTAACAGCAAGGAGTCCGCCGAGAAGGTCGACGTCGGGGCCGGCACCACGACGAAGGTGTTCGACATCAACCTCCAGTACAAGAAGGGACCGTCGATGCACCTCACCAGCACCGGCACGCCCTACCCGGCCACCGGCTACAAGGGCAGCACGCGGCCTTAGCTCATTCATCGTCACAAATGCGTCGCGGGCAGCATGCGGTCGTGAAGAATGCGGACGATCTCGAACACGCCGTCCACCTTGCGGAAGTAGATCACGTGACGCTCGCAACGCCACCGCAACAGCTCGGGCCGCTTCGGCACGGACCGCGCGAATCGATGCTTGCGCGGAATGATGTCCTCACACGTTGCGCGTAGCAGCGCCATGTACTTGACGAACTGTTCTTCGCCCCACTCGGTCCACGTGTAGACACCGATCTCGAAGAGGTCGTTCTCGGCCTCCTCGCTGTAGTGGACCATGGTCAGCGCTTCGCCTGCGCGCGCCGGACCTTCGCGTTGGTGCGCTCCCATACGCCCGGCTTGGCGCGGCGACTTGCGAGACCGGCATCGAGCGCGGCCAGGAGATCGCGTTCCTTGCGTTCCTCCTCGGCCATGCGCCTCAACGCGTCACGCAGCACCTCGCTGGCGGACGAGTACGCTCCGCTGTCCACCTTCTCGCGCACGAACTCCTCCAGGTCTTTCCCCAGCGTGAAACTCGTCGTCCTGGCCATATCGAATCTGTACTAGGAGGCTAGTACAGCGTCAAGCTGCGGATTCAATGGGTGACGTATCGCGCTGAAGCTCGCGGACCTTGTCGCTGATCTTGCAGCGCTAACCGACGGTCATCCGGCGCCATCACGAAGCGTGGTTGGTTTCAGCTTGGTCGGCTCGGCCGTCGAGACCGCCAGAGCTGATGCGCGGCCCTGAGTGCCGCCACGCGGCCGACTCACCGGGCCGTTCACAGTCGCGCGCGATGCTCGAGGCAAACACGCGCACGCGACGCTCGTGGGACCACGTACCTCCCGGCGTAGATCGCGAGGCGCTCGCAGAAGCTCGGGACGGCAGGAGTTGACGCGCGCGATCCGGCCTACGCGCGCTATCCGCCGGGCTTTCCGCACCGACGTAGGGCTTCGCGGATCAGGACATCGAGCGCCGCGTCACCGCCAATGTGAGCTTGCGCCGCCGTCACGGCGGCCGCGGCCTCGTGCTTCTTGTAACCAAGCGTGACGAGCGCGGTGCGCGCTTCCACCAGGATCGTCGCGCGATCGAGCCTGCTCGCGTGGCCCACGTGGGCCATCGTGTCGTGGACGCGCGCGACCACGAGGTCGTGCGGTGCCTTGCCCGTGATCGTGAGCTGGCCGCGATGGAGGGCCGCGTGACACCCATCGCATAACACGGCGATATTCGAGGCGTCGTGCGTGCCGCCGTCCTCGCGCGCGACGATATGGTGAAGCTCGAGGTACGCCGCGGACCGGCAGGACGGGATCGTGCACTTGCCACCATCGCGTCGCCAGACCAGGCGCC
>JACCTC010000468.1 GCA_013812655.1 Deltaproteobacteria bacterium | reverse complement strand
GCGCGGCCTCGCGCCCGAGCTCGCCGCTCGCTACGTGATCGGCCCCGGCGCCATCGCGGACGTCGTCGTCGAGGCGGCACGCTACGCCGCGGCCGCCGGTACGCCGGTCGACGCCAGCGCGCTCGAGGCGTCGATCGGGCGCCGGCTCTCGCTGCGGCTCGGCACGTTCGGCACCGTCGTCCATCGCAAGGCGCGGTTCGCCGAGATGGTGCTCCCCGACGACGTCGTCGACACGCTGCACGATCTGATCGCGATGGTCCGCGAGCGCTCGCAGATCCTCGAGCGCTGGGGCTACCAGCGTCACCTCGGGATCTCGCGCGGCGTGTCGGGCCTGTTCTCGGGCGAGCCCGGCACCGGCAAGACGATGGCCGCGAGCGTCGTCGCCTCCGAGCTCGGGCTCGAGCTGGTCCGCATCGATCTGTCCGCGGTGGTCTCGAAGTTCGTTGGCGAGACCGAGAAGAACCTCGGCAAGATCTTCGACGAGGCGCAGGACGCACACGCGATGCTGCTGTTCGACGAGGCCGACAGCCTGTTCGGCAAGCGCACCGAGCTCAAGACCGCGCAGGACCGGTTCGCGAACCTCGAGGTCAACTACATCCTCCAGCGGATGGAGACCTTCGATGGCGTCAGCGTGCTGACGACGAACGCCGAGAGCTCGATCGATCCGGCGCTCCAGCGGCGGCTCAACTTCCGGATCCGGTTCCTCGAGCCCGAGCTCGACGAACGCGAGCAGCTGTGGCGCCGGCTGCTGCCGCCGTCGACCGGGCTCCACGACGGGTTCGATTTCCACGCACTCGCCGAGCGCTTTCAGATGACCGGCGGCTACATCAAGAACGCCGTCGTGCGCGCCGCGGTGATCGCAGCACGCGCGGGCCGTGCGATGGTCGCCGAGGATCTGTGGGCGGGCGCCCATCACGAGTACGTCGAGATGGGCAAGGTGATGCCGCAACTACCGAGGGGAACGCTATGACCGACCGCGCGAAGAAGCCGCCCGACAACCGCTGGCTCGCGGTGATCCTCGCGATCGCTGCGGCCGGTGCCCTCGGGTACGCGGCGTTCTCGAAGCAGTGGCTCTACAACCCGCGCACGGTCGGTCACGAGGAGGTCGGGTTTGGTCCGCTCGGCTCGTCGACCTGCATCGATCACGGCGAGGACGCCGGCGGCAAGCAGTGCATCAAGATGACGCTCGGCGAGCACGCCGCGCTGTGGAAGCGAGAGCTCGCCGAGATTCGCGAGAACGCGAAGCGATCGCCGGGCGACCTCCAGGTCCAGGCGTTCGCGGCGCAGGCCGCCGAGCAGCTCAGGATGCCGGGCGCCTTCGTTCCGTTCGCGTGGATCACGCTGATCGCGTGCGCGATCGCGGCGTTCTCGCTGCTCGTCGCCGCGGGGTTTGTCGCCGCGGCCCGACACATCCAGTGGCCGATCATGCCGACGACGACCGCGATCCTCGGCCTCGCCGTCGCGCTGATCGCGGGCTGCGTGTTCGTCGCCCTCAAGCCCGGGCCCGCAGGATATGTCGGCGTGAATAATGGGTTCTTCGCGTATGGCGGCGGCACGATCGTCGGCATCGCGGCCGCCCTGATGCTCAACAAGCTCCTGCGTCCGCGCGACGAGGATATGCTTGCAGAAGCGATGGACCCCGAGCACTACTAGGGCCCCATGATCGACCCGAACGATCCGAACTACCGCCCGAAGGACAACCGCATGCTCGGCGTCGGCCTCTGCGCCGCGGCCGCGCTGCTCCTGATCTACGCGTGCGTCTCGCACCGCTGGCTCGAGAACAGCCAGTTCAAGGGCGCACGCTTCGGGTTCTCGCTGCTGTCCTTCGAGGGCTGCATGGGCAAGGAGTGCGAGTCGAAGTCGAACTTCGCGGTGATGGCCGAGGTCAAGAAGCACTCGCCCGACATGGCCTCGAGCGCGTTCGCGCCGATGGGCATCGTGACGCTCGGGCTACTCGGCATCGCCGCGCTCGCCCTGCTCGCGACCGCCGCGATCGGCTACCAGAAGAAGCGACCCGCGCTGAAGCTGCCACCGACGACGATCGCGCTCCTCGCGATCATGGCCGGGCTCATCACGGGATGCATCTTCATCGCCACCAAACCCGGCGGCGTCGGCGGCGTCGGCGTCGGGCTCGCGTTCTGGGCGTTTGGCATCGGTGCCGTGATGGGCATCGCCGGCGCGCAGATGCTGAACAAGCACATCAAGCCCATCGACCCTGACCTGCCCGACCCGGCCAGCTCGGCTTACTGAGCAGCGCTCGCAGGTGATCTGGTGCCGCGTCCGACGTAGGATGCGCGCACCATGTCCCTGCGCGGAAAGACGCTGTTCATCACGGGTGCGAGCCGCGGTATCGGACTCGCGATCGGCCTGCGCGCGGCGCGCGACGGCGCCAACGTCGCGATCGCGGCGAAGACCGCCGAGCCCAACCCCAAGCTCGCCGGCACCGTGTACACGGCCGCCGCCGACATCGATGCGGCCGGCGGCAAGGGCCTCGCCCTCGTCTGCGACATCCGCTTCGAGGATCAGGTCGCGGCCGCCGTGGCCAAGACCGTCGAGACCTTCGGCGGTATCGACATCCTCGTCAACAACGCGAGCGCGATCAGCCTGACCGGCACCGGGCAGACGCCGATGAAGCGGTTCGATCTGATGCACCAGATCAACACGCGCGGGACGTTCCTGTGCGCGCAGGCGTGCCTGCCGTATCTCAAGAAGTCGAGTCAGGAGGGTCGCAACCCGCACATCCTGAACATCTCGCCGCCGCTCAACATGGAGACCCGGTGGTTCGCGCCGCACGTCGCCTACACGATGGCGAAGTTCGGGATGTCGATGTGCGTGCTCGGCATGGCCGGCGAGTTCAAGAACGATGGCATCGCGGTCAACGCGCTGTGGCCACGCACCACGATCGCGACCGCCGCGATCCAGAACCTCCTCGGCGGTGACGCGGCGATGCGCGGCTCGCGCAAGCCGGAGATCATGGGCGATGCCGCGTACGCGATCCTGACCAAGCCGTCGCGCGAGCTCACCGGCAAGTTCATGATCGACGACGAGGTCCTCGCCGCCGAGGGCAAGACCGATCTGACCGAGTACGCCGTCGATCCGACCGCGAAGCTGTTCCCCGACTACTTCATCTGAAGCGCCGGCTCGCTCGCGAGGACTACGTCAGGCTCTTCCGGAGCTCGGCGAGCGCTTCGGTCGGACTTGCGGTCGCGAGCCGCGCGACCAGCGAGACGTCAAGACCGGGGAGCAGCACGCTGACGTCGGACGCGTGATAGCGACCGTCACGCAACACGTGCACATCGATCCGACCCTCGCGCCAGAACCACACTTCGCCGACGCCGAGGCCGCGATAGATCTCGAGCTTGTCGATCCCGCCGCTGGTCCACACGACCTCGATAGCCAGATCAGGCACGCTCTTGGTTCGCGGATCTCCTACCGTGTAGCACTCGTCGGGTTCGGCACCTCGCTTGGCTGGTGCGCTACGAATGGTCCACGATCCGATTGGCCAGAGATCGATCGCGCGGTGGGCGGCATAGGCTTCGACCAGTTGCCGGATCCTCGACTTGATCATCTCGTGATCAAGCGACGGGCTCATGAGCTCGAGCTCTCCTTCCAGGTACGCGATCCGTGGGACCGGAGCGTCGCTTCTCACGGCCAACAAGATCTCGTAGTGCGACCACGGCACGTCGTGCAGGCGAACACGCTGGTCAGCGCGCTCGTTGGCCTCGCCGGGCCCCTTGATCTGCGTGACCGCCATCTCCAAAAGCTACCATGACAGCCGCCGCCGGCTTCCGACCTACTTCTCGACGGTATCGCCGCCGATCGGCGGATCTGAACGACCCGCGCGATCGGCTGATCCGGATCGCCCGTGAGCTCGGGCCACATATGATGTACTGCAGGCCCACTGGGCTCAGATCGAGTCCGAGCTTCGTCGTGGTTGCGTGCAATATTACCGCCCAGGACCCGTCGGCGACGGATGGTGGGAACGGCGGTTCCGATAGCTACAGCGGCGGTAATTTTTTCGCCGCCAGCTTCGGCGACAGCACGTCGGTGGGCTTCGGCTTGCCGAGCTTGCCGGTCGTCGGTCCGCCGCGCGCGCTGAGGAAGCCGAACACCGCGCCGGTCGCGCCGCCGATCAGGTGGGCGGTCTGCGAGACGTTGTCGTTGTCGAACGCGCGGACGATCTCGCCGCCGAGGTAGATGACGGCGATCGCGATGAAGGTCAGCGGGATCTCGCCCTGGCGGATGTTCGCTGTCGAGGCGAGCAGGATCATCATGAACACGATGCCGCTCGCGCCGAGCAGCGCGTCGCTCGAGAACGTCACGTTGAGGATGCCGGTGACGAGCGCGGTGATGCCGATCATCATCATCAGGCGCGCCGAGCCGAAGCGCTCCTCGAGGATCGGGCCGATCAGCAGGATGAGCATGAAGTTGCCCATCAGGTGCAGCCAGCTGCCGTGGCCCAGGATGTGGGTGAACAGGCCGGCGTAGCTGCGGGTGTCGCGGAACTCCGGCCACGCGACGAACCACATGCGCAGGGTCGGGAACAGGTGCTCCGACGTCAGCACGAACACCGCGACCGCGAGGAGCGCGAACGTCAGGACGACGGGCGCGTTGTAGCTGATGCGGAATTTGGCCACGGCAAAGGCTAGCACGCGATCGTGCGGGATCCCGCTCTACGCTCGAACCCGGTCAAACCAGCGGCCATTCGGGCGGTCGCAGGCTCACGCGATGGTTTTCGTAGGTGTAGCGGTGCGGCGGGATGTACGGGTGATCGTGATCGTGATCGAGATCGGGCTCGTTCTCGACCGTGGTGGGGAGCTCGACCTCCGGGTACTGCTTGACCCGCGCGATCTCGACGCTGCAGCCGGCGTCGCGAACGATCTTCTCCGACGTCGAGCCGACGAGGAAGCGCTCGAGGCCGGTCAGGCCGTGGCTGCCGACGACGATCAGGTCCGCGCCGACCTCGCGCGCGAGCCCGAGGAGCTCGTCGGCGACGTGCTCCGCGATCCGGGCATGCACGAAGAAGTGGACGCGGCTCTGGATCTCCGCCCGCTCGAGCTCGGCCTGGATCTCGATCGCGAGCATCTCCTGCACGCGCGCGGCGTACATCGCGTCGACGCCGTCGTAGCTCGGGATGCTCGGGATCGGCGAGCGCGGATCGATCACGCAGAGCACGTGCAGCACGTGCGATGGCGCGCGCGAGGCGATCGCGACACCACGCTGGAGGGCAGCATGGCCCGGGTGGCTGAAGTCGTAGCCCACCACGACGTGACTGACGGCGGTCATGCGGGTCCTTGCAGCAACGCTCGTGCCACGGTGCGCCGGCGCGCGCGTGCTCCGCCGCTCGCAGAAAACTGCGAACTCCTCGCGCGTGGTCGCTTGCGACGCTGGACGTCGCGCGCCATGTTTCGTGAATGGCAACCGTAGAGATCACGGGCGAGAACTTTCAACAGACCATCGAGAAGGGCGGCATCGTGCTGCTCGATTTCTGGGCGGCATGGTGCGGACCGTGCCGCGTCTTCGCGCCGGTCTTCGAGAAAGCGTCCGAAGCGCACGCCGATATCGTGTTCGGCAAGATCGACACGGAGGCTCAGCAGGAGCTGGCCGGCGCCGCGCAGATCCAGGCGATCCCGACGCTGATGCTGTTCCGCGACGGCGTGCTGCTGTTCCGCGAGTCCGGTGCGCTGCCGGCCGCCGCCCTCGAGGAGCTCGTCACCCAGGCCAAGGCGCTCGACATGACGAAGGTGAAGGAAGAGATCAAGGCGCACGAAGGCGCCGGTGGTCACCAGCACGGCCCCGGCTGCAATCACGACCACTGAGTCCCCGCGATCGCGCGACGTGGCGCGACGGCTCTGGTAACGGCGCGTGTTACCGTCGGGCGTGCGCCGCTGCTCCGCGCTGCTCGTGAGCCTCGCCGGCGTGCTACTCGCTCTCGGCCACGCATCCGTCGCGCGCGCTGACGATCCGCGAGAGCTGTTCGGCTTTGACAAGCAGCCGGCCAGCGAGCCGATCGACTGTGCGGATGGCAAGTCCCTGGGCTGCGCGAGCGCGACCGATCCGCTCGATCCGGTCTCGCCGTACGCGCTCCGCACGTGGCTGCCGGCGAGCTACCTCCTGAAGCTGCCGGTCGCCGACGGCCGCCACGATGGCGTCGCGCACTACGGGGTCGGCGCGAGCCGCGACGAGGCGGGGCCCGCATTCGGCGGCGCGACTGGTCTCGAGAACCGCTGGACGATCGAGGGCGCGCCCGCCGACAGCATGCGAACCGGCGGCGTCGAGACCCGGGTGCCGCTGACGTTCATGGCGCGGATGCTCGTCACGGCCGGCGGCTTCGCGGCGCGCGATCGCACGAGCACGGGCGGCACGATCGACGTCGAGCTGGTCCGCGGCGGCGCGAGTCACGCGATCGAGGCGCACGCGTGGACCGGGGTGACCGCCGAGGGACGGCGCCGGCCAGTCGCCGACGCGAGCTACTTCGTGAAGCGGCTGACGGTCGATGCCGGCCACGACGCGAGCGCATCGGTCGTCGCGACCGGCCCTCTGCCCGCGGTCCTCGGCGGCACGGCATGGTATGCGGCCGGCGTCGCGCCAGCGTTCCAGGCCGTCGACTTCGCGTGGCGCGCCGCGCGCCTGGTCGACCGCGACGGCGACGGGCTACCCGATGGCTTCCCCGGACAGATCGAGCTCGAGCCAGTATCGACCAGCGCCGAGCAGACGATCGATTACCTCGTGCCGGTGATGGCGCGCGTCGGCTGGGAGCGCGGCGCGCACGCGATCGATCTGACGCTGATCGGCCACGCGAACCGCGAGACTTTTATGCTCTCGCAGGCGACGCTGCAGGCGGCCGGCATCGATCGCACGGGCTACGCCGGCGATGGCATCGCGACCTGGCGCGGCTCGTGGAAAGCCGTCCGCGCACGCGCGCAATTCGCGTGGCATCGCAGCGTGCGCCGCGACAGCGCTCACGATCCGGCGGCCGCGGGCCAGCCCCAGCTGCTGAGCGCGTACATCCCGGCGAGCCTCGACGACGAACCGGCGCTCGCGCAGGCCTGCTCGGACGCGCCGCCCGACGATCCGTACGCGCTGATCCCGAACTGCCCGGTGCCGTTCGGCTACTTCGCGAGCGGCGGCGCCGGCCAGCTCTCCGACCTCGTCGCCGATCGGCCGACGATGACCGCCGATCTCGCGCATCGCTTCGGCCGTCACGTCGCGCGCATCGGCGGCACCTTCGAGGACGCGCGGCTGGTCACGACGTCGCGGTTCACCGGCGATCAGCAGATCCGCTCGCTGTTTCCCGGCCACGTCGATCGCACGCGGTTCTTCGCGGGCTCGTGTCCCGACATCGCGATCGGCGATCCGGAAACCCCGTGCGAGTACCGGCCGACCCACCAGCTCCTCTACCGCACGCGCCACACCGCCGCGTATCTCGAGGACACGTTCGAGCCGGTGCCGGGTCTCCGGGTCAATGGCGGCGTGCGCTGGGAGCTGATGTGGGTCGGCACCCGGCTGCATTTCTCCGACGAGCTCGCGCCGCGCCTCGGCTTCGCATGGGATGTCCGCAACAACGGGCGCATCCGGCTGTGGGCGAGCATGGGCCGCAGCTTTCTGATGATCCCCGCGGGCACCGGGCACACCGTGATCAACCGCCATCGCACCGTGCGCGACGTCGAGACCGATTTCGGCCACACCCGGACGACGTCGAGTGGCGCGGCCTATGGCGTCGCGCCCGGCATCCAGCCCGCGGCGCAGGACGAGGTGACGGGCGGCATCGAGCTCGGCGTCGCGAAGCTCGCGCGCATCGTGGTGTGGGCGCAGGGCCGGATGCTGCGCCGCGGGCTCGAGACCGTGATCCAGAACCCCGAGACGTTCGAGGCATCGTTCGACAACCCCGGCCGCAACGGCGATCTGCCGGCGCGCCGCGACGCGAGCGTGATCGCCGCCGAGCTGATGATGGCGCCGTCGCCAAAGCTCACCGTCCGCGCGAGCTACCTCCACAACCGCACCGTCGGATCGTGGACCGGCCCGTTCGATCCGCGGCAGGGCGCGACGCTCTATAACAGCACCGACTGGGATTTCAACTCGACGAACCAGCACGGCCTCCTGCCGAGCAGCGCCGGCCATCGCGCGTTCGTCGAGCTCGAGCGGCGGGGCCGGGTCGGCAGCATCGAGCTCGCGGTGGCGACGCGGCTGACCGCGAGCAGTGGCCGCCCGCGCAGCGTGCTCGCGGACACCGACGAGGGCCTCGTGTACTTGATCCCGCGTGGCACCGCAGGCCGCGGCCCGGTGATCTCGCAGGCCAACGTCCGGCTCGCCGCGCGCTGGCAGCGGACCGACCTGACGCTCGACGTGTTCAACGCGTTCGACCGCACCGCGATCACGAACCTCGACGAGATCTACGCCGGCCAGTCGGTACGCCCGATCGCCGGCGGCACCACCCGGGACCTCGTGTGGCTCAAGACCGCCGACCGCGCCCCCCCCCGGCGGCGCTCGGCGTACCGGTTACCGACGGCGTTCCAGTCGCCGATCAGCGTCGTGCTCGGGCTCCACCAGGCGTTCTGAGCAACACGCGCTTCACTTCGTGCTCGCGCTTCTGTTACTCAGGGCGCAGTGCATTCAAACCGACTGTTCCTGTTCCTGGCACTCGCAGTGCTTCCCGCGTGCGGCGACAACGGTGTCGACAACACCGTCCCGCCCGAGCCCGCCGCCCCGCTCGTCACCACGACGATGCTCGACTTCGGATCGACCGACTGCGGCTCCGCAGCGACGGTGCGCGCGCTCGTCGTGGCGAACACTGGCGGCGAGGCCTACTCGTTCACGACAGCGCTCGCCGGTGGCGCGAGCTCGCCGTACATCGTCACTCCAGACGCCGGTTCGGTCGGCCCGCAGAGCCAGATCGTGCTGCTCGTGATCCCGAAGCCGGTCCCCGCGGTGTCGGCGACGACCGCGAACCTCTACGGCGACACGCTGACGGTGACGACCGAGGTCGAGGGCGATGTGCCCCACGTGGTCGCGCTGCAGCAGAGCGCGCGTGGCGTGATCATCGAGGCGCAGAACCCGGCACTCAACTTCGCCACCGCCCAGCCCGTCGGTGGCGCCACGCAGACGCTCCAGCTCATGCTGTCGAACTCCGGCAACGTCAGCACCACGGTGACGGCGACGAGCTCGTCCGATGCGTTCTCGATGCCAAGCGGATCGTTCACCCTCGACGCCGGCGCGACCATCGCGCGCGCAGTCGCGTTCAGCCCGCTGGCATCGGGCCCACTCGCCAGCGAGCTCGCGATCACCGCGACCGGTCCGCTGTGCGCACCGCTGCCGACCGCGACCGCCACGGGCACCGGAACCTTCGCGGGCACCGCGGTCGACGTCACGCTCACCGGGCCACTGTTCATCCGCAAGGGCGCCGCGGCGATCTGCGTTCGCCTCGTCTCGGGGCACGTCGCGTGTCTCGGCTCCGATCAGGTCGGCGTGCGGGGCGCGGGCGTGGGCGTGCCGTCGGGACCAGCCCCGAACCTCGTCCGCACGATCACCGGCGCGCCCCTCGACGGCGTGGTCGAGCTCGCCAGCGGCCGGAGCGAGGTCTGCGCGCGGCGCACCAAC
>JACCTC010000464.1 GCA_013812655.1 Deltaproteobacteria bacterium | reverse complement strand
TACGGCACGACGCTCGCCGCCGCCGACGACGCGCTCGGGCTGTGGGCGCTGACCTGCACCGAGCCGCGCACCGGCGGGCCCGACGACGACGAGCTCGACATCCCCGCCGAGCTGCGCGCCGCCGCCGGCACGACCGACGATCTCGATCTCGACGCGCCGATCCTCGCGCGCTGGGCGTGGCTCGATCGCGAGATCGCGAAGCTCGCGCGCAAGCAGCCCGATCGCAGCCTCACCGTGGCGATCGATCGCGTGCTGCTCCACCGGGTCTACGGGTTCACCGTCTTCCTCGCGGTGATGGCCGTGATGTTCATGTCGCTGTTCGCGTGGTCGGAGCCCGCGATCGACGGCGTCGACCGGCTGTTCAAGTTCTTCGGCGGCGAGATCCGTGGCGCGCTCGGCGAGGGCGTGTTCACCGACTTCCTCGTCGATGGCGTGATCGGCGGTGTCGGCGCGGTGATGGTGTTCCTCCCGCAGATCTTGCTGCTGTTCCTGTTCCTCGGGTTCCTCGAGGACTGCGGCTACCTCGCACGCGTCGCCTACCTGATGGATCGCATCATGCGGACGATGAACCTGCACGGCCGTGCGTTCGTGCCGATGCTCTCGGGGTTCGCGTGTGCGGTGCCGGCGATCATGGCGACCCGCACGATGGAGCGTCGGCGCGATCGCATCTTGACGATGATGGTCGTGCCGCTGATGACGTGCTCGGCGCGGCTGCCGGTCTACACGCTCGTGATCGGCACGCTGATCTCGGGATCGGCGCTCGTCGGCGGCCTGCTGATGGTCGGCATGTATATGTTTTCCGTGCTGACCGCGCTCGCCGCGGCGTGGGTGATGTCGAAGACGGTCAAGCAGCTCAAGGCCAAGCGCCTGCCGTTCCTGATCGAGCTGCCGCCGTATCGCTGGCCGCGCTGGGTCGACGTGCTCCGAATGATGTGGAGCAAGTCATCGATGTTCTTGCGCGAGGCCGGCACCGTGATCCTCGCGTGCTCGATCGCGCTGTGGGCGCTGCTCGCGTTCCCGCGCGAGCTGCCCGCGGGCTCGCCCGACTTCGACGCGCAGATCGCGGCGGCGCCCGACGCCAAGACACGCGCGGCGATCGAGAACGACAAGAAGGCGATGCTGCTCGAGAACAGCTACGGCGGCCGCCTCGGCCACGGCATCGAGCCCGTGCTCGCGCCGCTCGGCTTCGACTGGAAGATCGGGGTCGGCATCGTCGGCGCGTTCGCGGCGCGCGAGGTCTTCATCTCGACGCTCGGCATCGTCTACAGCGTCGGCGGCGATGCGGACGAAGGGTCCGAGCCGCTGCGCGAGGCGCTGCGCAACGAGAAGCGCGCCGACGGTACGCCCGCATACACGCCGCTCGTCGGGATGTCGCTGATGATCTTCTTCGCGCTCGCGTGTCAGTGCATGAGCACGCTCGCGGTCGTCCGCCGCGAGAGCCGCAGCTGGCTGTGGCCGCTGTTCCTGTTCGGCTACATGACCGTGCTCGCTTGGGTCGCGAGCTTCGTCGTCTACCAGGGCGGCCGGCTGCTCGGGTTCTCGTAGCTCACTCCGGGAACGCTGCGCGAGCCGCGACTCTGGTAGAGAGGTAGAGGGATCGTGAGCGAACCGACAGGCCGCACCACGGGGCTCCGCGCGATCGTCGATCCGCTGCGGATCGCGAGCTCGTGGTACGTCGTCGTCGCGTTACCCGGCGATGGCGGGTCGCGCGTGGTGCCGATCGCGGATGGCGCCGAGCTCGTGATCGGCCGTCACCCGGAGTGCGACGTCCCGATCGACGACGACGCGCTGTCGCGACGGCACGCGGTGATGCGCAGCGGTGGCGGCTCGCTCGTCGTCGAGGACCTCGGCAGCCGCAACGGAACTACAATCAACGGCAACCCGATCAATGCCGCGCGCCGGCTGGCGGTTGGCGACGTCATCGCGATCGGTCCGGTGACCGTGATCGTCGCGCGCTCGACCCCGTCGCGCGGACGCCAGCTCGCGACGCTCGGCGAGCTCGAGGAGCGACTCGACATCGAGGTCGAACGCGCGCTGCGCTACCGGCGCTCGCTCGGCCTCGCGATGCTGCGGTTCGAGGGCAACGACGACGCACGATTGGGGCACGTCGAGCAGGTGATGCGCCAGCTCCGTCGCATGGACCTCGTCGCCGAATACGGACCCGACGAGCTGGCGGTCGTGCTGCCGGAGACCACGCAGGCCGCCACCGAGCTCGTCGCGCAGCGGATGGCGCGGATCCCCGGCGCGCGGTGTCGGTTCGGGATCGCGGCGTTCCCCGAGGATGGCGCGAGCCCGGGCGCGCTGATCGGCGTGGCCCGCACGCGGCTCCGTGGCACGCGCGCCGTCACGATGGATGACGGGCAGAGCTCGGCGAACCTCGCCCGCGTGGTCCCGAAGCTTGTCGTCGTCGACCCGATGATGAAGCAGGTCTACAAGCTGGCGGCGCGGGCCGCCCCGACCACGATCAGCGTGCTCGTCGTCGGCGAGACCGGCACCGGCAAGGAGATGGTCGCCGAGGCGATTCACCGACTTGGCAGCCGCGCCGACGGACCGTTCGTCCGCATCAACTGCGCCGCGCTCTCGGACAGCCTCGTCGAGTCGGAGCTGTTCGGCCACGAGGCCGGCGCGTTCACCGGCGCGACCCGGACGACGGACGGCGTGTTCGCAGCCGCGAGCGGTGGAACGCTGTTCCTCGACGAGGTCGGCGAGCTGCCGCTCGTCACCCAGGCCAAGCTGCTGCGCGTCCTCGAGCGCTGGACGATCGTGCGCGTCGGTGGCACGCGCGAGATCGCCGTCGACGTCCGGCTGGTCTGCGCGACGAACCGCGATCTCGAGAGCGAGGTCCAGCACGGACGGTTTCGCGAGGACCTGTTCTACCGGATCGCTAAGTTCGTGATCCCGGTGCCACCGCTGCGCGATCGGCGCAGCGAGATCCTGCCGCTCGCGGTCCAGTTCGCGCACGAGATCGCGACCGAGCTGCGCCTGCCGCCCGTCGGGTTCATGCCCGAGGCGCTCGACGCGCTCAAGGCCGGCGACTGGCCGGGTAACGTCCGCGAGCTGCGTAACGTCATCGAGCGCGCGGTCGTGCTGGCCGATGGCGAGCGCGTGGATCGCCCACATCTTCCCGAGCACCTGACGGAATCGGCGCGCTCGGACCGCCCGGAGATCAGGCAGCGCGTCGCCGATGTCGAGCGCGAGATGCTGCGAGTCGCGCTCGAGGCAGCCGGTGGCAACCAGACCCGCGCCGCGAAGCAGCTCGGGCTCTCGCGGTTCGCGCTGATCCGCTTGTTGACCAAGCACGGCCTCAAGCCCGCGCGCGAGCCTCAGTCGCAGTAGCGAATATCGAGGTGGTCGGTCTCGGTCGAGCCGTCGACGTTCTGCCACGTGACGAACACGCGATCGCGTCCGACATCGCGGTTGCCGACGTGATTGCAGTCGGCATTGGTCACCGTGAATGCGACGTCGCCCGTGAGCTCCGCGAGCCGCCACGTGCCGCCGTCCTCCATCTCGACCGCGACGATCGCGTGCGGCTGCGCGCCCTTCTCGGCGAACGCATCGCGGATCGGCGTGACCGTGTCGCCAAGCTGCGGCTCGATGGCGTACGGCAGATCGACCTCGCCGGGGTGCTCGTCGCAGTCGTCGGCGTCCGGGACGCCGTCGCCATCGCCGTCGTCGGGCGAACCGCCGTAGCTCAGGACCTGGCCATCGGTGTCGTCGCTCGGCTGACCGTCGCCGTCCTCGTCGACGTCGACACAGGTATCTTCGCCGCCCTCGTCACCGGGCTCGCAGCGCAGGATCGTGCCGGAGTCGGGATCGGTGTCGCACACGATCATCTGGGATTTCGTCGTCACCTCGCTCGAGCAGGCAGCGAGCAGGACGGCGGCGAGCAGGATCGGCAGCTGGTGCGAAAGCTTGGACATCATGAGCTCCTTGGGGTTCGGGGGAGCCTTCTGCCAGGCATGTGCCAGCGGCGAACCCCAGCGGTGTCGCGGCGTTGCGCCCGAGGAGCGCACGCTGCGGACAGCGTTCGCCTCGAGATCGTGCGGCTGCCGCACGATGGCCTCGCGGTCAGAACGGGGTCGCGAGACCGGTGTGGATCGCGAGCTCGTCGGGCAGATCGCGAAACCGGTAGTATTCGACGCTGCTCTTGATCCGGATCTCGCCGGTGACCCGGATCGCGATGCCGGCGGTCCACCGGAACACCGCCGCGCGATCGGTCAGCACGCTGCCGGCGAGCACGTTGCCATGGCGGATCAGGCCATCCCAGCGACCGAGCAAATCAACTCGCCCGATCGGGAGCTCTGACTCGACGTAGAACCCGTGCTTCACGAACGTGTCGTCGAAGCGACCGTTCGCCCCGGGGCCGTACTTGAAGCGGCTCTCCGGATCCGCACCGAGCGCCATCTGCGTCCGCCGCTGCAGGTACTCGGCGCGCAACGTCAGCCACGGCAGCTTCGCGACGACGTCGGTGCCGACGATCCAGTAGGCGAGCCTGGCCGCCGGATCGTAATGCCCGCCCATCGCGGAGAGGCCGACGCTGATCGAGTGATGGTCATCGATGTCGAACGCGCTCGCCACGCGCGCGCCGACGGACGGCTCCGAGTTGTTGTCGGTGTAGTAGGTCTCGGGTGTGCGCGAGAGCCGGAAGTCGAGATCGGCTGCCTCGTCCTGACCCTTCGCGCCTGTGACGCCGTACACCGCGTAGTCGACGCGGCCATCGCCGAAGAACACGGTGCCGCCGACCTCGATCCCGTTGTCGACCCACGGCGCCGGCAGGATGCCTTCGTTCCAGTCGCCCATCCGCACCATCCGACCCATGTCGTAGGGCAGCGGCTTGTCGCTCATCCGGTGGTTCGCCGGATCGTAGCGTTGCGGAAAGCTGCCGAACGATGGGGTGAACCGGCCGATCCGGAACGCGAGCTCGTCGGAGACGCGCATGTCGACAAACGCCGCTGCCGCCTCGAAGCCGTGGCATGCGAAGCACGCCTTGACCGTTGCGGACGCGCGCGGGTTGAAGTCGACGCTCATGCGCAGCGAGAGCTCGACGGTCGTGCCATCGAGGGTCAGCTTGCTGCCGCGCGGTTCGGTGGGCAGTGCGAGGTAATCGAGCTGGAGCGAGCCGGCGACCGTCCGCTGAGGTTCGGCACGCGCGGGCGAGGCGACGATGCCCGCGATCGCAAGCGCCACGATCGCCGCGATCCGGATCACCGCGCCACCACGAACCCGATCCGCACCGCGACCTTCGCGTCGCCGACGTCGGGAGCTTCGTGCGTGCGCGCGGTGCCGAGCGCGGCTGCGACGCAGGCGTTCGTCGCGGGTGAAGCACCGGTCGCGGTGACCGCAGTGGCGCGCCGACGTTCGTCGATCGTGAAGCTGACGTCCACCTGCTCCGCGAACGCCGGCTTGCAGCGCGCGAGAGCTGGTGCTGTGCGTCCGATCGCGCGCTCGACGTCGGACGCGGTCAGGGCTCCGCGCACGACGGGCCTGCCGATCGTCACGCGCAGCGGCACGGCGGTCTCCGGCGGTGCCGGCACGTCGGGCGGCGCGGGCGGCAGCGGCAACAT
>JACCTC010000463.1 GCA_013812655.1 Deltaproteobacteria bacterium | reverse complement strand
GCGCGGCCTGCGGGGCATCCACGCGTGCGCGCCCGGTCGAATCGACGACGAAGAACGGCACCATCCGCCGCTCGATCTCGACGCGCAGCGGGACCGTGAAGTCAGTGCCCTGAAAGAACTGCACCGTGGTGTCGTACGCCACGCACGGCCGCCGCGAGACCAGCGCCTCGATCGCATCGCCCGCGAGCTCGACCTTGCCGACGATGCACGCAAGCCGGCCGTCGACGAGCTTGGCGATCGGCACGACCCGCGCCTGCCGCAGGACGCGCCGGGTCCGCCGGGCGTCGGTCCGCCACACCCGCAGGGCGAGGTAGACCGCGCCCGCGGCACCGCTGGCGAGGGTTGCGATCAGCGCAACGTCCATCGCGCGAGGGTAGCGCACCTGCTCGATCCTCGACGCATCGATGGGAACCTGCCAGGTCGCCAGCGACCTTCCGCAGGGTTGCCGCTGGCCATGCACTTGCTCTGGCTACCCGCGATGCGCCGCGTGCTCGTGACCCTGACACTCCTCGGCGCGACCGCCACCGCCTCGGCCGATATCGACAACGGTCCGGGTCGCGGCAACGACACCCTCGAGGCCCAGCAGCGCGAGCTCGGCCTGCCCTCGCGTTACGAGCTCACCGGCGGCGGCCTCGCCGTTGACGCGTTTGCGCAGCTCGCCGGCGGTGGTGCGACGCGCGGCGCGCGTGAGGGAAACGTCGCGATCGGCGGAGAGCTCCGCGTGGTCGCGGACGAGTGTGTGCTCGTGCGAGTCGGCGGTCAGGCGCGGGTCGCGTGGAACGGCGAGGCGAATCCGAGCGCCGAGCAGTGGGCGAGCGGCTGTCTCGCCGCCGGGCCGGTGCTCGCCGTGCTCGGTCATCACCTCGAGTGGGATGTCCGCCCCGCCCTGCTCGCGCCGCTGCGCCTGCGCGCCGGGCAGAACCGCCGCGAGACCGTGAGCCTTCACCTCCAGCCGGCGTCGATTCCACTATCGGACTTCATCGGCGCCGACGACAGCGCGACCGGCAACGTCGTCTTCTTCGATCTGCGCACCCACTGGACGTTCCTGTGGTCGAAGGGCGGTCCGCTCGCGATGCAGCAATTCGCGGAAGCATCGCCGTTCCGCTATCACCGCGCGCATGTCGCACCGTGGGCCGAGCAGCGCGACTACATCGTCGACGTCGGCGCGGGCGGCGGCACGTTCACCGATGCGGCCGCGAGCGTCCACTTCTGGTTCTTCCACATCGAGAACCTCGCGCTCGGTCCGCTGTATGCGACCGGCGGCGCCGGCATCGTGTCGGCGAGTGCCGGCGAGCTCGTCGCCGAATTCGAGAACGAGGTCGAGATCACGACCCCGCGCGTCGAGCTCGCCATCGAGACCGGCGATTCCCAGGTCCACGGCCAGCTCCGGTTCACGCACGACGCGACGATCGCACCCGACGGCTACGCGGTCGTCGAGGCCCGGCTCGCGGGTGGGCTGCGCGTCGACCTCGCGCGCCGCTCGCGCACCCGGCTCGGGCTCGACGCGTCGCTCGCGAGCACCACGGTTCACCTGCCGCGCGTGATGCCGCTGGCCGGGCGCACCGGCGGTGGGTCGCTGTCACTCGCGCGCGGCCTCGGCGCGCACCTCGAGGCGACGCTGCAGCTCGACGTCGCGCGCTCGTTCTACGCACCCGATGCCGAGATCATGACTGGCGGCCTGCCGTCACCGCGCTGGGGCATGCAGGCGCTCGCGACGCTGCAGGCACGCATCGGGCGCTAACGTTGCGCGAGCGCCTCGACAGGCGTGAGCGATCGCCAGATCCGGACGTAGGGCGCGCCGCCCGCGACGTACGCGTGACCGGCATCATCGAACGCCACCGACCGGAGCTGCGATGCGGGGATGGTCATGCCGTCGATCTCGACCTCGTACGCGCCCTGCAGCTCGCCGAGCCCGCCGCTCGCGTAGACGCGCCACGTCCCGTCCGGCGATGGCGTCACCAGATTGCCGCGCCGGGTGAGGAACGCGAGTCCGCGATCGCCTTCGACCTCGGTGCGCTGCCAGCTCACGCCGCCGTCGTGCGAGACCGCATCGGTCGCGATCCACGCACCATCGGGCGCGACGCCGACGAACCGGTGGGCCTCGCCCGTGAACATGTCGTCGGTGCGCACCACGGTGGCGTCGTAGGCGATCGTCCACGTCGCGCCGCGATCCGTGCTGCGCCAGACCTTCGCCTGCCAGGTGCTGGTCGCGTCGGTGGTCGTGCCGATGAACCGCGAGACCAGCAGCGAGCCGTCGGGCGCAGCTGCGAACGCATCGGGCTCGTCGAGCGTGAGCCCGGTCGCGGCGGTCGCGGTCCAGCGCTGGCCGCCGTCGCTGCTCGCGTAGAACGTGCCGGGCGCGAGCCCGAAC
>JACCTC010000413.1 GCA_013812655.1 Deltaproteobacteria bacterium | reverse complement strand
GACCCGCGAATATCAGAGTGATCAATCGTCGGCGTTCATGCTCGATGGCTTCCTGGTGCTCTTCACTCTCTTCACCATGAAAGAAACCACCAAATAGAACTTGAACGGTCACTTCATATCAGATTCGCAACCAGAGCAGCGCGCAGCCGATGGCGACGACTGCACCGTAGTTCCGCAGCGTCTTCTCGTAGCGAGTCGCGAAGCGTCGGGCCTGTTTGAGTAGGTTAAACGTGCACTCGACCTCGGCGCGTGCCTTGTACAGCTCCTTGTCGTAAGGAGGTGGGTCGATCCACGACGTCGAGGACGGAATCACCGGCTGGCACGCCATCGTGTCCCAGGAGAGCGCGGAAGTCGTGCGTGCTGTACGCCTTGTCGGCGAGCAGGCAACGTGGCCGCGTGCGCTCGACCAGGCTGGGCGCAGGCACGATGTCGTGACGTTGTCCTTCGGTCAGCTCGAACGCGAGCGGAAGTCCGAGGGCGTCGCCGACGCCGTGAACTGCGGGCCCCCTTTTTCACCCGCGGCGTGCTGGTGGGCTCGGTTCGTCGTGCTGTCGATGCGCCAGGCGCGGCGCAGGCACGATGTCGTGACGTTGTCCTTCGGTCAGCTCGAACGCGAGCGGAAGGCCGAGAGCATCGACGCTAGTGTAGATGGCTCAGACGCCGAGGCGCTTGCGCGCTGCCGCCGCGGCGTCGACGAGCAGTGGCATGACACCCGCGGCGACCTGTTCGGGCATGTTGTGGCGATCGCCGACGCCGACGAGCGGTCGCGCGAGCGCGGCCACGTCGCTCGGGCCGACCTGTTCGGCGAGCTTTGCCATGCGAGGGCCGAGCGGCCGCGGCAACAGAGCCAGTGCGAGTCGTGCCTCGGGCGCGCTGCCGACGCACTCGAACGGTGTGTGCTCGGCGAGCCCGAACAGCTCGAGGAACCACCGCTCGTTCTCGGGGCGCTCGCCCAGATCGTCGCCAAACGTCGCTTCGACGATCGCCGGCGGGAGGTGCGCCGCCATCTGGAGCCAGACGTACGCGCACTTCGCGCAGGTCCCGCACCACGGCTTGCGCAGGTTGCACGAGTGGGTGAGTGGTGCGAGCGCGGCGTCGCGTGACAGCAGCTCGAAGATCACCTCGTCGTGGACCGGCTGGAGCACGCTGAAGTAGCGGACGTCGGCGAGCAGCTCGCTCCGGATATACTCGTCGAGCAAGACCTCGGCCTCCCAGCCCTTGCCCCACTGGTGGTTGACCTCCTCGCCGTGCCACATCAGGTTTCCGGTGTTCGCGCTCGCCTCGTGTGCGAGGACGAGGCCGCGATAGCCACGCGCGAGCGCGAGCGGCAGGGCGGCGAACACCGACGCCGGCGTCTCGGCGGCGAGCACCGAGCGCACCCCGAGGTCTGGCCGCAACGTGAGTACGGGCGTGTCCATCAAGTCGTCGATCACCCACTGCCGCTCGGCGCGCACGCGCGGTGTCGCGTTGCCGAGGCGGTCGAGCAGGGCGTGTTGATGCGCGGCGTTGCCGTAGATCGAGTGCGCATAGCCGAGTGTCGCGAACGGAAGCCCCGCGCGCTCGAGGAGCTTGAGCGCGACGAGGCTATCCTTGCCTCCACCGCAGAACGCGAGCAGCTCGACCGGGCCGGCGGGCGTGTGGACGGGCCGGGCCGGCGAGGCGACCGGATCGAGGAACCGTGGTCCCCGGTAGTCCGGCAGGTCGTGCTCCCAGCGCCACTGCGCCCAGACCCGGCGAAAGACGGTCTTCCAGACCTCGACGAAGCGCGCCGTCGCGAACCGAGCATACGTGCCGAGCTCGATCACGTCGGGGCGCAGACTGCAGACCGCGTTGATCTGAAACATCGCGATGTGAAACGCGATCCGATCGACCAGCTCGTCGCCGTGCACCCGCGCGAGCTCGTCGAGGTCGACGTCCTGGTACCAGACGGAGAAGTGGAAGCGAAGGTCATCGAGCCCGCAGGTCACGGCGACGTGATCGCGAGCGCGCTGGATCTCGATCAGGCGGAGAATCCTCACCGCCACAGCTTACGTGCGCTCGGTGCGCTCTGCGAGCCACAGCCGCATCCGTCCTCGGGGATCCGGGAACACGCGGCGCACCTTCCAGCCCGAGGTCGCGAGCAAGTTCTCGAGGACCTCAGGTCGGTGCTTGTAGCAGTGCTCGGTCACGATCGGCTCGCCGCGCTCGAGCTCGACCGGCTCTCCGCCGACGAGCACGGTCTGGCGCCGGTGGCTGACCAGCTGCATCTCGATCCGCGAACGCACCGGGTCCCAGGTCGCGCGATGGTCGAAGGTATCGAGATCGAACGCCGCGTCGTGGTCGCGATTGAGGTGCGCGAGCACGTTGAGGTTGAATGCCGCGGTGACGCCCTGAGAGTCGTCGTACGCGCGCAGCAACGACTCGCCCTCGCCGTTGGAGTCGGCACCGAGCAGCAGCAGCGCCGCGGGGCCCGCAAGCTCGCCGAACCGCGCGAGGAAGCGGCGAGCCTCGCTCGGCTCGAAGTTCCCGATCGTCGAGCCGGGGAAGAACACCAGCGTGCGCTCGAAAGGAGCGCGTGTCGCGGGCATCACCAGCGTGCGCGTGTAGTCGCCGTGGACCGGTTGCACCTCGAGGCCCGGATACTCGGCGCGCAGCGCGTCCGCGTTGTGCGCGAGCTGCTCCATGCTGACGTCGATCGGGACGTAGCTCGCCGGCTGATCGAGCGCCGATAGCAGCATGCGGGTCTTGGTGCCCGCACCGCTCCCTGGCTCGATCGCGCGCTCGCGGACCGACCTCGTCCGCAACGATACTGAGGTGCTCATCGAGGAGCGCGAGCTCGGCGCGCGTGAGGTAGTAATCGTCGACGGTGCAGATCTGTTCGAACAGCTCGGCTCCGCGGGCATCGTAGAGCAAGCGGCACGGCAAGGACTTGCGACGAGCTCGGAGCCCATCGCGGATGTCGTCCGCGGGCGAGATCTCCGCGCGTCGCATGCTGGGAGTGCTGTTCGAGACCATCATCATCCTTCCTGGCGTTGTCATGCGGTCCTCGCAATCCGCATGCCAGTCATCTGCCAGCGTGCAGAGGGTGGGAAGAAGTTGCGATACGTCGCGCGGATGTGGCTGCGTGGCGTGAAGCACGAGCCCCCGCGCAGCACCTGCTGGCCGGACATGAACTTGCCGTTGTACTCGCCGAGCGCGCCGGCGAGTGGCCGAAAGCCCGGATACGGTGAGTAGCTGCTCGCGGTCCACTCCCAGACATCACCGAACAGCTGTGCGGGCCGTTCGCCCCTGGCAGGCGCCCGATCGGGGTGGAGGCGCTCGTCGTCGGCGAAGTTTCCCTGCTCCGGCGCGATGCCGGTCGCGGCGAGCTCCCACTCGGCCTCGGTCGGCAACCGGCCGCCGAGCCAGTGCGCGATCGCGTCGGCCTCGTAGTAGCTGAGGTGGCACGCCGTCTCGGCCGGATCGATCGCACGGACGCCGGCGAGCTCGTAGGTCTGCGCCCCGTCCCAGTACAGCGGTGCACGCCAGGCGTCGCGCTGGATCAACTGCCAGCCATCGCTCAACCACCACCGATGATCGCGATAGCCGCCGTCGGCGATGAACGCGAGGACCTCCGCGTTGCAGACCGGGCGGCGTGCGAGCTCGAACGGTCGCACGATCACATCGTGACGTGGGCGCTCGTTGTCGAACGCGAATCCATCATCGGTCGCACCGATCGTGACCACACCGCCGCCGAATCGCTGCCACGACAGCGGTGAAGGCTCGCCGTGCGGAGCGCGGGGCAGATCATTGCGATACGCGGGCGCCAGCGGCTGCGTGCCGAGGGTGTACTTGAGATCGGTCAGGATCAGCTCCTGGTGCTGCTGCTCGTGGTGCAAGCCGAGCTCGAGGCGGCCGAGAGCCACGTCATCGAGAGCTCCTTCGGCGAGGCCCTCGAGCACGCGCGCATCGACATCGGCCCGGTACGCGTGCACGCGTGCGAGGTCGGGCCGGGTCAACAGGCCGCGACGCGCGCGCTCGACCCGAGGTCCAATGGCCTCGTAGTAGCTGTTGAACAGCGCCTCGAAGGTCCCGTCGAACCGAGGATTGTTGTTCAGCAGGAACGCCTCGAAGAACCAGGTCGTGTGGGCGAGATGCCACTTGGCCGGGCTCGCGTCGGGCATCGGCTGAACGACGGCGTCCTCGCTCGAGAGCGGCGCGCACAGGACCATCGTCCGATCCCGCACGCGGCGATACCTGGCGGCGAGCTCCGAGGACGTCATGAGCTGTGTTGGACCACAGATCATCGCTCGCGGTTACAATGTTTTGGCGCACCGAAGCGCGCAGTTCACCGCGCCCGCGTGACCACGGCGCACGCTCACGTCGGGCGAGGCCGAGCGTGCGTCGCGCAACATCGCATCGACGACGGTATGTCCGATGCAGCTCTCGCGTGAGATGCCCAGCAGAGTCGATGACCTAGAGCTGAAGATCCGGACTGGCTCGCCCAGCGTGCACCTCGCGCGCGACGAGTTCCGCGAGCGGTTTCGCGCGCAGTTCCTCGATCCGGCCTTCGACGCGGTCGCGACCGAGCTTGCCGCCATCGAGGAGGTCGCCTGGGATGGCTACACCAACCACCGCAAGTCGCCTCGCACGCGCAAGGCAGGTGACGAGTTCGCCGACCCGAGCTACGAGCTCTCGGTCGAGTGGCTGGCGGCGCGCGACGCGATCCACGCGGCGCAGCGGCTCCACGAACGCCCAGGCCCAGCACGCATGCTCGTGATCATCGGCTCGTCCCGCAGCGATCAGACCTGTCCGGGCGAGGTGTCCAAGACGTTCCGGCTCGCGACCGAGGCCAGTGACGAGCTGCGCACCGCGGGCTGCCACGTCGATCTGCTCGATCTGTCCAACCTCACCAGCGAGTACGGTCGCCGGATCTATCCGTGCAAGGGATGCGTGTCGACGGCGATGCCGCTCTGTCACTGGCCGTGCTCGTGCTACCCGAACCACGCGCTGGGGCAGACCCTCGACTGGATGAACGAGATCTATCCGCTGTGGGTCGCGGCGCATGGCATCGCGATCCTGACCCCGGTCTACTGGCATCAGTCGCCGTCGCCGCTCAAGCTGATGCTCGATCGGCTGGTCTGCGCCGATGGCGGCAATCCCGATCCGACGACGACCCAGGGTAAAAATCCGGCGAAGGCCAAGGCACTCGAGCTCGCCGGCTGGAACTATCCGCGACACCTGTCCGGGCGCGTGTTCTCGGTGATCGTCCACGGCGACACGGCGGGCGCAGAGGCGTCACGCCGAGCCCTGCACGACACGCTGTCCGAGATGGATCTCGAGCCAGCGGGACCGAAGGGCGAGCTCGATCGTTACATCGGCTACTACGGGCCGTACGCAACCAGCCACGACGAGCTGGACCGCACGCCCGAGCTCGTCACCGAGGTCCGCAACGCGATGCGTGTCCTCGCGGAGCGCACCGCGCAGCTGCGAGGATCGATCCCCCGCGTGGGCTGCGAGATCGTCGATCCGCGTCCGAAGTGAGAACGCTACGCCGGCGGGACTCAAACCCGCCGGTGTTCAGGGCGCTTCGTAGCGAGCGACGATGTCGAGCATCGGCGCGACGCCGTGCTCCTCGCGCTCTCGGTTGCCGCATGCGGCAAGCCCGACAAGTCAGAGCCCGCTTCGAGCGCCGCAGGCGCGATCGATGTCGCCAGCATCAACGCACTCGTGCCGGCCGAGCTCAAAGACAAG
>JACCTC010000380.1 GCA_013812655.1 Deltaproteobacteria bacterium | reverse complement strand
GCGCGAAGCTCGTCGGCCCGGTGGGCTCATTTCCGGGCGTCCCGCCGCCAGTGTCGCCGCCGCCGGTGCTGCCGCCACCGCCGAGCGCGAATGCCGTCGCAGTCGTTCCGATCGACTGCGTCGCCGACTCGACGACGATCAAGCCGCCCGAGCCGCCGCCGCTTCCACCTTGCTGAGTGCCCGCGGGGTTGCCGCCGGCTCCTGACGCATTGATCGTTCCGCTGAACGACAGCATCCCGCCGGTCAACACGTAGACCGCGCCGCCGCCGGCGGCGCCTTTGGGACCCACCTGGGCTGTCGAGCCACCGGCGCCACCCGGGCATCCGCCACGGAACGCGGTCGCCGCGGTCATCGCGCCATCCGGGGCGCCGCCCTCGAGCTGCACAACGCTCGCTCCGCCCTTGCCCCCGGCACCTTGAAACGAGCCACCCGCGCCGCCCGACGCGCCCACCGAACCGCCAGTGCTCTGGCCTGCGTTGGTCAGCTTGCAGCCGGGCGGGTTCGCCCCGGCCCCGACGCCACCGCCGCGCCGCGACGCCACGTCGACGATACCGCGGATCGCGAGCTGGCTGGCGCCGAGCAGCATCAGCGGCCGCACGCCCTTCGCGCGCAGCACCGCACCGCTCTGGACGGCCAAGCTCTCGGCCGCGATCACGCAGATCTCGCCGCTGGTCGGCCCCACCAGCAGCGTGCACGCCGCGTCGTTGTCGGTCTCGACCAACGTGAACCCCGTGAGCTCAAGCGACTCGACGAGCGGGAAGGCTGGCGGTAGGCACACCCGCAAGTACGGCGGCGAATCGTGGCCGAAACACCGCTCGCCGGGCGGGACGTCAACCCCAGCGTCCCCAGCATCCCCAGCATCCGGTCGGCTCGAGCAGTCGAGCTCGTCCGTGGCGCGGCACAGGCCGTCGCCGCCACACACCAGCCCCGACGGGCACTCGGTCGTGCACGCGACCGAGCAGACGCCTTCGCGCGCCGGGCTGTAGCAGGCAGTGACTCCAAGGATCAACGCGACCGCACGCACGCGGTCATTGTGCCCGACCGCGGGTCACGGCGCGACGAGCTTCGCACCCTGCTTCGCGCAGTCGTCCTCGATCGAGGCACGCGTCGCCGGGGCGAGATACCAGGTCGTCGTGCACTGCGAGCCGCGGGCGACCGTGCAACCGGCGATCACGTCATCGCGCGGACACGCGCCCAGCGCGAACAGCCCGGCCTTCTCCGGCGTACATGTCGCCTGGTACTGCACGGTCTGCGACGCGTTGCCCTCGATGCAGCCCCACGGCGTGCTGCCATCCGGCAGCGTGCCGACGCACGACCACGCGATGTTCTCGCAGGTGCCTTCGCTGGTCGTGCGCTCGACACGCGTCGGGCCGGGCTTCGCGGGCGACGAGCACGCGGCGAGCAAACCGACGGCGACGAGCAAGCGCATCGTGCGATCCTAACGCCCGCCACACGCGGTGACGATCTCGGCGACCACGATCACGGCGGCGCGAGCGCCTTCGCGAGCGTCTCGAGCGCCGCCTTGACGCGCGGTGATGGCGCGACGAGATACGGCTCGGCGAGGCCGAGCACGCGGCCAGCCTTGACCGCCGGAACGTCGACGGCCTGCCACGCGTCGGTGCCCGCGCGCCCGGCGTACGACAGATCGAGGATCACGTCGGGCCTCGCGCGCAGCACCTCCTCGAGCGAGATCTTCGGGTAGCGCACGCCCGACGCCGCGAGCACGTTCTCGCCGCCGACCACCGCGAGCAGCTCGTCGATCCAGCTCCCCGGCCCGACCGCGACGAGGTTGCCGAGCCCACCGGCCTCGCGATCGATCACCGCGAGCACGCGCGGGCGTCGCGCCGGACGGGCAGCCCGCGCCGCCACCAGCGCACGCTCGATCTCCTCGACCACACGTTCGGCCTCCGCGGTCTTGCCGATCCGCGCGCCGACGGTGCGCAGCGCGCGCTCGACATCGGGCAGCGAGTGGATCGGACACTCGACGGTCGCGAGTCCGGCATCGCGCAACGCCGCGGCCGACGGCTTGTGGATGTCGTCGACGATCACGAGCGTCGGCCTGAGCGCGACGATCATCTCGAGGTTCGGCGCCAGGAAGCTGCCGACCTTCGGAAGCGTCGCGACCTCGGGCGGAAACGTCGAGTACTCGTCGACGCCGACCAGCTGGGCCGTCGCGTCGAGCGCCGCGATCACCTCGGTCGCTGACGGCGTGAGCGACACCAGACGCAGCGGTGCACCGGACGCGCGCGGCACGGACGTGCCCTCTTCACGGCAGCCCAGCAGCACGAGCAGGCAGATCACGACGGCGCGCACGGCGCTGACGTACCACGGCGCGCGATCAGCGGCCGGGCGAGCCGCATCCGGAGCATCGAGGCGGTATTGTCACGGGGTGGAGCCGCCCGCTGGCAACCTGACCGGCGCCGTCCTCGACGGCCGCTACCGGGTGATCGAGCCGATCGCGGAAGGCGCGATGGGCGTCGTCTACAAGGCCGAGCGCGTGAAGCTCGGGCGGATCGTCGCGATCAAGGTGCTGCACGACGAGCTGCCGAACGAGCTCTCGAGCCGCCGCCGCTTCGAGATCGAGGCGATGGCGATGGCCAAGCTCGAGCACCCACACTGCGCGGCCGTGCTCGACGTCGGTGTCCACGAGGAGAAGCCGTTCGTCGTCATGGACTTCGTCAGCGGCGAGAACCTCAAGGAGCTGATCGCGGCCGGGCCCATCCCCGTCGCGCGCGCCGTCGAGATCGTGCGCCAGGTGCTGTCCGGCCTCGCACACGCGCACGAGCACGGCATCATTCACCGCGACGTCAAGCCCGCGAACATCGTGCTGTCGCAGAAGTCCGGCCTCGGCGATCACGTGAAGATCCTCGACTTCGGGCTCGCGCGGATCGCCGCCGACGGCTCGAACCTGACCACCGGGATCGTCGTCGGGACACCGTCATACATGGCCCCCGAGCAGATCCGCGGCGTCGAGATCGACAAGCGCGCGGACCTCTACGCCGTCGGCATCCTGCTGTTCGAGCTGCTCACCGGCCAGAAGCCGTTCGTCTCGCCGAAGGACGATCCGATCGAGGTCTGCTCGCTGCACCTCAAGGCGCCGCCGCCGCGGCTCGCCGACATGCTCCCCGGCAAGGACTTCGGCGAGCTCGAGGCCGTGGTCGCGAAGGCGCTGACCAAGCAGCCCGACGATCGCTACGACTCCGCCGAGGCCATGGCCGCGGCGCTCGCGGTCTCGATCGGCCGCCCCGCGGCTCCGCTGACCCCCGCAGTCGGCGTCCCCGTCGCATCCGCGGTGACCGGCCCCGTGACCGCGCCGGCCGTCCCCCAGGATCCGAGCGCGCTCGCGTCTACCCAGCCATCGTTCGCGCAGATCGCGCCGCCGTCGTCGAGCGGCCACATCCCGCAGGCCACAGCGCCGCATCCGCCGTCGCGTCCGCACCCCTCACAGCCACCGAGCGGCTACGCGCCGACCGAGCCGAGCGGCAAGACGATCGATTCGTCGTCCCGGTCGTCGTCCCGGTCGTCGTCCCGACCCGCGCCTGGCCAGTTCCCGCTGACCCGCAAGCAGCTCGCGATCGGTGGCGGCGGCCTGCTCGCCGTGATCATCGTGATCGCGGTGGTCGCCGGCGGCCGTGGTGACAAGGCCGCAGCGCCGGTGCCAGCCGACGCTGGGGTCGCGCGGATCGACGATCCCAATATCACGATGGAGAAGGGCGACGCGGTCGGCGACGTGCTGTCACGCGCGAACCAGCTCGTCGCGAACGGCCGCCGCGAGGCCGCGATCGATCTGCTGGTCAGCGGCCGCAAGACGTTCCCGGACGACGCCCGGCTCGCGTACCTCGCCGGCAAGCTCTACTTCGACAAGCTGTGGTGGACCGACGGGCTCAAGCAGCTCAAGGACGCCGTCCGGATCGACCCCACGCTCAAGACCGATCCCGACCTCATCAAGATGGTCCTCAAAGGCTTCATCACGACCCCGCGCTACGACGCCCCGCTCGCCAATTTCCTGCGAAATCAGGTCGGCGAGGAAGCCAGGCCGTACCTCGAAGACACCGCGCAGAACCACCCGAACGCCTCCAAGCGCTCGCGGGCGGCTGCCGAGCTGCGCCGCTACTAAGTCCCAGACGCGAAGCGGCTGGCGGGCACGAAGCGGACGCGGCGTGCGAAGCACGCCAGGGATAGTCGAGGCGGAGCGCAGCGGAGCCGGAGAACTAGCACGGCCTGAACAAACGTCATTCGGCTTACACGCGCAACGCGGCAACGCCTTGTTAAGGCGGAGGGATCTGCTCGCGCGAACCGTCCGTTTGACCCCACTCCGGACGCCGGCGCAAATTATTTTCAGAACGGGATCTCCCCGTAACTCAACGCGTCAATTCACGTCTTTTCGAGTACCCACAGGTTTATCCACAGCGCAAAACAACGGCTGAAAATCCCTCAAGAAATGGCAGGTCCCCCACCGGCTATCCACGCTCAATCCACAGGTACTCCACGTGGATATCTCACCCTTGCGTACACTACATGTAGCCGTGACTCCCGTTTGACCCCCCAAATCTAGTGGCTCTTTTTCTTGCCCTCTCATGCGTCCATCGTTAAAACCAAACTCCGCCGAGGCTGCCACACGGAAAAAGTCGATTCACTTCCAGGGTTCCCAGACGAACGTCGAGTCCGTCACAGGCACCTGGTAGAGCACCTCTCATCCGTCACAGATAGCTCTCGTCGTCGTCAGCGCAGGTGGTTTTCCAAAGGGGTTTCGAGCAGATCTAACGATCTGCATGGGGCACCTCTGCGCCGAGATCACACCCAGGGTTCATTGTTTTTCAACGTTCGATCGCACCGTTCGCCGCTGCAGGCGCGCCAAGGCAAGGAGGGGTCATGCTCGTGAAGTCTGTCGCCGTTGCTCCAACTAACGAGGGGCACAAGAAGCCAGTCCAGAGTCGTGTCATCAAGGACCAGCGTCCTGGACTCACTTTCGAGCGCTACTTCACGCGCCAGGGCGTCGACCCCTTCGAGACAGTCGAGTGGGAGCTCCGCGACGCGGTGATCTCCGGTGCGGACGGCAAGGTGTTCTTCGAGCAGCGCGGCGTCGAGTTCCCCAAGACGTGGTCGCAGACCGCCACCAACGTCGTGGTCCAGAAGTACTTCCGCGGCACCCTCGGCACCCCGCAGCGCGAGAGCTCGGTCCGGTCGATGATCGCGCGCGTCGCCGACACCATCTACGGCTGGGGCAAGACCGACGGCTACTTCAAGAGCGAGGCGGACGCCTGGGCGTTCCGTGACGAGCTCGTGCACCTCCTCCTCCACCAGAAGATGGCGTTCAACTCGCCCGTCTGGTTCAACGTCGGCGTCGAAGCGCACCCGCAGTGCTCCGCCTGCTTCATCAACTCGGTCGATGACTCGATGTCGTCGATCCTCGGCCTCGCGAAGACCGAGGGCATGCTCTTCAAGTACGGCTCGGGCACCGGCTCGAACCTGTCCTCACTGCGGTCCTCGCGCGAGCACCTCAATGGTGGCGGCACGGCCTCGGGCCCGGTCTCCTTCATGCGCGGCTTCGACGCGTTCGCCGGCGCCATCAAGTCGGGCGGCAAGACCCGCCGCGCCGCGAAGATGGTGATCCTGAACGTCGACCACCCGGACGTCGTCGACTTCATCGATTGCAAGGCGATCGAGGAGAAGAAGGCGTGGGCGCTGATCGACGCCGGCTACGACGGCGGCTTCAACGTCGTCGGTGGCGCGTACGACTCGGTCAACTACCAGAACGCGAACCACTCGGTTCGCGTCAACGACGAGTTCATGAACGCCGTCGTCCGCGACGCCGACTTCAGCACCAAGTCGGTCGTCGACGGTCGCAAGCTCGAGACCTTCAAGGCGCGCGAGATCATGCGCAAGATGGCCGACGCCGCGTGGATCTGCGGTGACCCGGGCATCCAGTACGACACGACGATCAACGACTGGCATCCGTGCATCAACACGTCGCGGATCAACGCGTCGAACCCGTGCTCGGAATACATGTTCCTCGACGACAGCGCGTGCAACCTCGCGTCGCTGAACCTCCGCAAGTTCCAGCGCGCCAACGACGGCGGCCCGAACGGCGGCGAGCTCGACCCCGAGTCGTTCCGCAAGGCATGCGCGACCACGCTGACGGCGATGGAGATCATCGTCGACAACTCGGCGTACCCGACCGAGCAGATCGCCAACAACAGCTACAAGTTCCGCCCGCTGGGCCTCGGCTTCGCGAACCTCGGCGCCCTGC
>JACCTC010000360.1 GCA_013812655.1 Deltaproteobacteria bacterium | reverse complement strand
GTGGGCCGTGCCGCTGCTGACGGCAGCGGCGGTAGTCCACGTCGCGCTGTTCGTGGTGATGTGGGCCAAGTCGATCTGGGAGATCGAGCAGCTCGAGCGCCCGAAGACGTCGGTCGACCTCGCGGTCGCGCCGCCACCGCCGCCACCGCCACCGCCGCCACCGGGCGGCGCGAAGCCGCAGACCCAGGTGATCACGCCGAAGAAGATCAAGGTCAAGGACATCGTCCAGCCGGTCAAGATCGAGAAGCAGGAGCAGGTCGTCGAGGAGACCGGCTCGACCGGTGGTGTCGAGGGTGGTGAGGAGGGCGGCGTCGAGGGCGGCGTCCTCGGTGGCGACATCAACGGCGTCATGGGCGCACCGCCGCCGCCGCCGCCGCCACCGCCGCCCCCGGCTCCGCCGCAGAACGTCCCGCCGACCTTGCTCGAAGGCTCGCGGATCGCGGGCAACAAGAACATCGTCCCGGCTGACGTCACCAAGACCGAGATCCAGCGCTCGGGCAAGGACAAGGTCGTCGGCTCCTACAAGCTGTGCATCACGACCGACGGCTCGGTCAGCTCGATCTCGCAGCTGAAGACCACGACGTTCCCGGCGTACGACGCCAAGATCCAGTCCGAGATGCGGAGCTGGAAGTATCGCCCTTACATGGTCAACGGCCGGGCTGTCCCGGTCTGCACCGCCGTCACCTTCATCTATTCGCAGAAGTAACGATCGAATCTTCGACCTCTGTTTGCGGCGACTGGCCGCGTTCGCGCCGCAAAAACCTCAGCTAGGAAAGTGCCATGGGAATCGACCTCGTAGAGATCTGGGACCACATGAGCATCATCGTGAAGGTGATCACCGTCGGCTTGTTGCTGATGTCGGTGTTCATGTTCTACATCATCGCCGAGCGGCTGCTCACGTTCCGAGCCGCGAGCGACGAGAGCATCCGGTATGTCCAGGGGCTCGGTGAGTACCTGCGGCAGCACAAGGTCAACGAGGCGCTCAACTCGGCGCGTTCGATGAAGAAGAGCCCGGTCGCGAAGGTGATGGAGGCCGGGCTCGTCGCGCTGATCGCGGGGCGCGAGGCGCTCAAAACACACGGCCCCGATGACGTCGGCAACTTCGACCTCGTCGACTCCGTGAACCGCGCGCTCGAGCGCGTCAAGGAGCGCGAGACCAGCAACCTGCGCACTGGCATGGCGTTCCTCGGCACGACCGCGACGACGACGCCGTTCATCGGCTTGCTCGGCACCGTGATCGGCATCCTCGGGACCTTCCAGCTGCTCCGCGGCGGCACCGTGACGATCAACGAGATCGGCCCGAAGATCTCCGAGGCGCTGGTGGCCACCGCGCTTGGCCTCGGCGTCGCGATCATCGCGGCGATGGCGTTCAACTTCTTCACGGCGCGCGTCGAGCAGTACGTGATCGACATGAATGACGTCTCGAGCGAGTTCATCGACTACGTGCTGAAAGAGGGCCGGGCGTAGCCATGACCGCGAAGGCCGGACGCGTCCGGCGGTTGCCGCTGAAGAAGCCGCACGTCGACAGTGTCAAGACCGACATCAACGTGACGCCGCTCGTCGACGTCATGCTCGTGCTGCTCATCATCTTCATGCTGATGACGCTGGTGATGGGGCGCGGCCATGATGTCAAGCTGCCCGGCGCGCGCAATTACTCGCAGGAGAAGGACAAGATGCAGCCGGTCGTCACCGTCGAGGCGGACGGCACGCTCTATGTCGAGAAGAACAAGCTCGGACCGGTGAACGAGTCGACCCTCAAGGAGATGCAGAACCAGGTCGAGGCGGCGTGGAAGGCGCCCAAGAACCCCGACGGCGTCGGCCGGATCTACCTCAAGGCGGCGGACACGGCGGAGTACTCGGTGGTCTACCCGGTGCTCGAGTACATGAACAAGCAGATGGCCATGTCCAACGTCGATCTCGCGATCACGAAGGCGGAGGACGAGTAGCCATGGGGATGTCAAGCGGCGGCGGCGACAAGCACGGCGTCCAGAGCGAGATCAACGTGACACCGTTGATCGACGTCCTGCTCGTGCTGCTCATCATCTTCCTCGTCGTCATGCCGATCATGATGAAGATGGAGACCCTGCAGGTCCCGCGAAAGCTCGACGACCAGAACGAGATGCCGGATCCGAACGCGACGATGCTCGTCGTCAAGGTCAAGGTCGACGGCCAGATGGTGGTCGACGACAATGGCAAGGAGACCACGGTGATGCCGGCCGACCTCCTGCGGACGATCCGGCCGCGCATCGAGGGCATGAAGTCCGGCACCGAGAAGGTCGTGTTCATCGACTTCGAGGACGCCGTGCCGTGGCGCGAGGTCATCACCACGATGGACACGATCCGCAGCCTCGCGACCGACGAGAACCACGACGAGATCAAGGTCGCGCTCAAGATCAAGGAAGACAAGCCGGCGCAGTAGCGACCGCCGCGTGCTGCGAGACTGCCGGCGCCCATGTGGCGCCGGTTTTCGTTTGTGCGCGATCCCCTGCGACACCCGCGAGATGTCCGCATCTCACTGGGACGACAGATCGCCATCGGGCGGGACCTCGAACGGTCATTCGTGCGAGGGTCCGTCGCGGAACATGAACCTGCGACACCACCCAGAGACTCGTCGCACGTGAGCTGTCACGGACCGTGATCGAGTCGCGGTTCAAGTCGCGGATCCGTCGGTGATACGAGACCTAAGGAACGCCTTGACAGCATTCGCCAACGGTTAGTACAAGCGGTCGGCTTTTTGCTTTTTTGCATCACGCCGTTGCACCTCCGTAACGGTGGGATTTCGAGGAGAAGAGAGATTATGAAGAGGTTTTCGAGTCGTCTGTTGTGCACCGCCCTCACCGCCATCGCGGTGATCGGTTGCACCGATACCGAGAGCGCGACCGACCTCAACCCGGAAGGGCCGCCGATGGTCCGCCAGGTTCGGCTCTTCGAGAAGTTCATCGACGACGGCACGCCGCCCCGCGAGCGCAGCCGCCGGGTCTTCGCGTTCGGCTCGCACGAGCTCGCGGATCCCTCGGAGGTGCACGAGGTGACCAGCGCGTCCGCGCTCAATGGCGCGGTCGGCAACCCGATCCGCATCATCATGGACGAGCTGCTCGTCGGCAATAACCTCGAAGAGATCGCGTGCCGCGGCACCGTCGACGAGGACGCGCTCGCCCGCGTGCCGCTCAACGCCACGCCCGAGGACGTCACGCGCTGCGCGGCCCCCGATGACGTGCTGCCGCAGCGGTGCCCGGCCTCGAACCCGAACTCGATCTGCATCTGTCAGAACGACAATGGCTGCCTCGTTGGCTCGAAGCTGATCGAGAAGAATCAGCCGGTCGGCATCCTCGATATCGACGAGGACGGCGGCGCGGACGAGACCCGCATGATCGCCGGCTCGGTCGCGCTCAAGTGCGGCGCCGGCGGCGCGATCGACGTGCCGATCAACCTCGACCTCAGCTACTGGAACCCGTCGGGCGATCAGAACCGCCCCGCGCAGGGTGGCTTCGACGCCCTCGGCCCGGCGATCGTGCTGACGCCGAACGGCGCGATGCCGACGAACGTCGACTGCGGCCTCGTGTTCTCGGAAGAGATCGTCGACAAGCAGGGCCTGAAGGTCTGCGCGCCCGCCGGCGGCAACATCAACGCCGGCTGCACCCCGGGCGATACCAGCGCGTTCAAGTTCAAGGTCGAGCCGCTCAAGATCGAGCCGCTCTCGATCAACAGCGGTGACACCGGCGTCAGCCCGAACCTGACCGCGAGCCCGCTCGACTTCTCGCTCAACGTCCCGGTCACGGCCGCGACCGTCAACACCACGACCGTCACGATCTCGCCGGCCGCAGCCGGCCTGACCGTCGCGCTGACCGGCACCAACATGCGGACGATCCGGCTCTCCGGGGCGACGCTCGCGCCGAACACGAACTACACCGTGACCTTCACGACGGCCATCCAGGACACCTTCAACCAGCCGCTGCCCGCGCCGGTTGTCATCACCTTCATGACCGGCACCTAAGCTCGAACGGGGAACACAGCAATGCAGGCAAATACTCTTCTCCGCTCTCGCAGCTCGCGCTGGCTCGTCGCGGCCCTCCTCGGGACGTCGGCCCTCGCACTCGGCCACCTCGTCGATCCGACGGTTGCACGCGCGCAGTCGGCGACCGCCGGAGCGATCCAGGGCGTCGTCGTCGACTCGCAGACCGGCGAGAAGCTCGCGGGCGTCACGGTCACGGTCACGTCGCCGTCGCTCCAGGGCACGCAGACGGCGATCACCGACGGCAACGGCTTCTTCAAGATCTCCGAGCTGCCGCCCGGCGAGTACCTCGTCACGTACTACTACCTCGACATGACGCTCGAGCGCTCCGGCATCAGCGTCGGCGTCAACAAGGTGACCCCGGGTCACCAGAAGATCGATCAGGGCAAGGCCGGCGGCGAGGTCGTGAAGATCACCGACAGCGCGCCGACGATCGATCCGACGTCGACGACGCAGGGCATCACGATCGACAAGAACTACATCAAGAACATCCCGGTGCCGGGTCGCACGTTCGAGTCGGCGCTCGGTGCAGCCGCCGGTTCGACGAACGACGGTAGCGGTGGCGTCTCGTTCTCCGGTAGCTCCGGTCTCGAGAACCAGTACTACGTCGACGGCGTCAACACGACGGGCCTGACGTTCGGCACCGTTGGTTCGCCGGTGATCAACGACTTCATCGAGGAGATCGAGGTCCTCACCGGTGGCTACAACGCCGAGTTCGGCCGCGCGACGGGCGGCATCGTCAACGTCGTCACCAAGTCCGGGTCGAACGAGCTCAAGGGCTCGATCTTCGGCTACTGGCAGCCGGGCCAGCTGACGGCGAGCTCCGAGCGCACGCCGAGCAACGCGTCGTCGATCGACGCGACCCGCGACAACGGCTACGAAATCGATTTCGGCTTCGAGGTCGGCGGCCCGATCATCAAGGACAAGCTGTGGTTCTTCGTCGGCTTCGTGCCGAAGTTCACCCGCGTGAACGTGACGCGTACGATCAAGCGCCAGACCGACTGCCGCCAGCTGCAGGCCGACGGCACGCTGTCGGGCTGCGATCCGCGCAGCACGGCGATGGGCGGGTTTGCCGATAGCCAGCCGGACGTCGATCCGGAGACCGGCTTCTACCTGACGGATTCGGCCTGCGGTGGTCCGAACCAGCCGGAGTGCGAGGTCCGCACCGGCAAGCAGAACGCGTACAACATCCTCAGCAAGATCAACTACGCTGCGAACCCCGAGAATCAGGGCCAGCTGGCGGTCCAGGTGCTGCCGGCGAAGTTCGACAGCCCCGGCATCTACGGTCCGATCACGTCAGGTAGCAGGGCAAGCGTCCTGACGACCGACGTCTCGGCAAAGTGGACCTCGAAGTTCAACGACAACAAGACCGAGATCGAGGCCGTGATCGGCTGGCACCGCGACAAGGTGACCGACGAGGCCTACGATCCGATGCTCGCCGGTGAGCCCCTGCAGGTGCTCTCCGGGAGCAGCCTGTGGATGCTCGGACGCGGTGGCAACGGTATTCCAGAGCGCCCCGAGACCCTCGCGACCTGCTACGACGCGGTTCCCGGCGGTCCGCCGGCTCCCGCGGGCGTCATGGACCCGTACCCGGGCATCAAGAACTGCCCGATGGACACCGTGCCGTACGTCATCGGCGGCCCGGGCTCGATCACGAACGACGTCGAGCAGCGCCGCTCGGCAAGGCTCGGCATCACCCAGCGCATCAAGGCGGCGGGTAGCCACGAGTTCAAGGCCGGCATCGACGTCGAGAACAACCTCTCCGACAAAGCGCGCCTGTACTCGGGTGGCGCCTTCCTCCAGACCCTCGTCGACTCGAACATTGTCGTCGCGACCCGCTGGGTGCAGCTCCGGGGGCGCACCGATCAGGGCGCGATGAGCGAGGGCCGGTTCGACAACCGTTGCCGCACCCCCGATCCCGAAGGTGGCGGCGCGACGGGCGGCTCCGGCACGATCGACTTCGTGTGTGACTACCTCGGCGGCGAGCTCGGTGACCCCGGCACGCAGGTCGCCGGCAACACGCTCAACTGGTCGGCCTACCTCCGCGATTCGTGGCAGATCCAGCCGAACCTGACGCTCAACGTTGGCCTTCGCTACGAGGAGCAGCGCATGCGCTACTCGAGCGAGCTGCAGAACCAGGTCGATCCGCTCACCGGCGCCCAGCTCGGCAAGAACGCGATGACGCTGACCGGCATGTTCGCGCCGCGCGTCGGTCTGCTCTACGACTGGACGAAGGAAGGCCGCTCGAAGATCTACGCCCACTGGGGCCGGTTCTACGAGTCGATCCCGATGCAGATCAATAACCGCTCGTTCGGCGGCGAGAGCAACTTCCGGCAGGTCTTCCAGAACGCGACGATCACGTGTGAGGGCGGTACCGATCCGAACATCGGCGGCGCGAACGGCAAAGCCTGCCTCACCCAGGACATCGTCGATGGCATGCCCGTCGATCGAGTCGGCGCCTCGGAGAACCTGTTCGGTGCGAGCGGCGTGCTCGTCGCCCCGGGCATCAAGTCGCAGTACATGGACGAGATCATCGCGGGCTTCGAGTACGAGCTCCTCGACGATCTCAAGGTTGGCGTCTCGTACCAGAATCGCCGGCTCGGCCGCGTGATCGAGGACGTCTCGACCGACGGCGCGAACACGTACATCATCGCGAACCCCGGCGAGTGGTCGGCCGACGAGGAGAAGAAGCTCGTCGACCGCATCAACCGCACCGATGACCCGGTCATCAAGAACCGCCTCGAGAACCAGCTCGAGCTCTACAAGGGCATCCGGATCTTCGACAAGCCGAACCGCGACTACAACGCGCTGCAGTTCACGCTGACCCGTCGGTTCTCGAAGAAGCTCTACGTCCAGGGCTCGTACACGTACTCGAAGACCGAAGGTAACTACGGCGGTCTGTACTCCGCGGACAACGGCCAGATCGATCCGAACATCTCGTCGCAGTACGACCTCATCGAGCTGCTCGGTAACCGCGTCGGCCCGCTGCCGCAGGACCGCCCGCACTACATCAAGCTCGACGGTTACTACACGTTCGACTTCAAGAAGAAGGGTGCGCTGACCGTCGGCGCTCGTGCCCGCGCGCTGTCCGGTATCCCGACCAACGCGCTCGCCGGTCACTACCTGTACGGCGGCGACGAGTCGTTCCTCCTGCCGCGTGGCCAGCTCGGCCGCACGGACTTCGAGCACGGCCTCGACATGCACTTCGGCTATGGCTACGACATCGGTCGCGGCATGAACCTCGAGGTGTTCTTCGACATCTACAACATCTACAACCGCCAGGGCACGTTCAACGTCGACAACACCTACGCGCCGCGCGTCACCAACGACGGCGATATCCAGAACGCGAACCCGGTTTCCGGTGGCACGTACGAGGATCTGATCTGGGTGAAGTCGATCGATGGCGACGGCACGGAGACTCCGAACCCGATCGGAAAGAACCCGAACTTCCGCAACACCTCGGCGCGCTACGCCCCGGGTTACGGTCGCATCGGCGTCCGCCTGACGTTCTAGGAGGCTGGTGTTTTTTGGTTGCCGCCGTCGATCACGTTTGATCTGATGCGGCGCATGACGTTGGGCAAGTCGCCGACCTCGGAGGACGTATTCCGCTCTGGCACCGACTTCTGCCGGGATC
>JACCTC010000357.1 GCA_013812655.1 Deltaproteobacteria bacterium | reverse complement strand
AGCGCGACCTGCGCGCCGTTCGCGATGTCGGCGCGCGCCCAGCCGCTGGCGATCTGCCGCGGCGTGAACCGCGAGGGCTTCGCGAGCACGAGGACCGCGAGGTCCGCGCCGGTGCTCTGCGAGTTTGGATACTCGATCGTGCGGATCACCGTGATGACCTCGCCCTCGGCGGCGCGCGCGAGCGAGCTCGTCCCGATCAGCACGTTGTCGATGTCGCCGGCGCAGTGACCGGCGGTGAGCACGACGGTCGGCGCGATCAGCGTGCCGGTGCAGAACTGCTGGCTACCGCTGCGCACCGCGACGACGTCCGGCCACTTGCCGACCGGCGCGGCGGTCCCTCCGAGCACCTCGGAGGACTCGACCGCGGTCTCGACGTCAGCAGGGTTTGCGAGGCAGGCGCCAAAGAGGGTCGGCGTCAGCAGGGCAAAAACGGCGGTGCGGCGCATTGGGGAAGCACTTTCGCATGCCGGGCGCGATCTGGCGCGTGAGACTTTTGGCAGCTCCTCGCAGGTACGAGCACCGCGGTCGCCAGCCGTTGCACGTCGTGCGCATGAGCTAGAGTCCCCGAGATGCCTCGGTTTCTGCCCCTGCTGCTGATCGCGTGTAGCGCGAGCCCCTCACGTCCGGCCGCAAAGCCGGTCGCGACCGACGCCGATCCAGAGGGTCCTCACCGTGCGGCGGTCGCAGCCCAGGTAAAGCCCTACCTCGACGGCGAGATCGTCTCGGGCCTCGTGATCGGCCTCTACGCCGCCGGCAAGCTCGAGATCTACGGCTTCGGCAAGGGCCCCGGCGGCGGCGCCCCGGACGGCCGCACGCTGTTCGAGATCGGCTCGATCACGAAGGTGTTCACCGGCGTGCTGCTCGCCGATGCGGTCCAGCGCAAGGAGGTCGAGCTCGACACGCCCGTCGCCGAGCTGCTCCCCGCGGGCGTCACCGTGCCGACCGCCGACAAGGTGGCGATCACGCTGCGCCACCTCGCGCTCCACGGCTCGGGGCTGCCGCGCCTGCCGCCGCGGATCGCGCCGACCGCCGCGAACCCTTATGCCAAGTACACCGAGGAGGAGCTCTATCGCGATCTGGTCAGCACCGAGCTCGAGGCTCCCCCGGGGCAGCGCATCATCTACTCGAACTTCGGCGCCGGCCTCCTCGGGTTCGCGCTCGGCCGCAAGATCGGCCCCGGTTACATGAAGGCGCTCGAGACCCGCGTCATCAAGCCGCTCGGCCTCACCGACACGTTCTTCGTCGTGCCGCCCGAGGCCGCGAAGCGCCGCGCGATCGGCACCGACGTCGATCTCCAGCCGGTACCGCTGTGGACGTGGACCGACGCGCTCGCCGGCGCCGGTGGCCTGACCTCGAGCGTGCGCGATCAGCTGAAGCTCATCGAGGCCGAGCTCGACGCCGCCGCCGGCGGCAAGTCCACGCTGCGCGGCGCGCTGCGCTTCACCCAGGAGGAGCAGCTCGAGGAGACCCCGAGCGACAACGCCGGCCTCGGCTGGATGATCGACACCAAGGGTCGCTATCACCACAACGGCGGCACCTCGGGCGCGCGTAGCTTCATCGCGTTCGATCCGAAGAGCCGCCACGGTGTCGTCGTGCTCGCGTCGACCGGCTCCTCGCTCGTCGATCGCCTCGGCGGCATCATGCTCGACTTGCTCGCGAAGACCGCCAAGCCGCCGGGCCCGCTCGCCAGCCCCGCGCAGCTCACCGCCTACGCCGGCACCTACGACCTCGCCGGCACCAGGCTCCAGATCGTGCTCGCCAATCACCGGCTCTACCTCGAGGGCCCCGGCGAGCCGCGTCACCGGATGGTGCCGGTCACCGACGTCGCCTTCTGGATCGAGGCGCTGCAATCCGTGGCGTTCTTCCACAAGGAGGGCGACGCCATCAAGCACGTGGTCTTCCAGATCGGCGATCGCCAGCTTGTCGCGCCACGCGTCCCCTGACGCGTTCGCCACACGCTCGACGTTCGGTTCTGAACACCGAACCTGACACGTCAGACCTCTGGCGGTCGCTGGCGTGAGCTGGCGCGTACCTGCACGGGGCGCATGGCTTGCACGAGGCCAACGTCATGAAGACGTGTCTGGCCTTGGTGCTCGCTGCTACCGGCTGTGTCCCTTCCGATGCGACGTGCGATGTCGATTCCGTCGCCGCGTGGAGCCTGCTACCGGCCAGCGACGCACCACGTGCGCAGAAGTCGTTCGCGCAGGCGTGGACCGGTAGCGAGCTGCTCGTGTGGGGCGGCGAGACCGCGCCGTCCGGCGGCGAGTGGGACGCTGCGATCGCCACCGGCGCGCGCTTCGATCCTGACACCAGCAGGTGGACGCCGATGTCGACGGTCGATGCGCCTGCAGGGCGGCGGAACGTCGCATCGGTGTGGACCGGCAGCGAGATGATCGTGTGGGGCGGTGAGAACGCCAGCGGCGATCTCGCGACCGGCGCGCGCTACAATCCCGTGCTCGATCGCTGGACGCTGATGTCGAACGTTGGCGCTCCCGATCGACGCAGCGACGGACTCGCGGTGTGGACCGGCACCGAGATGCTCGTGGTCGGTGGCTGGCTCGATTGGCGGTACTCGCTGCAGATCGACGATGGCGCGCTGTACAACCCGACGACGGATACCTGGCGACCGATCGCGCGCGCGAATCCGCCGGGCGATGATCTCGTGCGTAGCGCGGCCGATGCGAGCGCGACGTGGACCGGTCGCGAGGTCGTGTTGTGGGGCAGCCACTTCAGGTCGGCGGGGCAGGAGGGCTACGACGCCGGATGGGCCTATGACCCGGCGACCGACGTGTGGCGGATGATGTCGACGACGGGCGAGCCAGGTATGCGCAGCCCCGAGGTGATGGCGACGCTGCCCGACGGCAAGGTGCTGGTGTGGGGCAGCGACGAGCTGTATCGGACGCACAGCGATGGTGGGGTGTATGACCCGGTGACGGACACGTGGCGACTCCTCCCGCCGGTCAACATCGGCGACAACCGATCCGCGCTGTTCACCGGTGATCGCGTGATCGTTGCGCCCGACAGTAACGTTGCCGGTTCATCCGGCTTTGTGGTCGATCCGTTCACGGGCGCGACGTCGCCGCTGCCGGCACTCGCGAAGCGCGACTTGTGGTGGCCGCTCGCGTGGACCGGCAGCGAGGCGATCGTGTGGTTACAGTCGGCGGAGCCGCGGTCCGGGCAGCTCGGCGGCAGCCTGAAGCTGTGCCAGTGATGTGCAGTAGCCGTATCCGGGGCCCCGATCAGGGACAGGCGCCGACGGCGGGGATCGTCGAGCTGCGCAGCCACATGTTCGCGCACGCCGTCGGGTCGTAGCCGGTGACGGTGCGGATCGTGTCGAGCATGCTCTGCATCGTCGCGGGCTTCGTCGCATTCGCCGTGTAGAAGGCGCGGAGCGCCTCGTCGAGCTTGTCCGCCCCGACCTTGAGCGCGACGCCACGATAGAAGAAGGCGCCGCGCATGTAGGGCGCGCGTGTGAACAGCCGATCTTCGAGCACGTCGATCATGCCGCACGAGGCCGGCCACACCTTGTCGGCCGGCGCGATCTCGCCGAGGTCGTTCTGGTAGCTCTGCCAGATCGCGTCGCCGACGGTCGGTGCGACGACGTCGAGCGCGCGCCCGGCGAGGTACGTGACGGTGCCTTCGGAGAGCACGAAGTCCTCCCAGCAGTTGATGCGGATGCCGCCGCCAAACCAGCCGTGGACGGCCTCGTGCGTGGTGGTCTCGACGTCGCCCAGCGCCGCGGTGCCGACGTGCCAGAACGGATGGTGCTCCATGCCGCCGAACGCACCGGCGCCCCACTTCGCGGAGACCGTGCCGGCCTTCGGACCGAACTTGTATGGACCGATCGTCTTCTCGAGCCAGTCGAACGCGGCGACCAGGTACTCGCTGCCCTGCTGCGCGGTGGCGAGCTCGCCCGGGCGATACCACACCGAGAGCGCGGTGCCGGCGGTGGTCGCGCCGAGCGCGAGCTCGGTGTACTCGTCGATCGACCACGCGATCTGGTAGGCGGGCGCCTCGGCCGGGATTCGCGCCGGGTACACCGCGGTCTTGCCGGCCGCCACGCCCGTGAGTGCGAGCGAGAACGTCGTGCCGTCGGCGGGATCCGAGTGGCAGGGAAACACGTTGCCGCAGTAGTACGGCCACGTCAGCGTGTAGCCGCTCGCAGAGACGCCCTCGAAGCCCTCGTGGTGCTGCCATCGATAGGTGAACGTCACCGCCGTGGGTGCGTCGCTCGCCGGCAGCGCGAGATCGAGCTTGCCGGCGGTGATCGCGAACGCGAGGTCCGCGCCGGCGACCCGGACGCTCTCGATCGCGAGATCGCCGATCTCGACGGTGCCACCTGGCTCCGTGCTCGGCTCGAACATCAGCGTCGCGGTGCCCGTCAACGCCGTCACGTCGATCGCGAGGTCGGTGTCGGCGATGCCGCGCGCGAGGTTCGCCGTCGGCCCGAGCCCGGAGGCGTCGGGCGTGGCGGAGCGACCGCCACAGGCCGTGAGCCAGCTGGCGAGGACAGCGACGAGCAAAGCGGCGCGCATGTCGGCGGACAGTGCCGGCAGCAGCCGCGGCGATCAAGGACGATCGTCGTACCGGCGGGCGCCAATCACGGCTGCTGGCAGCGCTCGAGCGCGGCGCAGGTCTCGGCGGTCCGCGTGCACTCGATCATCGCCTTGTAATTCGCGCCGAAGATCTGCTCGTGCTTGCCGCTCATGCCCTTCTGGCAGAAGTTCTTCGCGGTGTCCGAGAGCAGGGCGGCGTTCTCCGTCGGGTCCGCGCACTTCACCATCAGCCTGGCGTAGTGATCGCAGACCTCGGCGTTCGGATCCGGCTTGCTACAGCCGGCCGCCAGCACGGCCGCGAGCAGCAGCACGCCCATGCTGGACTCAGTAGCGCGGGATCTTGCTGTCGACGGTTTGCGACCACGCATCGAGGCCGCCGGCGAGGTTGTAGAGGTTCGAGAACCCGAGCTTGAGGAAGTGCTCGGCGGCGGCGCGGCTGCGGTTGCCATGATGGCAGTGGAACGCGATGTGCGTGTCCTTCGGCAGCGCCTCGATCTCGGCCATCGTGGTGTCGTCGAGGAGCTTCGTGTCCGGAAGCTTCGCGATACTGCGCTCCTTCTCGGTGCGAACGTCGTAGACGTGCTTGATCGTGCCGGCATCGAGCAGCGCCTTCAGCGCCTTGGGCTCGATCTGCTTCACCGTGGCGGGGCGGTTCGGGTTCTCGATCTTGAAGCCGGCGCCGGTCGCGTCCTCGATGAAGTCGACCGAGACGCCCTCGGCACGCGCGGCCGAGGCGCGATCGAGCTGCAGCGTGAGCCCGCTCAGCTCGAGGGTGACGTGGCTGGCTTCCTTCGGACCGAGATCGAGCTGGTGCTCCCAGGCCGGCGTGATCGTGAGGTGGATGACGTCGCCGGGGCTGCCGTCCTTGAGCGCGGCCTGGAGCTCGGCGGCGGCGCGCGCGGACATCGTGACGGCTGGCGGCTTCGCGGCCGCGATCAGCCCACCGAGCTTCTTCTCGAGCTCGCCGTTCTCGTGCATCTGGCGCACGATGTCAGCGCCGCCGACAAACTCGCCCTTGATGAACAGCTGCGGGAATGTCGGCCAGTCCGAGTACTCCTTCATCGACGTCCGGACTTCGTTGTCCGCGAGGATGTTGACGGTCGTGTACTTGGGCACCAAGGTGTTGAGGATGTTTATGACGGATGCGGAGAACCCGCACTGCGGGAAGCTCCGGCTGCCCTTCATGAACAGCACGATGTCATCGCTCTGGACGAGCTGGTCGATCTTTGTCTTGGTCTGGGCGTCGAGCGTCATGGGTATGGCCTGCCGTTTCCTGGGGTTCTCTCTAGCATGAACGTGGTGGTGCGGGCCGCTGGATCGGTCACCGACCTCGACGCTGCCGCATGGGACGCGCTCGACCACGGATCCTCGCCATTTCTGCAACATGGCTTCCTCGCGGCGCTCGAGGCGACCGGATCGATCGATGCGATCGCGGGCCCGAAATCACTCGCCAAGCGCGGTCGGTCGGGGTGGACCTCCGTGTACTTGCTAGCCGAGGTCGCGGGCCGGCTGGTCGGCGCAGTCCCGGCATTCCTCAAGACCCACAGCTACGGCGAGTACATCTTCGACTGGGGCTGGGCCCAGGCCGCGCAGCGTGCCGGGCTTCGCTACTACCCCAAGCTCGTGATCGCCGCACCCGCGACGCCGGCGACCGGGCGGCGCATCCTGCTCGCACGCGATCTCGGTGACCGCCGCGACGGCGTGCGCGATGCGTTGATCGCCGCGGTCCGCGCGCTCGCCGACGACAGCGAGTGCTCGTCGATCCACTGGTTGTTCTGCACCGCGGACGAGCAGGCCGCGCTCGCCCGCGCCGGTTACTTCCCGCGTGCGAGCATGCAGTTTCACTGGAAGAACCGCGGCTACCAGACGTTCGACGACTTCCTCGGCGCCCTGAAGAGTCGCAAGCGCAAGCAACTGCGCAAGGAGCGCGAGCGGGCGCGCGCGGCGATCGAGCAGCTGTCGTGGGTGTCGGGCCGCGAGCTCGATCAGGCGCGGCTCGACGATCTCGATCGGTTCTATCGAACGACCACCGCGCAGCACGGCGGGCGCGACTACCTGCAGCCCGGGTTCTTCCACGAGCTCGCGAAGACGATGCCCGACGAGCTGCAGATGGTCGAGGTCGTGAGCGGTGGCAAGCGGGTCGCCGGTGCGGTGTTCCTCGAGACCCCGACGGCGCTCTACGGACGCTACTGGGGCGCCGACGTCCACGTCGATCTGCTGCACTTCGAGACCGCCTATTACGCCGGCATCGAGCGCGCGATCGCCCGCGGCCTTCCGCTGTTCGAGGCGGGCGCGCAGGGAGAGCACAAGCTGCTCCGCGGCTTCGAGCCGGCGCCGACGTACTCCGCGCACTGGATCCGCCACGCCGGCCTCGCAGAGGCGATCCAGGACTACGCGGTGCGCGAGGCCGCGGCGGTCGCGCACGAGATCGCCGAGCTCACGAAGCTCGGCCCGTACCGCGAGAGCGGCGACGACACCGAGTAAAGTTGGCTCAGAGCGGCTGCAGCGGACCGAATGTCACCGGCGCAGGCCACTCGCCGCGGCCGAGCGCGTCGAGGCGGTGCGCGCGGGCGTCGAGCTCGCGGTCGTAGAACGGGCTCGGCTGGCGATCGAGGCCGGTGTGCAGGAAGTCCGCGTCGTCGGTGTGGCAGCGCGGACAGCCGATCATGCCGAGCGCGCGCGGCAGCTGCGGCGATCCCGCGAGGTCTCCGAGATCGACGAGCGGTGCCACCGCGCTCGGCTGGACCTCTGCGGTCAGCGCCCGAAAGCCGGCGGGGACGGTCCACGTGCGCGCGGCGATCGCATCGGCGTGCGTGGCGACCGCGGAGAGGAACGCATCGCGCGTCGGGCCCGGCGCGTTGACACGTGCGACGTCGATGGTCTGGAACAGCGGTGGATTCGCGAGGCCACCGCCGCCGTCGGGCTGCCACTGCCGCCACTGCCAGGGCGAGATCGAGAGCTCGACGGACTCCGCGAGCAGGAAGCGCTCGGGCACGAGCGCCGCGTCGACGATCGCTCCGGCCGCCGCGCGAAAGGCCTCCGGCGCGAGCTCCGACAGCCGCGCCCACGCGCGCGCGGTGCCGCGACAGTGCACGATGCCATCGGGCGTCACGTCGTCGGCGCCCGCGGGCTGGCGGAACAGGAAGATCAGGTGCACCGGCGAGAACGTCGGGTGCGTCGACGCGATCGAGACGCGGAGCTCTCCGCAGTGTCCGGCGCCGGCGAGATCGATGCGGTCGTGGACGCCGGTGACCTTGAAGGGCAGGGCGCCGAGATCCCACGCCGCCGGATCGGCGCCGTGCGCCACCGCGATGTCGTCGAGGAACTGCACGAACGTCGCGCGCCCGGCACCCGGTCCCGCAGCGAACGCGCGAAACCACCGATCGAGCAGGCGGCCGCCGTGCCGATCCTCGCTGATCGCCGCCATCACCCGCGCGAACGACACCAGCGTCGGATCATCGAGCAGCGTGCCATCGAGCCACGCCAGCGATCGCCCGCGCGTCACCGGATCCAGCACGGCCCCGCGTGCCCACACCGTCAGCTCGACGGGCCCGCTCGCCAGCACGGCGAGCTCGAGCTCACCGTCGCCGTCGCCATCGCCCGGCACCGGCGCAGGGACCCGCCACGACTCCGACGCCCCTCGCGCGCGCTGCGCGTCGGTCACGCCATCGAGCACGCCACCCTCGACCCACGCCTCGACGATCACGCCATCAGCGCCGACGATCCGCACCTCGCGCGTCCCATCCACCTCGAAGCCGCGCGTGATCGCGCCCTCTCGAAGCCCACCGAGATCGATGACGACCGGCGGATCCGCCGGCGCGTTGCACCCGAGCATGGGGACAGACACAACTTGCACAACTTGTCGTCGCCAACTCATCGATCTTGTTGACCCCGGATGAGGGACAGACACGACTTCCACAACTTGCTGGTTGTGGGCGCTGCGACGTCGGCCACGAGGTCGCGACGTCGTCGAAGTTGTGCAAGTCGTATCTGTCCCCGGCGCAGGGCGAACGAGACTGCGAAAACGAGGAGGACCGAGCCGTTTGGGCTGCGGCGGGTATCGCAGCAACCGCCGGCGCCGGCGTCGGTGGCGGCGGGGTCCGTGCCGCCGTCGCCGGTGGGAGCGGCGTCGGGGTTGGTGCCGGCGTCGTCGCCAGGCGTCGTGGGTGGCGCGAGGTGGCGCGCGATGCGCGAGATCGAGACCTCGTCGATCGTGCCGGCGAAGTTGACGCCCTCGCCGCATGCCGGGCGCGCGCCGACGCCGCCGATCGTGAGGACATCGGTGGTGCCCGCGAGGGGAGCGGGCACAAACGTCTCCTCGGCGACGAGCTGATCGTCGAAGCGGATCTGCAGCTTGCCACTCGCGGCGTCGTACTCGGCGGTGACCTTGGTCCAGGTCGCGCCGTCAGCCGTGAGGACGGCACCCGAGTAAAGCTCGCGGATCGCGCCGCCAGCGACACGGACGCGGGCGCGGATGCCGCGGGACTCCTCGAGGACGAGGCTGTAGCTGTCGCCCTTGCGGATCAGGATGCGGTAGTTGTTCGCGGCGTCGCAGTCGGGATCGCCCGCGGGCCGGAGCGTCATCTCCATCGTGATGCCGTTCTGCGGGACGAGGCTCGCGTCGTGCGTTACCTCGAACCAGCCGCCGGTCATCACCGCGGCCTTGCCGAGGACGCCGTTGTTGGCGCCGGGGAACGTGATCCCACCGCGGACGCGCGCGGTGTTGAAGTAGCCCGAGACGTCGGGGCTCTGCGTGACGTCGAGGGTGCCGATCGGCGTGATCGATTCGTTCAGGTGCCAGAGGCCGGCGTAGGCGCCGTCGAGGCCGTCGTCGAACGCGATCTCGACGTAGTTCGACGTGTTGCTGCCGAAGAACGGCCACACGTCGTGGCCCGCGCCGACCGGGAGCTGGCCGAACGTCGCCGGGCCAGGTGACGAGAAGAAGAGCCGCACGTCGTCGGTCGTCGACGGGTTCACGCCGCCGTCGATGTGCGCGATGCCCCAGTTCGTCGGATACCCGAGCACCGAGGTCGCGTTACGGCGCGGCCCGCAGCCACCGGGATCCTCGGGCGCGCGACACGGCATCAGCGCCGCCGAGAACATCACGCCGTCGCCGTCGGGCAGGAGCCATGGATACGCGCCATAGATCGGTGCGGTGTCGGCGAACGGCATGCCGTCGGCGGCCCGCAGCTGGCGCATCGCGAGCCGGTACTTCGTGTTGACGGCCGGATCGTTGATCATGTGCGCGATCGTCCGCGGCGCGGACCACCCGGTCGCGGCGCACGCGCTCGCCGCCACCGCGTACATCATCATGCCGTCCTGATCGCCATTGTTGATCGAGCCCTGCCACAGCAGCAGGCGGCCATCGCGGGTGACGGTCGGCTCGATGCCGCGGAGCTGGCCATTCGCGGTCGTGCGGAGCTCCTCGAGCGCGCCCCACGTGAACGCGACCGGCCGCGCACTCGCGGTCCGCGGATCGGCGACGCGCACCAGCAGATGCCGCCGCCGCAGGACCATCCCGCCGTTCGCGACGCTCTTCGTCGCATCGGAGTCGAGGATCTGGACGTCGTAGCAGGCGAACGGCCCGGTCGCGCTCGGGCTACTCGCGGCATCGCACGCGTACGGCGCGCGGGTCGCGTCGGGCTCGCAGATCGCGAGCGCGTTCTCGCCGTTCGGTTCGCCATCGACGATCTGCAGCGGCGGGCTCCAGATCGGGCCGAGCGCATCGGGGTACCCGTCCGGACGGTACGTGATGCCCTCGGGCCGCAGCAGCTGGACCTGCCAGCCCGGCGCGGTGCGCACGATGTAGAGCCGGCCGTCGAACGACGCGTTGTGGCCGTTGCCGCCGAACGCGCTCGGCACCGACGGCGAGCTGGTGGCGGCGACCGCGCTCGTCCCGTGAACCAGCGCGAGCATGACGACGGCGAGGGACGTGCGAGCCATGCCGCGGACTCTAAGCACGTGCGCCGGCACGCCGACGTTACATGCGTGTGGCAAGTTACCCGGATGGCCGACAAAGACTCGCGCGCAGGCAGTCGCTACACGACGCCCGCGATCCTCGACTACGTGAACCGCACGCACGCGCCGCACGATGCTGCACTCGCGCAGGCGTTCGAGGTCCCCGAGGGCATCCCCGCGATCCAGGTCGGGCCGAGCGATGGCCGCATGCTGTATCTGCTCATGCGGCTGATCAACGCCACCAAGGTCGTCGAGGTCGGCACCCTCGTCGGCTACTCGGCAATCCACATCGCGCGCGGCCTCGCGCCGACCGGTCGGTTGTGGTCGATCGAGTTCGAGCCGCGTCATGCCGAGATCGCCCACGCGAACCTCGCGGCCGCGGGCCTCGCCGATCGCGTCAGCGTGCTCGTCGGCGCTGGTCGCGAGATCCTGCCGACGCTCGCGCAGGAGGCGCCGTTCGACGCCGTCTTCATCGACGCCGACAAGGTCAGCTACGACTTCTACGGTGCGTGGGCGCTCGAGAACCTACGGCCCGGCGGCCTCGTGATCGGCGATAACGCGTATCTGTTCGGCGAGCTCACGGAGGACAGCGATCGCGGGCGCGCGATGCGCAGCTTCCACGAGCAGGTCGCGGCGGCGTGCGACTCGGTGTGCGTGCCGACGCCCGACGGCCTTGTCGTCGGCATCAAGCGCTGACCTCGCGCCGCGCCGCTGACCTCAGGCGCCGAACAGCATCGCGGCACTCGCGATCGCGGCGGCTGCAGCGAGCGTCGCGCCGACGATCCGGTGGCGCGCGGCGGCGAGCACGCGGACGGCCTTGGTCAGATCGATGACCGGTGCGGGGCGGCCCATCACGTCGACCGGCGCCGTGGTCGGGATCACGCGGAGGTTCGCGAGCCATGACCGGCGCTGCGGGCGGAGCGCCTCGCGGACACAGGTCAGCTGGCGCGTGACCTCGGCGATCGACGGGCGGTCCGCCGGATCCTTTGCGAGCATCGCGAGCAGCAGCGTCGAGAGCGCGCGCGGAATCTCGGGCCACAACGTCGCCGGATCGGGTGGCGTCGCGTGGAGGTGCATGCGGAGCAGCTCGAGATCACTCTGCGAGGTGAACGGCGGCGCACCGAGCAGCACCTGGAACGCGAGCACGCCGAGCGAGTAGATGTCGGCCGCAGGCGTCAGCGCGTTGCCGGCGATCTGCTCGGGAGCGACCGCGATCAGCGTCCCGGCGATCATGCCGGCCATCGGATCGGGCTCGTCGAGGATGCACGCGACACCCCAGTCGAGAAGCTTGACGTGGCGGCCGCCGGTACCGGGAGCGTCGAGCACGAACACGTTGTCGAGCTTGAGATCGCGATGGATCACGCCGGCCGTGTGGGCCGCCGCCAGCACGTCGCAGAGCTCGAGCACGATCTCGAGGCTCTCGAGCGGCGACAGCGTACGGGCATCGAGAAGCTGGCCGAGGGTCTCGCCGGAGAGCCGCTCCATCGCGAGGTACGGGCGGCCATCGTAGGTGCCGGTCGCGAACACGTCGGGGACGCCCGGGTGGTTCACGAGGTGGACGATGCGGGCCTCGCGAAGGAAGGTGTCCGGCGTGAACTCCGGACCGAGCACCGAGCGGTGGCAAAGCTTGAGCGCCGCGCGCTTGCCGAAGCCGTTGTGAGTGACCGCGTGGACCGAGCCCATGCCGCCGCGGCCGAGCTCGCGCTCGACGCGCCACACACCGATCCGGTCACCCGGCGACGGCGTCGCGGGGCGCGTACGTCGCGGCTTCGCGAGCGGAGCGTTGCGAACGGTCTGACGTCGCGCGCTGGTGAGGCCCGGCGGTACGATCGAGAGTTCCGCCGGTGCATCCGAGGTCAGGGCCGCCATGGGCGAGGTGCCCTGCACGATGCGGACCGTGGCGCACTCGCGAAACACCGCGCTGGCGACGTCCTCGGTGGCCTCGCATGCGGGCGCCGGGACACAACCGTGTCGACGCAGCACGCACGGGTCGTCAAGAGCCCATCAATCGTCGTCACTTGTCGCGAACCGGGCGCCCACGATGGTCGCCGATGTCGGTGCGAGGAGACACGTCGAGGCCGAGCCCGAGCAACCCGAGGTCCACTGCGCGAGGTCGCCATTCGCGGAGAGCTCGATCGATCGCGCCGGCTCGAGCTGCCACGTGCAATCGCCGCCGGCATCGGACCGGCACTCTCCGATCCCCTTGACGGTCACCCGGCCGCCGCCCTCGATGACGATCCGGAGCGCCACCATGGTCGAGCCGCCGCCCTCGCACTGGCCGGCAACCTCCGGCGCGGCGCAGTAACCGTCGCTGCCACAGACCTGGTCTGCGGCGCACTTCGCCGCGCTGGTCGTGCACGTCACCGTGCAGTCGCTCACCTCCGGCGCATAGCACGCGCCGAACATCAGGGATGCGCAGGCCCAAACCGCGATCTCGAACCGCATCGGAGTCTCCTCGGTCAGTCGTCGATCTCTTCGAAGCGAGCCTGGACGAACGTCGGCACGTCGGGCACGAGTGCGCACGTCGCGGGCTGGTTGCCACACACCTGCGAGGTCCATTCCTCGAACCGCCAGTGGTTCTTGGGGACCGCGTGGAGCGTCACCGCCGTCCCCTGGGGAACGGTGTACAGACAGTCGGCCTGCCCGCTGCTGCCGTCGCAGTTTCCGATCGTGGGCAGCATCACGACGCCGCGACCCTCGATCCGCACGTGGAGCTGGACCGTCGGCCACGCATCGGGCATCGCGTCGGCCGTCGTACTCGGGCGCGCGTCGACCGGCAGGGCTGCATCGCCAGGCGGCTGCATGCCGTCGACGCCACCATCGGGCAAAAGGCAGGTGCCGGCAACCTCGGGAGCGGAGCAGAACTGATCGCCGCCGCAGACCTGGCCGCCGGTGCAGTCCGCCGCTGACGCGCACGACACCGTGCAGTCACGGACCTCGGGCGAGTAGCAGGAGGCGGTGACCGCGGCGACCGCGAGCAGCGAACCGGCCCTCAGAACCGCCATGCGTAACTGACCTCGCCGCCGTTGGGCGACGGCGCAACGACAAGGGGCATCGCGCGTTCGTCACGACGACCGAGCAGGAACAGCGTGACGCCGCCCGCGATGGCAAGCCCGCCACCGATCCCGAAGATCTTGGCGGCTCGCTCGCTGCGCTCGCCACGCGCGTGAATGTCCTCGATCTCCTTCCACTTCGCGCCGCGCGCGTATGCACGCTCGACTTCCTGCGAGGCGCCGTAGGACCGCATGCCGTAGAACGCCGCAACCGTCAGCGCGACGCCACCGCCGATGGTGATGCCGATGCCGATGTCCTTCTTGAGCCCCGGGTTCTCGTCGGTCTGGCGCTCCTCGAGCATGACCTTCTCGGGCCCGGGCGGCGGCGGCACCTTGAGATAGGCCTGATTGTCGTCGAGCGGGATGTTGAGCGCGCGCTTCTGGGTGCAGCGCTCGACGGTCTGCAGGTGGCCATCGGCGATCGCCCGGGCATCGGCGGTTGGGCCGGTCGCGATGTAGCGGCGGTACATCAGCGCGGCGTCGTCGCAGTTACCCTGGAGCCGGTACGCCTGCGCGAGGTTGAACAGGAGGCCCGGGCTCGGCGCCATCACGTAGGCTTCCTTGAAGGCGGCGATCGCGCGCTCGTAGTCGCCGCGGTCGTGCATCGCGCGGCCGTGGTCGGCGAGCTTGCGTGCCTTCTCGGGGATCGCTTCGTCGGCGTGAACAGCTGCCGGCGTCGCCACGAGTGCGGCAACAAGGATGAGCGCTGTGCCCCTCACCGGTAGGGATCGATGGTGCCGTCAGGGTCGATCTTCGTGGCCCGGCGCGGCGCGACCGGGTCCTTGCGCGTCGACGAACGGTGCGCCATCGACGTCGACCGCGAGGTCGCCATGCGGGGCGCTGGCTTCTTGGCGACCTTGGTCACCTGCTTGACAGGAGCCGGCGTCTCCTCGACGACCAGCGGGAATTCCTCGATCGCGACGTCGGCGACTTCAGCCGGGACCTCGACCTGCGCAGCGGGCGCGTCAGCGGGTGCGGCAAGCGACGGCTGCTGCGCGAGCTCCTGCTGCAGCGTCGTGTCGGTACGCACGTAGGAGGCACCGGTGGGGGTGGTCGCGGCACTCGCGGCCCGGCTGTCACCGGCGCGGCTGATCAAGAAGAGCATCGTGCTCGCGACCAGCGCGAACGCGCCGAGCGCGAACTGCCAGCGGCGCGGCGCCTGTTCCATCGCCATCTCGGTCGCCGCGAGGCCGGACGAGGACCCCAGACGCGTCGCACGCGCGGGCAACATGGGCATGACGGTGTCGACTGCGACCGACAGGTTCGCGGAGCGGCGGCGCTGGAGGTCGTTGCGCACGATCTCGAGGCGGCGGGCGACCTCGAGCATGGTCGGCCGATCGTCGGGCGACTTCGCGAGCATCGCCATCAGCAGGCTCTCGAGCGCGGCTGGAATATCGGGCCACAGGTCGCGCGGGGGCGGGGGCGTGACTCGCAGATGCATCGCCATGATCTCGGCGCTGGTCTCGGCCTCGAACGGGAGCTGCTCGAGGAACAGCTCGTAGGCCATGACGCCGAGCGAGTAGACATCGGTCTGCGGCGTGACGTCGTGACCGCGCGCCTGCTCGGGAGACAGGTACTGCGGCGTGCCGACGAGCTGGCCTTCGATGGTGTGGCGGACGTTGTGATTGATGATCTTCGCGATGCCCCAATCGAGCAGCTTGATCTTCGGCGTGTTCGGGTCCTCGACGTTGTCGGTGAGGAACACGTTGTCGAGCTTGAGGTCGCGGTGGATGACGCCGGCCGCATGCGCCGCGATCAGCGCGTCGCACATCTGCAGCAGTAGCGAGATCACCTGGTCGGGGAGGATCTTGCCCTCGTCCGCGCGATAGCTCAGCGGCTGGCCCTCGAGGCGCTCCATCACGATGTACGGGCGACCATCCGGAAGCTTGCCGGTCTCGAAGATGTCGACGATGTTGGGATGGCCGACCTGGTTGACGGCCTTCGCCTCGAGCAGCATGCGATCGCAGTTGAACCCGGGCTGCAGCAGGCGCGCGTGCACGACCTTGAGCGCGGCTCGCTTGCCGATCTCCTCGTGCACGACCGCGTAGACGGCGCCCATGCCACCACGCCCGAGCTCGCGCTCGACGATCCATGGTCCCGCCTTCGCGCCAGGCTGGAGCTCGTCCGGGGGCACGACCGGCGCGACGGGCGCCTGGCCTCCTCCAGCGGTGTTTTCCATGGTCCTCATGACGCATCTCCCTGGTGCACCCGTTGTGCCGTACGAAATGCGGTAATGACGATGACTTGGATGGAATCCGCGTGGCGATCCAGCACCATTGTGGCGGCCACGCACGGTGGTCATGACCGGGGTTCCTGGGGATGATGGGATCAAGCCGGTGTCGATCGTCACGTGGAACCAGCTCGAGGCATCACTTGCGCAGCTGCGTGCGCACGTGGTCGATCCCCGCGCCGGGATCCTCGGTCCGCAATCGATCGCGTGGCAGCTCGGTGGAGATCTCGGCCTGTTCATCGGTGGTGGTCGTGCGGCGCTGCTCCAGCTCGCACATCCGTTCGTCGCGCACGCGCTCGATCACCACTCGCACACACGCACCGACGTTGTCGGTCGATTTCAGCGCACGTTCAAGAACGTGTTCGCGATGGTGTTCGGCGAGCTCGACGACGCGTTCGCCGCCGCCCGTCGCGTGCACTCGATCCACACCCGCGTGCGCGGCACGATCCCCTATGCGATCGGCGGCTGGCCCGCGGGCACCGAGTACGCCGCGAACGATGTCGACGCGCTGCGCTGGGTGCACGCGACATTGATCGACACCACGCTCGTCGTGCGCGAGCACCTCGATGGCTCGCTCGCATCCGATCTCAAGGATCGTTACGTGATCGAGATGAACCGGTTCGCGGCGCTGTTCGGGATCCCGCGCACGCTCTTGCCAGATAGCTGGGCCGCGCACGCCGCGTACATGGCGCGCATGCTGTCGAGTGATCGCCTCGCGGTCGCGCCGTGCGCGCGCGAGATGGCGAGGTTCCTGATCGGCCGCGGTGGCGCGACCCAGCCGCCACTCGGCCGCGTCACCGAGGCGATCACCGCGGCACTCCTACCCGCGAATCTGGTCGCGCAGTTCGAGCTGCGACCCGCACCGCGCCGCGCAGCCGCCGGGCTCGCCGCGTTTCGCACGCTCTATCGCCGCCTGCCACGGACCGCGATCGCGATCCCGGCGGCCATCGATGCGCGCCGCCGGCTGGTCGGGCGCGGCCCGAGCAAGCTCGCCGCGTGGACCGAGCGCCAGCTCTTCGGACTCGCGCATCGCGCGACCGGAAGCTAGTGCGTGATCCGCAACCAGCGGCACCCGCGCCAGCCGAGTGATCGAGCTCAATCTGATGTACGGCGTGCTCGAAGGACGTCAGCCCTCGTTGGGCGTGATCCGGACCGCGAGGGCCCGAACGCAGGCATGCTCGGCTGATGTTCGACGTTGCCTACGGTGTTCCCGAGCGCTCGGTCTCGGAGGCGCAGCTCCGTGCCGCGCTGGCGGTAGTCGCCGAGGCCTTCGACGAGGCGCCTGCGCGCATGCACGCGGTCCTGAGCCCACCGGGCCAGGGCATCCGGTGGTTCAGCTTTGCTTGCACCGTCTTTGCGCGCGACCACGTGCTCTCACAAGGTCACTTCACGGACGTGATGGAGACCGAGCTCGCCGAGTTGCTCGTGGTCGTGCGGAGGCCCGGCGAGGATCCGGCGTCGTGCGAAGTGCACGGCACGCGTGGGGGGCAGCTCAGCCTGCGCCGGGACGGCAACACCATCAACGTCAGCCCTGCGCTGCCACCGGAGGCGGCGCGCGATGGCGAGGTCGACGAGATCGCGCTCGCGGCCCTTGGCCTGCCAAACGTGCGGCCGTTCGTTGCGCTCGCGAAACCGACGCACGAGGTCGCGCTCCGCGGCAAGAACGTCCACGCGAAGTACCCGATCGTGCCGTTCTCCGGCGCGGTGCTGTCGGTCCGGGTCCATCCGCGGCCAGGCTCTACAGGCGCGGGCGAGCAATTCGCGCACCGGCCGCGCACGGTCGACTCGACCGATCGGCGCGCGCTCCGCGTGCACGTCGAGCGGGTCCTGGCGAAGGCGACGGAAGACAGCTACTGGCACCCGGTCTTCGAGGACAAGGTCCACGAGTATGCGCGCGAGGTCGCGCGCGTCGGGGGCGCCGTCGCACCCGTGCTGGTCGAGCTGCTCGCGCAACCCTCGCCGCGCCCGCAGACCTCGCAGATCGCGCTCACCGCGCTCGGGCTGCTCGGGGTGGCCGCCGACGCGATGGTGCCCTGGCTCGGGCGCGGCTCCGAGACGCTGCGGCTCTCCGCGTTCTGCGCGCTCGCCCGTCAGGCCGAGGCCGCGCGGCCCGCACTCCTCGCCGCGAGCACGTCGCGGAAGTCGGCCGAGCGCGTCGGCGCGCAAGCCCTCCTCGAGTTGCTCGACGCCAAGGACTTCGCGCCGATCCGCGATGCTCGGGCCGCACGCGACAAGCTCGCCGCGAAGGCGCGCGCCGAGATCGCGGCGTCGTGCGCGAAGCGCTATGGCCTGGCGTCCGCAGCGCTCGTCGCGGGTCCCGCACGGCTCGCGTGGTACCTGCGCGCAGCGATCGAGAGCGACGAGTCGAGCAGGCTCGGCACCGCCATCCACCAATCGACGTACGACAGCATGTGGGCCGTGGCGCTGTTCTTGATCGAGACGCCGGTGCGGCCGGTCGTCTGCCTCTCGAACTACACCGCGCGCGACAGCCTCCTGGAGCGTGCCGCGGGCAGGTATGGCGCGGCGTTCGGGCCAGTCGCCGACGTGCTGCTGCGGTTCCCGCCGCTCGCCGACGACCCGATCCTCCGCGCCCTCGCGGCCGGCAAGCCGGTGCCGTCATACCGCGAGCTGGAGGCGGCTCGCACTCGGAGTGCCGCGGCGAAGAAGCCTGCGGCGAAGAAGCCTGCGGCGAAGAAGCCTGCGGCGAAGAAGCCTGCGGCGAAGAAGCCTGCGGCGAAGAAGCCTGCGGCGAAGAAGCCTGTGAAGCAGAAACGCTGAGCGCGGCGCGAGGTCCCGGTACCACGCGAGCCGGCGCCCGCCTACGAGCGAAGCCCGAGTCACGGACGAGCGTGGCCCGCCGTCGTGAACAGTTGCTCGTTGAGCTCGTACCAGTCGATCGCCTTGTATGGAGGACCGCCCAACGTGACCTCGAGGGCCTTCGCGATCTCGTCGGACTGTCCGAGAACCTTGACCGTCATCTCGATCCCCATCACGTGATCACCGCGGCCGAGCAGCGCTTGCACAGCCGGCAGTGGTGCGAGCGCGAGCCGCTCGTCGTACTCGTCGAAGGCCATGTGGAAGGTTCCGGCGACCCGAAACACGCCCGGCCGGGCGCCTTCACCTGCCACGAGCGGGTCTTGGGGTGGAGTCAGCGTGACGTCATCGCCGACGCGGACATCGAGCGTCTTTGCCAGCACATCCCCGAGGATGATCGGCGGTGGGGCGCCGTTGCCGAGCGCATCCAGCGTGCCGCTCTTCATCTGGGTCCCGATCGTCAACACGCGGCCGACGCGCGCAGGATCGACCGCTTTGAGCGCGATGCTCACCGGGGGCTTGGCCGCGCTCGACATCTCGAGCTCGGCGAAGATGAAGGGCTCGGCCGCGACGACACCCGGCGTCTTCTCGACCATCGCCAGCACCTGGCGATACTCCGGGAACGTCGCCGTGTTCTTGAGCACGATCACGTGCGCGTTGACGCCGTTGATCTTGTCGCGCAGCACGTCCGGCGGATCCTTGGTCCACGCGGGGTCGCCGGCGGAGCCGTTCGAGCCCGATCCACTGGAACCATGCCCCGGATCGCCGGCGACTGGCTTGGTCGGCGTGACCGCTTCCTGCTTCGGCGTGGGCTTCCTGGCGTTGCAGGCCGCGAGCAGGAGAACGAGGATGTGCGTCCGCATTTGGCTGCGAAGCTACCGCGACGCGCCCGCACGATCGTTCTGGGGGAGCCTGAACCGTCGGCGTGGAAGCGCCTGACCGCATGCGTGTCAGCGCGAAGCCTCCACGGGCTCGAGCGCGAAGTTCGCGACGCGCGCGAGGCCGCCGTCGACGGCCTTTGCCTTGATCTCGATGTAGATCGCATCCGGCGCCACATCCGCGAGGAGCTCACGGCGCTCCCAGCGCTGCGGCAGGATCTTGAGCTGCCCCGACGGGATCTCCGAGCGCGCGTAGATGCCCGAGTCGATGCCGACCATCAGCGTCGCGCCGGTGTCGACCTTCGCGTCGACCGACAGCTTCACGCGCTTCCCGCGATACGGTGCGGCGTCGATCCTCTGAAAGACGGAGGCCGCGCTCCGGCCGTCGAGCAGGACGCAGGTAGCAGCTGGCCCGCACTCCGTCGCGAGCACGGCCGGGCGCGGCTCGCCGCTGACCTCCCAGCCGGCGGGGATCGTGTTGGGTTCGCCGGCGAGCGCGAGGTTCTGTGGCGTCGCATGCATCGCGCGTGGCGTCACCGGTGGCGGCGGAGGCCCGGGTGGCATCGGTGGCAGCGTCGGCCGTGCGTCGATGCTCGCCATCCAGATGTCGCTGACCGTCGTCGTCACGTTGAAGATCGCCGCGGCGTCGTCGTCGACGAGGATCGGGTGCTCACCCTCCTCGAGCACCGCGATCAGGCGGGACGCTCCATCACCGACCGTGCTCGTCGCGATCAACCGGAGGCGGTAGTCGTCGGTCGGCTGTTCGAGCGAGTACACCCACGCGCCATCCTTGGACCAGCCGAGCGGGATCGCGGCCGACGTCGACGATAGCGTCAACGGTTCGATGCCGGGCGGCTGCACGATCACGAGCGCACCCGATCCGTTCGCACCCGGCAGGTTCGACGCCATCCGCGCGCCTTCGGGTGAGAACGCCGAGTGGTAAAGGTTCCCTATCGGATCGGGGACCGCGACGCACAGGCTAAACTGATCGCTGCGCGCGTCGGCGAGCTTGCCGAGGTGCTGCTCCGGCGACATGAACTGCGGCGTGCCCATCACCGCGCCGGTCTGCGTCAGGGCGGTGACGGCGACGCCGGCCCCCGCAGGCGCGGTCTCCGCGAGCGAGTCGCCGTCGAGCGTGCGGGCGAGGCCGAAGTCGAGGACGCGCACGCGGCCGTCGCGTCCGACGAGCGTGTTCGCGGGCTTGAAGTCTCGGTGCACGAGCCCCGCACGATGGGCTGCGGCGAGCCCGCGCGCGGCTTGCAGGTAAACGTCGACGACCTCGCGCCACGGGTGTGGCGTGGTCTGCCACGAGCCCAGGTCCTCGCCATCGACGAGCTCCATCGCGACAAACACGTCGTCGCCGATCGACCCCGCGTCGTGCACGACGATGACGTTGGGGTGAGCGACGCGCGCCATCGCCTGCGCCTCGCGCACGAGCCGCCCGCGCGACTCGGACTTCGTGCCTTCGCCCTTTCCCGGGCGCACGACCTTGAGCGCGACGAGCCGGCCGAGCTCGGGATCGTGGGCTCGATAGACGACGCCCATGCCTCCGGAGCCCAGGACATCCTTGATCACGTAGCGGCCGAGCGCCCCGCCGTGGGGCAGGCGCGTCGCCGAGTCGCGAGTCGCGGCGAGTCCGGTCGCGGCGAGCGCGTCGTCGGAGGCCGGGTCGGACATCGAGCTGATGATACCGACCAAACGGTGGGGCAGTGGCTACGCCCGCTCGAAAAGGCCTGGCCGTGACGGGCGGTTGCTCGTCGAGCGGTCGCGAGATCGAGGTCCGAACAGGGCCAGGGAGGTGGCGCGTCAACGCCGCGCTCGAAGACACGCCGCTGCGAAAAAAGTGCGGCCCGCACGGCCGACGTCCCAAGGTGCGGTCGGGAGGCTCGATAGTCGACCGTGCGGATGCGAGCTGCCACGGAGCAACATCCGGGCCCGCACTTCGCACGCGTAGCCTGCTGGATTCGCATCAGCGAAAACATCGATGCGACGGTCGCAAGGTCGTCGCTGCGACGCCCCATGGCGCGATCGCCTGCGACGATCTCGATGACGCGTGCGTGTCCTCACGCTGCCGTCGCGCGATCCGCTGTCGCGTGACCGGACATCAGCGTCCCAGTTCCGGACAGTCAGCGGTAGCTACCGGGGTCGAGTCCGAAGCGTTTGATCCAGCGCTGGATCTGCTTGCGGTCCTTGTCGAGCGCGCGGGCGACCGCGGACACGTTGCCCTGGTGCTCGCGGAGGGCGGCGACGACCTGGTCGCGCACCTTCTGATCGGTCTCGTTGAGGACGACGGGGCGGGGCGCGCCAGGTGGGCGGCCGGTGCGGACGGTATCGGGCAGGTGCTCGGGGCGGATCGGCTCGGCACCGGCGAGGACCTGCGCGGTCGCGAGCGCCTGCTCGAGCTCGCGGACGTTGAGCGGCCACGGATAGCGGAGAAGGAGGCGCGCGGCGTCGATGTCGAAGCCCGGGTGGTCCTCGGGGAACAGCCGGGTGTGGAACGTGCCGATCAGGATGCCGAGATCGGTGCGGCGCTCGGCGAGCGTCGGCACGGTGACGCGGAAGCCGGCGAGGCGCGCGAACAGATCGTGGCGGAAGCTGCCGTCGGCGACCATGTCGTCGAGGTCGCGGTGGGTCGCGGCGACGACGCGCAGATCGATCGCGACCGCACGCGTGCCGCCGACCGGCATGACCTCGCGCTCCTGGAGCACGCGGAGCAGCGCGGCCTGCGAGCTCGGCGGCAGGTCACCGATCTCGTCGAGGAACAGCGTGCCGCCGTCGGCCGCGCGGACGAGGCCGGGGTGATCGGTCTGGGCGCCCGAGAACGCGCCCTTCTTGTAGCCGAACAGCTCGCTCTCGACGAGGTTCTCGGGGAGCGCGCCGCAGTTGACCGGCACGAACGCGCCGGGGCGGCCCGACTGGCCGTGGATCGATCGCGCGAGCACCTCCTTGCCGGCGCCGCTCTCGCCCTCGATGAGCATCGGAATCTCCGACGACGCGATCTGGCGCAGCCGCGTGAGATCGGTGTTCCACGTCGGCATCAGCGTCGTGAAGCCGGGCGGACCCTCGGCAGGCGTCAGCTCGAGCATGCCGGGCGCGTCGGCCTCGATCGGTAGGCGCTCGAAGAAGATGAACAGCGTGTGGCCGAGCTCGATCAGCGAGCCGTCGGTCAGCACCGCGCGCTTCGTGGTGTGGCCATCGACGATCGAGCCGTTCTTCGACTCGGTATCGGTCAGCACCCAGCGCCCGAAGCTCGGCTCGAGCCGCGCGTGGCGCGACGACATCCACTTGTCGGGGACCCGGATCGTCAGCTCGTTGCCGGCCCGCTCAGCAAGTCGATCGACGCCGCGCCCGAGCGCGACCCCGGACAGCCCGTCGAGCCGGTAGCGCACGGAGCCCGCGCGTGGCCGGCTGCATTCCAGCGCGAGCACGAGCACAGGCTCCGGTCGTGGCCCGACGCGGCCCGCCTTGCCATCCTCGTGAAAACTGAGGGTGGTGCCCTGCGACTCGCCCACGCAGCCATCTTACAACGACCGCGCTCGCCAGCGTTCGCTGGCTCGCTCCATCTTGGGGCCCGCATCCGTTGATTGTCAGAGGGTCCCGATAGCGTTTCGTTCGTGGGCGACCTCCTGTTCTTCTCCGTCGGACCTCGGCGCGGCCTGCGTCGCGGCACCCGTGCGACGGACTGGTACGAGCAGGGTTGCGTGCTCGAGGCGACCGACGTGCCCGCCGCGATGGCTGCCTATACCCGGGCGCTCGCTGGTTCTCCGGAGCTCGCGGACGCGCACAACAACCTCGGTCGCCTGCACCACGATCGCGGCGAGCTGGCCGCGGCCGAGGGCTGCTACCGGGTCGCGATCTGCTGCACGGCCGAGGTCGCGCTCTACTGGTTCAACCTCGGCGTCGTCGTCGAGGATCAGGGACGCCAGGCCGAGGCGATCGCGGCCTACGAGCGCGCGATCGAGCTCGAGCCCGCGATCGCGGATGCGCACTTCAACCTCGCGCGGCTCTATGAAGTCCGCGCGCGGCGCGCCGGATCGATCGACGAGCTGATGCTGCGCCGGGCGGTCCGCCACCTCGTGCGCTACCGCGATCTCGCGAAGACCCGCAGCACCGGCCGCTGAGCGGCTGCGACCGTCCTGCGACGGCTTGCGACGGTCGATGAGACCTCGGGCGACGTCGTGGGTCCTGGACGGGTGCCGGGATCTCGCGCGGAAAAAATAACCTGCGGCGCGCGACCGGCGAGCGCTCAGCGGCGGCGCCACCAGCCGATCTTGAGGTAGTCGGCCTGCGGAAACCCAACCGGATGATCGAGCTCGGGCGGTAGCTCGCGCTCGAGGCCAAAGCCGTCGCCGAGCGTCTCGCGGACGGTGCGATGAAACACGGCCCGCTCGATCCGGCTCGTGCAGCACGCCGCGACGAGCACGCCGCCGGGCCTGACGTGGGGCGCGGCCGCGCGATAGAGCTTGCGATAACCGGCGAGCACCGCCGGCACTTGCTCCTTGCGGCTCGTCATCGCCGGCGGATCGACGATCACGAGATCGAAGATGGCGTCCGCCGCGAGCGCTGGGAGCCAGTCGAACACGTCGGCGACGACGAAGGTGTGACGCGCCGGATCGACGACGTGGTGCTCGCGCGCGAACGCGAGCGCACGCTCCGAGACATCGACCTGGGTGATCGCGGTCGCGCCGGCTGCCTCGGCCGCGCGCCCGAGCATCCCGGAGTACGCGAACAGGTTCAGCACGCGGGCGCCGGCGAGCGGCGCGGTCGCAACGGCGTGACGAAGTCCGCGGAGATCGAGGTACGTGCCGGTCTTCTGGCCGGCGTCGAGATCGACCGCGAACGGCAGGCCGTCCTCGGTGAACCGTGCGACCGCGGGCGCCGTGCCACGCAGCGTCCGCGCGGGCTGGGACGAGGCGACGCGCCGCCGTGCCGGGCGCGAGACCACTGCCGCGAACTGCGTCGTCACCGCGCCGGTGACCGCGGTGCCGAGCACGTGCGCGGCATAGCGCGCGAGGGCATCGGCGCCCGCCGAGTAGCTCGTCGCGACCAGCGTGTCGCCGAACCGATCGACGACGACAGCGGGGATCCCGTCACTCTCGCCCTGGACGAGCCGGATGCCATCGGTCCGCGCCGCGAGCAGCGCTCGGCGATCGATCGCGCCCTGTAGCTGCGCCGCGAGCCACCGCGCGTCGGGCCGCTCGGGCCCACGCCGGACGACGCGGATCGCGATCGCGCCCTCGGCCTCGAAGATCCCGTGGCCGACGACCTGGTTCGCGCCGTCGACGAGACGCAGCCAGTCACCGTCGCGAAACACCGACGCCGCCGAGCTCAGCTGCTCGCGAAAGATCCACGGGTGACCGCGGCCGCCCCGGCCTGTGGCGATCGCGGTCGCGTCCTTGGACAGCTGGTAGCGCCGCGGCTTCATCGCCGGGCATCGCCGGCACGCGGCAACGGCATCCGTGTCACCGCGACGAGATCGGCGCGGCCCGCCGCGATCGCCGCGTCGAGATCGGCGAGCGACGCATCCTCGCTCTCGATGCAGGTCGCGACGCCGAGCTCGTTGCGCAGCCGATCCGCGAGCGGCGCCGCGGGCAGCCGGGCGTGGCCGTCGCCGAGCGGCGATGCGGTGACCCACAGCAGATCCGCACCGGCGCGCACGAGCTGCGCGGCATGGCCGACGACCGCGACCCGCGCGCTCCGGCGATCGTCGACGACCGCCGCGAGCCAGCCGCCGCCCCAACGGGCGCGCGCTGCGTGCACGAGCGCGGGCAGCCGCTCGATCGCGGCCTCGTCGCCATCGGGATCGAGCAGCAGCAGATCGAAGCCCGCGAACAGCAGGTGCGCGATCGCGTCCTCGCTCGGCATCACGACGCGCGCCGCGATCAGCGCGTCCTTGCCGTGGACGTAGTCGATGATGCGCCGCCAGGCGACCGCGTCCTCGTCGCCCTCGAGCATCGCGCTCGTGAGCTGCGGCGTGACGACGATGCCGGCGCCCTCGGCTGCCGCCGCGCCGAGCAACACCAGCAGATCATCGCGGCTCGTGTTCGCCGCCGCGACCGGTGCAGCGACGATCCGCGAGCGCGTGCGGTGCTCGCCGATGACGAGCGGCAGCGCGGTCGGCGCGGGCGGCTCGCCACCCACGTGCGCGCCGATCGCGAGCAGCTGCTCGACACCGCGTGCGAGGTGCGGATCGCGGCGCGCGACCGACGCGTGCGACACCCGCAGGCTCCGCGTCATCAGGCTGTACGTGAACCGCGCGGGCGCCATCGTCATGTAGCGCTCGGTGCCCTTGAAC
>JACCTC010000352.1 GCA_013812655.1 Deltaproteobacteria bacterium | reverse complement strand
ACCAGCTCGATCCAGATCGCCCGCCGGCGAAGACCAGCCGATCACGCCGCCAGCGGGCGTGATCGGTCGACCGTCAGATCACGACGGAAAACGTCCGCCGTTAACACGTGGCCAGCTGCGCGCGCGGTGAGCTGAGCTGGGATGAGTTCGATCGCGCCTACGACTCCTTCTATCCACGGTACCCGCTCGACGGGCACGAATCTGACGCGGAGGAGCTCGTTCTGTTCGAGAAGCACGCCTCTCGGATCGTGCTCCACCGCGAGATCTGGGAACAGATCGAGACCAAAGTGACGGGCGACGAGCATCTCGGCCTGCAGAGCACAGCTGACCGCGGCTTCATCGGGACCGCCGAAGCGGTTCGTCGTATTCAAGTGCTCGCGGCCACGCACCTCAAAGTGTGAACGCTCGATACGCGATCTCGGCGAGGTCATTCCTCAGGTCCGCCAACGTTCGGTCGGTGGTGATGCGTTCGACGAGCTGGGCGTCGAGCTTCTTGCCCACAAGGACGTGCACGACGGCGTCGACAGGTATCGTTGCCCCGAAGTAGTCCGCGGCGTACGTGCGGTAGTTCTCGGGATCACCGGTCAGGATCGCGAGGTCCTCTTCAGCAGTCAGCGCTGGCGCGGTGTCGACAGCTTCGATCACGGTTGTTCCCGCCGGCAGCTCGCGCAGCTCCTTCGGGATGTCGTTGCCGTTCCAATGGATCACGCGTGCGCCAGCCATATCAGCGCCGCGGCCAACTCGCCGGATCCGCGCGCTGCGGCAGAACTGCGAGGACGACGATATGGTCGGTCGTCGGTCGGATCCGAAAGAAGACCGCAAACGGATATCGTTTCGTAGACGACCGGGAAACGGAGCGGCATCGCCTGAATCGCGTCTACCACTGCTTCGACTTCGGCACGGAACGTGTCTCCGTGTTCGACCTGCGCGTAGCCATCGCGAGCCTTCTCGATCTCCGCCAGCGCGCGAGGGCGCAGGCTCAGCGAGTAGCTCATGGTTGGCGAAGTCGCGCTTTGGCTTCGGACCAGGGAATGGCGGCACTCGGATCCTCGTCGTCCTCGCGGAGACGTTGATCGAGCAGTTCGCGGTCCGCGGCGGACAATGGAAGCGTCGCGCCCACGTTGGCTTCGTCAACGATACTTTCCCAGAGCTCCTCGATCAGCTCGAGCCGCTGAGCGATGTCGAGCTTGAGCAAGTCGGCCTTCGAGATCGTCGCCACGAACCCACCGTAGCACGCGGCCTTGATGCTCACGCTGCCACGCCAAACCGCATGGGAAATGGTCCACAGAGGGAGCTAGGGCCGAAATGCTTGATCGCTCGTGGCAGCGTAGGATGCAAATCGATCTAACGCCGCGAAACAAAACGGAAGCGCATGGGAATCGAACCTGGGTGAGGCACCAATCCCGACGAGCACTTGCCCTCGTCTCGCCCAGTTAGGTTCCGATGCGTTCCGGGTAGTCGGTGGTGATTCCGAGCGGTCTGGCAGCAGAGTGGCAGCAGCTCTGCTGCCCGATCACGTCCGCTCGAAGGACGCGATGACCTCGATCAGCCCCACGATGTTGTGGTTGAACTCGGGTAGTTCCTCGGCGGGGACCCAGTGCTCGGTGTGCACTCGGGCGCCGACCTGCTGGACGGGGTAGCGCGCGATGAACTCCTCGCGCACGGCAAATCGCGTGACGTAGCCAGAGCCGCTTTCCTTCACGTTCCACTTCTCGGCGATGTGGCGCGCGTATTCCTCGTTCGTGACCGGGTAGAAGATCGGCTGCGCCGGCAAGCGCGGCGGGAACTCGCGGTAGCCCGACGCCACGATGAGCGCGAGCTCCTTCGGGCCGACGGGGCGATACAAGATGCGGACGGGATCAGTCATCGTAACCAGGCAGACGCGGTGCCGTAAGAGTGTATATTGGACACCGATGAATTGCATGCGCTTATTTCGGCCGCTGTCGTCCCGATCGCGGGCCGTACTGACCACCGGATTCCGCAAGGAGCTGGGCCTGTCTCGCAACGACCCGGTAATGTAGGGCGTCGTGTCCTACAGCTCGAATCGCCGCAACGCACGCGACAGCAGCCAGCCGCTCGCTCACCGGGCGTCGCGCGCTCGCTCTTGCGCGATGCTGGTCGCGCAGAAGTTCAAGGTGCATCGGGACGTCGTCATCGAGCGCGTGAGGCAGTTGTCCGGCATCGACATGAACGCGCTGACGTCCGATGCCGATCTCGCAGGGGTGATGGCGGTGCTCGAAGATCTGCGGCATCGTGGCCTGGGGCGTGAGGCGTGAAGGGTCAAATGGCGTACCCGCCTGCGGTAGATCCCGGACTGGTCGGAACGTATCCGGCTGCAGCCAAAGCGGGCGGCGGCTACGTCTGGGACGATGTACTCGAGTACCGAGTGTGGTGTTACCCGGAGCAGGGCGCCGAGGATCCTCACGACGGCAGCGACTACTTCTATCCGTTCGCGACGTACTCGGAGGCGCTCGAATTCTCGCGTCACACAAGCGGTGCCGAGGAGCCCCTCGCCCTGATTCGGCAGATGGAATACATCGACGAGCCAGAGCCCGAACAGTACGTTCACGTCAGGCAAGTACGGATCGCGGAGTGGCCTGTCGAGCTCTTGCACCGCCCGAGGCGAAACGAGAAAACGATCCCTCACTTTCTATCGCCCGACGCGCCGGCGAACCGGCTCGACATTCTGCGCGGCATCGCGAAGTGATCCTGACGTGGTCACCGACATGAGTCGCGCGTTGTCGAAGGGAAGCCATGCCGAAGCGTACAAATAAGAAGCAGCAGATCGTCGAGATGCTCAAGAAGCTTCTGGCGCCGCAGGGCTGCACCGTGACGCCGTCGAAGTTCCTGATCGACACGAAGCTCAACGTGAAGCGCGAGGTCGATGTGGTCGCCGAGATGACCGTGGATGGTCACGTGTTCACACAGTGCTTCGAGATCGTCGGGCGTACGAGACCTGCTGACCTCATCTGGGTCGAGGGCATCGTGAGGAAGCACGAGTCGTTGGTGACCGACCGGCTGTATCTTGTCTCGTGGTCTGGATTCAGCGAGGACGCGTTGAGGCTCGCGCAAATGACGCCGCGAACGTTCCCAATCACGGTCGAGCCCGCCGCGGGCGCGGCCACCCTCTATGCCGATCAGGTCAACGTCCGGCTGAAGCGCGTGTCCCCACGAGTGCAGGCGTCGGACGGGAAGATCATGGGCGTCGAGTTTCACCCGGACATCACTGTCTTCGCGGCAGACGGATCGCCGCAGGGAACGATCTGGCAGCTCGGCAGCTGGATCATTCAGCTGCCTGCCTTGGGACAGCCGATGATCGAACTGGCGCACAGTCATCCGCGACGGCAGGAGATGCGCTGGTTCGAGTTCAACCTGCCACTTGCCCAACCACCGTTCGACAACCTCTGGCTTCGGTTCGAGGCCGACGCGCGAACTGAGTTGCAGCGAATGGTCGCGGTCAACCTTCAGGGCGAGTTCGAGTTCGCCCAGGAGCGCGTCGATCTCAGTATGAAGACGTTCGCCGAGAACGTGTTCGGACATGGCGAGGCTGTTCTCGGTGGGGTTCGGCATTTGCTCGTGGCGGCCATGGACGAGTCGATGGCCGTGAACAAGGTCCACGTGGAGGCAGACAAAACGAGCCCGACAAGGAAGGTCGGCTCAAGCAAGATCAAGACTGCGTCCCGGACGCCGAAACGTGGCACAAGGAAAGCGAAGGGCGGTATGAACCCGCCGAAGCGCGTCAGGCGCTGAAACGATGTGGCCTGAGGCAGCGCAGTCCGCGAAAATCGTCATCGTCGTCGTCGGATCCCGCCCGGCCCACCCTCGCGGGGCCCTTGAGCACGTCGGGAGCAAAGGGTTTGCCGTCGGCCAGCTAGCCAATGATCGTTGTTAGGGGTTCGTCCGCGTAGGCGCGAAGTCGATTGTCACCGACGCAGGATCGAATCGCTGGTCTCGCGGACCTGGTCGACGGTGCGTCCCTTGCCCGCTCGCAGTGATGCAAGCGCGTCGGCGAGACCTTGGTCATCCTCAGTGGTCAACGCGGGCGCCGTCTCGACGGACTCGACCATGTACGTTCCCGCCGACAGCTCGCGCAGCTCCTCCGGGATGTCCTTGCCGTTCCAATGGATCACACGTACGCCAGCCATGAGTACCCATATCACTGGCATGGCAGCTCGCCGCGCTCATAGTTCACGGTCCCCTGACTGTCCCCGACGCTACGCGGAATCGTGTACTCAGGGCGGTGGGATGCGCACGTGAGTGCGTTGGCCGGCGACGACCGTGGCGCGAGCTACACGTCGGGGCCAGCCCGGCCGCTCGAGAAGTTCGAGCGTGTACGCGCCGGGAACCAGGTTCTCGACGGAAAACAGGCCGCTGGGTCGCACGTTGACGACTCCACCCCCGCCGTCCGGTGCATCCGCGTGCACGATCACCAGGGTTCATAACGCCGCTCGCGAGGTGATCGAATTCCACGGGGTTGCGGCGTGCGACACAGATCGAAAAAAGGTGCGAGAAAAGCGACCTCGTTTGGAATTTCGGATCGGTGGCGGATGTCTTGGGAGCGATGGAAGCTCTCGAGTTCGTGCTGCCGGAACCGCCGTCGCCGTTTGGTGAGATTCGCCGCTTCTCGGCGGAGGGTACGGTGGTCGTTCAGGGAACCCTGGCGAGCGTGTACGTGGGCGGGACGCTGATCGGCGTGTACGACGAGGATGACGACGATCGCGGCCCTCGCAACGTGCTGTTGGTAACGCTGGCGAAGACAGGCGAGTTCCGTATCGGTCGATTGTCGGCGGCGTTCGGGATGACGAGCGAGCACTTGCGGCGGCTGCGTCGGACCGAGGAGGTGGGCGGGCTCGGTGCCGTAATCGTGCCGCGGCAAGGCAAGTCCGGAAAGGTGACGCCCGAGGTGCGCGCCGCATGGTTCGCGATGTTCGACGAGGGTCGGATGCCGATCGACGCGCATCGCGAACAGCCGCGACGAGATCGGCGCGCGTACTCGACGGTGTGGATGGTCTGGGAGCACTGGCGGCGCGAGCAAGCCAGCCGGCGTACGAAGGCGACTGCGGCGATCGACGCACCGGCATCGACCTCGTCGGAAAGTCAGCTGCCGCTGTGGTCCACGACGGACGATCTGGGCGAGCCATCGAGCAAGCCGACCCCGGAAGAGAGCGACGAGATCGTGCCGATGACCGCGCAGCCCGTGCGTGGTGGCAAGGTGGTGCAGCACGCTGGGTGTTGGATCTTGCTCGCACTCGTCGGCGAGCTCGGTCTGTACGAAGAGGCGCAGACCGCGTTTGTGGGGCGCCATCCCGACGGCCTGCGGATCGCACTCGATGCGGTGATCTGCGCGCTCGCGATCCGTCAGCTGGTGGTGGAAGGCGTGCGCCGGCTCGCGACACCGAGCGGCGCGACGCTGCTGCGCGCCGAGCGCGTGCCGACGGCGAGCGGCGTCCGCAAGCTGCTCTACCGTTTGCTCGAGCAAACCGATGGCGGCGCCGCTCTCGAGCGACAGATGACCGAGCGCCTGCTCGCGACGACGAAGCACGACGGCGGTCCCGCCGTGTTCTACGTCGACAACCACCTGCGCCCGTACACCGGCAAGCAGGTCGTGCGAAAGGGCTGGCGCATGCAGGACCGTCGGGTCCTGCCCGGCACGAGCGATTACTACGTGCACGACGAGGATGGGATCCCGGTGTTTCGCGTCGCGGTCCCCTCGCATGACAGCCTGGCAACGTGGCTGCCACCGGTCGCCGCGCGCCTGCGCGAGGCACTCGGTGACGACGAGCAGATCGTGCTCGCCTTCGATCGCGCGGGCGCCCACGCCGAGCTGCTCGCGGCGCTTCGCGATTCGCACTTCGACTTCGTCACGTACGAGCGCGCGCCGTACCCCGAGCTTCCGACGACGGTCTTCGCGCCGATCACGATCGCCGGCGAGCACGTCGGACTGTACGAAGGTCCTCTGCGCAACCTCGGCCAGAAGCGAGGACGCATTCGTCGGATCGCGGTGCGCACCGAAGACGGACGGCAAGTGAACTTCCTGGCGAGTTCGACGCTGCCGGCCGAGCGCCTCGTCGAGATCTTGTGGCACCGCTGGTGTCAAGATTATGCCGAGCGCCGGATTATGCCGCGTCGCCTGACGACCCCCGACGAGGATAGTGCCGTGAAGTCGGCATAATCCGTCGTGATCTCCGCTCCGGCTTGGTGCCGGACAAGGAGGTCACATGGTTCAAGATGCATCCCCAGTCAGCTTCACTGGGCCGCTCGGTCCCTACGCCGATGGTCTTCGGCTTCACTTGCTGGAGCTGGGATACACGCCGTTGTCGGCGGCGCAGCTCCTGCGACTCACCCGACAGCTCAGTCGGTGGCTGGATCGGCGGTCGCTTTGTCTTTCGGCGCTGACTTCGACGCTCGCGGCTCGTTTCATTCGCGCTCGGCGCCGAGCTCGCCGCACCCAGTTCGTGTCAACACGTTCCCTTCGGCCGATTTTGGCGTTCCTCTCGACGAAGGGCGCCATCTCGTCTGCGGTCGAGGCTCCGATTCGACAAGACCCAGCCGACGCTCTCGTCGGCCGCTATCTCGCGCATCTCGAGCAGGAGCGTGGGCTCGGATCGCCGACGATTGCGTCCCACGAGCATTTCACGAAGCGGTTCCTCGATCGCCATCCTGACGTCGACAGCCTCGCTGCTGCTGATGTCACTGGTTTCGTCCTCCAAGAGTCGAAGCAATACTCCGTCGGCTCGACGAAGGTGATCACGACGGTACTGCGCTCGTTTCTTCGCTACCTGTACTTGAGCGGCCGAGCCGAAGTCGATCTCCGCGGCGCCGTGCCCGCCGTCGCAGGGTGGCGGCTCACTGGACTGCCCAAGGCGCTGGTCGCCGAGGATGTTGACCAGCTCCTATCGAGCTGCGATCGGCGCACTGCGATGGGAAAGCGAGACTTCGCGATCCTGTTGCTCCTGGCGCGGCTCGGTCTTCGCGCCTGCGAAGTCCGGACGCTGTTGCTCGATGATATCCGATGGTCCGATGGGGTGATCGTCATCCGGGGCAAGGGCTCCGTGATCAGCGAGTTGCCGCTGCCGGAGGACATCGGCCAAGCGCTGGTCGCGTACCTGCGGGTCCGAGGACGTCCCTCGACCCGTAGTCTGTTTCTTCGCGTGAGGGCGCCGTTGCGAGGACTGGGCGCGTCGACCGTCACGCAGATCGTGTTCAGGGCTTCGAAGCGAGCCGACCTTGCGCCCGTATTCGCCCATCGCCTCCGCCACACCGTCGCCACGGAGATGCTCCGACAAGGCGGTTCGCTGACCGAGATCGCGCACGCCCTTCGCCATCGGGCCACAGATACAACGGCGATCTACGCAAAGGTCGACACGACCCGCCTGCGGACACTTGCCCGCCCCTGGCCGGGACGGTCGTCATGATCGACCTCCACCGGATTCTCCGCGACTACCTCGGCGTCCGCCGCGCCCTCGGCTACAAGCTCGATCGCGCAGGCCGGCTGCTCCCGGGCTTCGTCACGTTTCTCGACGAGAGTAGCGCTGCCTTCATCACCACCCAACTCGCGCTGACCTGGGCCACGCAGGCTGGGCGAGGAGGACCACCGTGGTTCGCGACGCGTCTCGGCCTCGTGCGCCCCTTCGCAAAGTACGTCAGCGCCCTCGATCCGCGGACGGAGATCCCGAGCGTTGACCTTCTTCCGGGGCGCCGGCGGAGAGGGACTCCCTACGTGTACTCGGAGGAAGACGTGCAAGCCTTGCTGACCGCTGCCCGATCGCTGCGGTCGCCGTTCATCGCCTCGACGTACACCACGTTGCTCGGCCTGCTCGCCTGCACGGGCATGCGCGTCGGCGAAGTGCTCGCGCTCGACAGGAGCGATCTCGATCCGCGTCACGGGCTGCTGCTTGTCCGACACAGCAAGTTCGGCAAGTCACGCCTGGTGCCCCTGGAAGTCACGACGCTTCGCGCTCTCACCAAGTATGGTCGAGAGCGCGATCGCACGATCCGCCCCGCGAAGAGTCCCAGCCTCCTCGTGTCGTCGGTCGGCAGCCGGCTCGACTATCGGGGAGTCCACCACGTCTTTCTCCGCCTTCTGAAGAGCGCAGACCTCGCCGATCGTCGACCCAGGCGGCCCCGCATCCACGACCTTCGTCATGGATTCGCCGTCACGACGCTCCTCAACTGGTACCGCGCAGGCGTCGACGTCCAGTCCCGGCTCCCTTTGTTGTCCACGTACCTGGGCCATGTCAGCCCGTCGTCTACCTACTGGTACCTGACCGCCACGCCGCAGCTCATCATGCTCGCCCACCAGCGCCTCGAGCGCGCTCTCGGAGGAAGGTCATGACTCCGCTGGCGCCCCACCTCGAAGCCTTCTTCACCGATCGGCTGCGGCGGCAAAAGTCCGTCAGCCCGAACACGGTGGCGGCCTACCGTGACGCCTTCTGCTTGCTTCTGCGCTTCGCACAAGCGCGTCTCGGCAAGGACCCATCGAAGTTCACGCTCACCGACATCGACGCATCGCTGGTGGCGGCATTCCTCGACAGCCTCGAGAAGGAACGCGGGAATGCGGTTCGAACCCGCAACGTACGGCTCGCTGCCATCCGATCGTTCTTCCGTTTCCTTGCCCTCCGGGAGCCTGCCTACAGTGCACTGATCCAGCGAGTCCTCGCGATCCCGCAGAAGCGGCACACTCGTCGTGTCGTGGGTTTCCTGACCCAGCCGGAGGTAGCTGCTCTGGTCGCGGCGCCCGACCAGAGCAGCTTGCTGGGCCGGCGCGATCACTTGCTGCTCGTCGTAACGATCGAGACTGGGATGAGGGTCTCCGAGATCATCCGCCTCTGCATCCACGACGTCACGATCGCTGCGACCTCGCAGATCCGATGCACCGGGAAGGGTCGCAAGGAACGCATCACCCCAGTCGGGCGCCACACGGCTCCGCTGCTCCGACGCTGGATTGACGAACGCCGAGCCGCGCCTACCGCGCCGCTCTTTCCGGCTCGTCACGGTGGCCACCTCAGTCGAGACGCAGTGGAGCGCTTGGTGGACAAGTACGCGATCCTCGCTGCCGACAAGTGCCCGACGCTCTCGCACAAGAAGGTCTCGCCGCACGTACTGCGGCACACCACCGCCGTGCGCCTCCTGCAAGCGGGTGTCGACAGCGCCGTCATCGCCCTGATCCTCGGACATGAGTCCGTCGAAACGACGCAGATGTACTTCGACGCAGACCTGTCGGCGAAGGAGCGCGCCTTCGAGAGGACGGCTCCGATCGGCACCAAGAAGGGGCGCTACCGACCTGCTACGAGCGAAGTCATGGCCTTCCTCAAGAGCCTCTGATTATGCCGCGCCCGCCAACATGGGGATCGTCGAGGGCACCGCCGGACGCGGCATAATCCGGCGCTCGGCATAATCTTGATTATGCCGACGTCGGCATAATCAAGAGAACGCATTCAAACACGGCGTCGAGCGCTGGGGCATCAACCAGCTCGACGGTCGTGGTGTCGAGACCTATCCGCCCGGAACGATCATCCCCAACCCAGCGCGTCGCCGTCTCGAACGCGCGCTGCGGATCGCACGAGTCGCCGAAGGCGACGCACGTCGCGATCTCGCGCGATTCAACGCCGACCACCCACGCTTCATCGCCGCCACGCAGGATCTCGCCGACGCACTCGATCGCCAGGAGAAGCTCCTCGACCTTCGACCGTTTCTTCCCAAGCACGCCCTCGTCGAGAACACCGAGCTCGCCGACTCCCTCGTGAAGCACGACGGCAAGCTCAAGTCCGTCATCGACGTGATCCGCGTCGTCTGCGCGAACGCCGAGTCCGAGCTCGCCACCCTGCTCGCGCCGCACATGACGCGACCGCGCGAGGCCAAGAAGCTTCTCGCGAACCTCTTCGCCGCACCCGGCACCGTCGTGGTCACCGATCACGCAGTCCATGTCCGGCTCGCTCCAGCCGCGAACAAGGCGGAGCTCGTCGCGATCGGAGACTTGCTCGCCAAACTCAACCAACGAGGACTGATTCTACCCAGCGATCACAAGCGGCTCCCGCTCCGTTTCGAGCTTGCGCGAACCAAACCCTGATCGATGCAACGTTATGAACTCTGGATCACGGAGCCATGCATCATGCTGTTCGGCTCGACCTCGCCGTCGATGCCGCCGGTCGGGGCGAGCACGAGCTGAAACATTTCGTCGATGCCACCTAGCGCCTGCTGCAGCGATGCACCAAGCACCGGGTGAGTGGCGGAGAGTCGAACGGTGGGCTGGATCAGGTGAACTCCCTCGAACACGAACGCGCCGTCCGAGTCGCTGATGGTCGTGAAGTTGCCGTCGACAGCGTCGCGGAGCAGGTCGTCATGGAGTAACCGACCGCCGATCGCGACGTGCGCACCAGCGCAATCGGTTCGCCAGCCACGTTGCAGACCGTGCCCGTGATCCGCAATCTGGGCTGGAGAACGATGTCTCCCAGATCCACCGTCACTCCGGGTTCCAGCTCGACGGTGGCGGTCGACGCCCACAGGCTGCCGAGCGCGAGAACATGCACCGTGCACGATGCTTCGCGTAACTCCGGCAATGTGAACCGGCCGTCCGCTGAATGGATCATCGCGGGGCCGCTGGTCCAGCGATAGGCGGCGAGACCCTTCAGCACGATTGCGAATCGCGCCACTGGAGCGCCGTCGCGAACTACCCGACCTGTCAGAGAGGCCGTCGAGACCGGCAGGGGCGCTGGCTCGTGGGGCTGGGATGGTTCCGAGGCCGGATCCGGATCTGGCAGCTCGATGTCGAGCTCGTGATGCCCACCGTCGCCGGGCATGACGACGCCGGAACTCCAACGACCGCGCCCGACGCTCACATGCTGGCGACCAGCGCCGAGCCCCGCGATCTCGAATCGCCCGTCGGCGTCGGTCGTCGTGCTGCGGTCTTCGCCGGGCTGCGTTTCGGTGTAGACGCTCACGCCGGCAGCTGGTTGCCCGCTCGAGTAGCGGACGCGGCCAGACAGGCGCGCTCCAAACGCCACGCGCACGACCACTCCACGTTGTTCTGCACGTCCATCGTGCGTCCCGGAGAACGCGAGGCCACGAGCGTAGCCGTCTGCACCGGCACGTACCTCGAACGCACCGGCCTGCATCGCCGGGACGGACCACGTGCCGTCGGCTTCGCTTTGCACAAACAACATGGGGCCGTGCGCGCGCCAGACCTCAACCATCGCTTTGGGCAATGGCGTCCCGTCGGGCGTGACGACTGTGCCACTGAGCGGCGCTCCACGGCGCAATGTCACCGTGCGGTTGATGACGCCGCACGATCCGTCGTCGAAGGAAAACACGAGCTGAACTTCGGCGGGCATCGAGTGCGACACAGTCACCGCATCAAACCCGGTGTTGATGCCGTCGAGCATCGCAACTCCATCAGCATCGGTGACCGCAGCGCTCTCCTTATCGCGGCGAACGATCGCCCCCGCGACCGGTGCTCCGGTCTCGTCGATCGCATGCACGCGAAGCGTCAGGCTCATGGTGAACGCCCTCGGGCGAGAGATTCCAGACTCCTATCGTGACACGGACACGTGCGACTGGGTGCAGTGCCGGCTCTAACGCGTAGCAGAGCTACGTCCCCCCCCCGGATTTAGGCACTGCGCAGGTTTGAAGGCCTTACCGAGAGACGTACCAAGGATTCCTGCTTCACGACGGCGTCACTCATCGGGACCGAACGCGCAGCTCGGATCGATGGCCCGCCATCGCGACGTACTGCTTGAATGCTTCATCAGCCTCGGCAATTCGACCGAGCAGTTTCAGCGCTCGTGCACGGCCGTCGATCGCCTCGATGAGGTCGTTGCGTTCCGCGCTGAGCCCCTCGAACAAGCTCAGCGACTCCTCCGCGCGACCCGACCCCAGAAGTGTGTCGGCCTTGCCGAGCATGGCTGAATGACGGTGTTCGTCGCCGAGCGTCAAGACGCGGTCATAGATCGCGAGCGCGTCCGCGTGCAGGCGCTCGAACGACAGCAGGCTAGCCAGGAGGAGCTGCGCAACAGCGTCGTTCGCGAATCCTGGTCGCCGTAACATCTCGATCGCGTCACTCGTACTGCCATCGAGAAGCACGTCACGAAGCTCGGCGAGATGTTCGGGGAGGTCGATGCTCGACGCATTCGCAGTTCCGGCCGCCGTTCGAACGTCCTTGATGGATCGATCGACCTCTCGTCGGAGAAGCATCGCTTCGAGGATCTGAGGCCCCCGAGTGCTGGCACGCTCGAAGGAATCTCGGGCTTCGACTACACGCCCCAGCGCGAGAAGGATCTTCCCGCGAGCTAGATGAGCGAGTCCATCGTCTGGCGCAACGGCGAGCCATTTCTTCGCAGTTTCGAGCGCTTCACCGTACCGGCGGGCGCGAAGTAGAGCGTTCGCGCGAAGCTCGAGCGCCTCCTGATGACGAGGATCTTGCTGTAGGACTCGTTGCGCGTAGTCGGTTGCGACGTCGAAATCTCCGAGCTGGAAGGAGCACCTCGCAATCGCAACTTCGAGTCTGACCATGTCCGCGCCTTCGAGCCGAACCCTCCGATAAAGCTCAAGCGCCTCGTAGAATCGTCGCTGCTGCTCGAACTGCAATCCCCGCGCTTCGGCGTCCTTCCATGCGAGCATGTCGACATCCTCGGCGCGCTTGATGACTTCGTCGCGGCAAGCGCGAAGAACGAGCGTTTGCGCGTTCGGGCCTTGCTTCGCCGTGGGCGTGGTTCGCGCGATCCGTTCTTGTTCGACGGCCTGTTCGAACCACGTGACGGCGTTCTTCGGCTTTCCTAGCGCGAGATACCCGAGTCCCGCCTCGACGCAGCTCCACACCCTCCGAGGTGGTCTTGTGCCGTGCGGAGGCTTGCGTCGGCCGCCAGCAGCGACGAACGCTTCCAGCAACTCCTTGAGCGTGGCGAACCGATTCGCCGGGTCCTCGGCCAGGCAGCGGTCGATGGTTTGGCAGACAGGGATCGGCAGCGTTCTGTCTTCGAGCGCTGCCAGGTCGCGCAGGAGCTGCCCGACGACATAGATCAGACCTCGGTCGTCGCATCGAGGCCACTGATCGACTGCCTCCGGCGGCAGCCGTGCCGTCATTGCTGCATCACCTTTGGCCGGAACGAACGCGACACGGACTTCGCCTTCGAGGTCAATCCGAACGATCGGACACGCGAACCAACCAAGAACGTCCCTGTGCACGATCGAGGACAGAAATTCGCAGGTCCGCACGAGGTCGACACCCCAACTTGCGAGCCGTGCCGCACCTTGCGGATCGCCGCCCACCACCGTCGGCGGATGCTCCCAGTCGATGGCCGCGTAACGAAGCAGCCGCTGGCTATCGCCGTTGTCTCCCACGGCCTCCAGCACGTTCGGGTGCTTGGGCAGGCCGATCCACAGTTGCCAGAGCCGCTCGAAGACGACGCCGGACCCTGAAGGAGGCGCGAACTCCATGGCGACGAACGCACCTTGAGCGCGATCTCGGCCTTCACGTAACCCGCCGAACTCGGCCGACCGGCGACTCCAGTCAGCGCGTTCGAGCCAATCAACAAGCTGGGTCACTCGCCGAGTTTAGAACCAGCGAGGGCAGGCCAGGAAGGGAATCCGATCTCGCCGTGCGTCGTCGAGCACGTCAGCGAGCAGCCACAGTCGATCCAGGCTTCACTGGGTCCGGCGAAGCCGGTCCTCTCGGATCAAGGAACTCGCTCGCACGCACTTGAAGGGTTGAGGGGTGGGTCTGCTCGGTTCGCGTGCTGGCACGCGACTATTCGTTGCGGGATGCGGCACGTCTTGTGAGGGATGGCGCAAGGCATCGTGAAGGACCGCTTCGAGTACGTCGTCGAAGTCGCCTCGGCGAGAATCACGGGGCAGGACCGCGCGAACGTGTTCGTGCGTTCTCGTGGTCTCATGATCGCCTTGGCGGACGGGGCAGGGGGCACTAGTAACGGTGCTTTTGCCGCACAGGCCTTGGTCGGCGCGGTGGAGGCGATGTCGTGGGAGACCGACTGGAGCGGGGTGATCGAAGCCCTCGATCGCGACGTCACTCGACTGGGTCATGGCCAGACCACGGCGGTCGTTCTATCCCTCGATGCCCGAGGCATCATGGGCTGCAGCGTTGGTGATTCGGGGGCCTGGCTCGTTCGTGACGAAGTCATCGACCTCACCGAGGGACAAGTCCGGAAACCGCTCGTCGGCGGCGGGTGTTTGCCCTTCGTGTTCCACGCTGGCCCGATCGGCAACGCCACGCTGATCGTCGCCTCCGATGGACTGCTCCGGTATGCGAAGCAGCAGGACATCACCCGCATCGCTCGCGGTCCGGACCTGGCCACGGCGGCTCGAACCCTGGTCGAGCTTGTTCGTCTTCCGTCCGGTGCGCTCCAGGACGATGTGGCCGTCGTCCTCTGTCGTGACTTCGGATGACCTTGTCACCCGGTGCTCGTGACCGTTGCTACGAACGGCTGTGCGGGACCCGCTGATCGAAGGTTCTGCCACAACGACACGAGATGATGCGGTGCCGAGCCAGCGCGTCAGGGCCACTCTCGTACGCCAGGCAGAATCCGCAACCTCGACGAGGCACGCATCGTGCTTGACCGGGGGCCGTGGATCGCATCACTGGCCTCCTACTCGGCACGGCAGTCGGCGACTCGCTCGGACTGCCACGCGAAGGCCTGAGTGGTCGACGTGCTGCACGTCTCTACGGTGGTCCACTGCGGCAGCGCCTCGTGCTGGGTCGCGGAATGCTCAGCGATGACACCGAGCACGCCTGCATGACGGCGCAGGCGCTCCTGACCGCCGGGGATGACCCCGTTCGGTTCGCACGCTCGCTCGCGTGGAAACTGCGCTGGTGGTTGCTTGCGCTGCCCGCGTCGGTCGGGTGGGGGACGCTTCGTGCGATCGCGCGGTCATGGCTCGGATTCTCGCCAGGACGTAGTGGAGTGCAGTCCGCCGGCAACGGGGCCGTGATGCGCGCGCCGATCATCGGTGCGTGGGTGGAGGACCCCGATCGAATCGCCGCGTTCGTCGACGCGTCGACCCTGATCACTCACCGGGACCCGCGCGCCCGCGCTGGCTCGCTGGCGGTCGCGATCGCGGCACACCACGCGGTCCGAATGCACACGTTCGATCCCTCCGTCGTGCTGCGTGATATCCGCGCTCGCATCGTCGATCGCGAGCTCCTCGGCGCTCTGGATCGCGTCGAGGAGGCATTGCTGCGTGATCACACGCCGGCTCGCCTGGCGGCCGATCTTGGGTTGTCCCGAGGCGTGACCGGTTACGTCCACCACACTGTCCCGATCTGCCTCCACGCTTGGCTGCGGTCGCCTTACGACTTCCGCCGCGTGGTCGGCGACGTCGTGTCGCTGGGCGGCGACGCCGATACGACGGGCGCGATCGCCGGCGCCCTCGCGGGTGCGACCGGCGGACCGTCGAGCATCCCCGCCGACTGGCTCGCAATCTCTGACTGGCCGCGCTCGTTCGCGTGGATTCGCAGGCTCGGCGAACGAGTCACGCGGCGCGGGGCTCCGCTGCGAATCTGGTGGCCGTTGATCCCGCTGCGTAACTCCGTGTTCACTGCGGTGGTATTCGCGACTGGGCTGCGGCGGTTCCTACCGCCGTATTGAACGCGCGGTCGACGAGGCGGCGTCTTGGCAGGACGGAGCGAAGGGCCTGCTCGCACAGGATGGCATCGACCTATCCGGCGTCGGCGTAGTGGCATTTGCCTCAGGTGAGCGCCGTGTTCGCATTCGCGTCGGAGATCCCGAGTGTCACGTTGCATCGTCCGGCGGTACATTGGGGTGACGCATGGCGAAGGCACGGACGAGTAGGACCAAGCAGCGGCGGGTCACGCTCGACGAGTTCGATCATGATCTCCCGCGCGTCCTGGCGGCGGCCCGCAAGCCTGGTGGTGTGGTGGTGGTCGACGCGGAAGGGAACACCCGCTTTCAGTTTTGAGCATCCCGCACACAGCGCTTCCCGAGGCTCGCCGGTAGGCGCCTGCCGGCTGATGAGCACCTGTACTTGTACCGACGCCGGTAACCCGGCGCACGCCTCCGGCTGCATCGCCGCGTGGCCAAGTGAAGATGCTGTCGCCACTGCCGATGCTCATTCGGTCAGTGGCGCGTCGACTCGGTCCCCAATGATCTTGATCCCATGCGAGACGGCGACGACGACAAGCTTTGGCAAGTCAGACAGGTGCTATACGTTCGTTCAGGGATCATGTCTGACGGCAGTGCGATCGAATGGACCGATGCGACTTGGAACCCCGTGCGGGGGTGCACCAAGGTCTCGCCCGGCTGCAAGCACTGCTACGCAGAGACGTTCTCGGAGCGTTTCCGTGGTGTGCCGGGCCATCCCTTCGAGAACGGATTCGATCTACGCCTAGTTCCCGAAGCCCTGGAGCTGCCGCTCAAGTGGCGAGCAGCGCGACGCGTCTTCGTGAACAGTATGTCCGACCTCTTCCATGAAGACGTGCCGGTCGCGTACATCAAGCGCGTGTTCGGGGTGATGCGCCGCGCATCGCATCACCAGTTCCAGGTGCTGACCAAACGAGCCGAGCGCATGGCGAAGATCGCATCGCAGATCGAGCTGACACCGAATATCTGGATGGGCGTGAGCGTCGAGAATCAGAAGTACGCAAAGCGTGTCGCCTCGCTGCAGAAGGTCGATGCGAGCGTGCGGTTCCTGAGCATCGAGCCGCTCCTCGGTCCGATTCCGGACTTGGATCTCACCGGCATCCACTGGGTCATCGTCGGGGGAGAGAGCGGACATGGCGCTCGACCAATGGATCCCGAGTGGGTTCGCTCGATTCGCGACCAGTGTCAGACCGCGAACGTACGATTCTTCTTCAAGCAATGGGGCGGCGTGAGGAAGAAGACGACCGGTCGGCAACTCGATGGCCGCACGTGGGACGAGATGCCCGTGCTGCTTCAGCCTCGACACGCCGTGTTCGCGATCGTAAGCGGGTAGATGCAAGGCGCCCGTGAGTGCGCCACGAACCAAGCTGTGGCCGATCGAGCCGCACACGCGTGCTAAGCACGAGATCCTGCGCCGGTACCTCGAAGCGTGGACGGCTATCCTGGGCACGAGCAATCAGCGCGTGATCCAGTACGTCGACGGATTCGCCGGTCCCGGTGCGTACTCGGGTGGCGAGGAAGGATCGCCGATCATCGCGTTGAAGGCCGCCCTTCAGCATGAGGCGCGTATTCCTTCGTCCACGAAGCTGCGCTTCCTCTTCATCGAGGACAACGAAGACCGCGCCGCGCACCTCGAATCCCTCGTGAAGGCACTACCGTTACCCGCCAACTTCGAAGTGAAGATCGTATGCGGCGGATTCGAGGAAAAATTCCGGGAGATCGTGCTCGATCGTTACGTAGAGCGAGGTCTGTCGCTACCACCGACGTTCGCATTCATCGACCCGTTCGGCTTCAGCCAGACGCCGTTCGAACTCGTGAAGACGATCTTGTCGTATCCGCGCTGCGAGGTGCTGATCAACTTCATGTACGAGGAAGTCAACCGGTTCCTCCGACACGAGGATCACCCCGGCACGTTCGATCGGCTGTTTGGAAGGCAGAAGTGGCGCGACGCACCGACAGGTGGCGTCTCGGCGCGCCGAGGTTTCCTGCATGACCTCTATGTCGAACAACTTCGAACCGACGCGAAGGCACACTACGTGCGGTCATTCGAGATGAGAAACGACAACGACGTGACCGACTACTTCTTGTTCTTCGCGACGAACAACAAGCTCGGGATCAAGAAGATGAAGGAGGCCATGTGGGGCGTCGACCAGACCGGCGAGTTCCGGTTCTCGGATGCCACGAACCAGGCCCAGATGTTGTTGTTCGGCGAGCCGAACTTCGGCGAGCTCCAGCGGCGCATCGTCGATCGGTTCGTTGGCTGCGAGGCGACCGTCGATGAGATCGAGGAGTTCGTGCTCGCCGACACGCCATTTCGCGAGACCCACTACAAGCGCCAGGTGCTCGCCAAGCTCGAGGGCGGCGGCGAGATCGAGGTTGTTGCGTCGCCAACGAACCGGCGTAAGAACAGCTTCCCGCCCGAGCTCCGATTCCGATTCCGCGAACATTGAACGCGTTCCTACGTATCGGTGGGCTTCTCTCCACTTGCTGCTGCCGCGAGCAATGATTCCACGGCGGCCTTTGCCTCCGGCGATTGAGCTTCCTTGGAACTGAGCACGTCGCCCGGCACGATGCCGGCAACCCACTGGAACGCGTAGTCCATCAGGGTGGATCGATACAAGACGCCGTGTAGCCGGCGACGCAACTCCTTCTCGGTGAACCGAGCTTCGGTGCCGTCGTCGTGCATGAACACGAGTTCCTGGGTGGCAAAGTCGAAATGCGTCTTCGCTGGGTGAGCGATGCCGTTCCGCACTTGCACAGCATCATCGTCGAGAAAGTCAGTTGGCAGAATCATGTCGGTGAGCGTCGGCCACAACTCTCGGCAGGAGGCGATGAGCTCGCCGCACATGCGGGGCATCCTCCTGGTCGACCCCGTCAGCCGTGCGGTAAGCGTCCAGATCATCTGGAGCAGCGGCTTGTAGTAGACCTCGACGACGCGCATCGTTGCGGTTGCTAGTTGTCGGAGTCGTTTCTCCACAAGCTGAGCGCCGAGGCCCTCCTCGATTTCGTTTCCGAGCGCGTTCGTGATGTCGGGCCGCATCGGCTGGACAGAGGCGAGGTGCCAGTCCTTCAAAGGAGCCTGCGCGAGCAAGAAGAAGCCCGTGTAGACCATGCCGCGAGGCGTCCGGAGCCGTTCGCCGATGTTCGCGTGGCGCTCCTCCTTCTTGAGCTTCGCGAACTCGACCCAGTCCAAGAGCGGCTTGGCCACAACGCCACCGTCCTCCACCATCTTGCGCTCGCTCTCCTCTCGAAGCCGGCGGTGCACTTCCAGCCACTCGTGCTGGAACGTCGAGGGAGCGTCGTGAAGCTTTTCCTTGTCGCGACAAAGGCGGTCTGCCTCCTCGACCAGTTCATCGAGACCTTGCGCGAGATACAGCTGCCGCTGCACCGACCAACCTTCCTGCAAAAAATCGAGCGACGTCACGGACCCCTCCTGTTCGCCAACTACCGGGTGAACCTCGACACGTAGCTCCCGGGCCACTAGTCAACAACGACCCGGGATCGGCCACCAAGAAAAATGGAGCGGACCTAGGGTGCCCCGAGCACAGAGCGCCCCGGGTCAGGATGGGTCCCCATGATTCAGACCTCGGTGCGCGACGCCCTGCGTGCAACTTCGCTCGATGGGCAACCGTCACGGGTAGTGACGCAGCGCTGCCCGAAGCTCGCCCGAGACCTGTTCGACGAGCTCGCGCGGCTCGATCGCTTTCGCGTATGGGCCCCATTCGAGGACCCACGAGACGACCGGCCGCAGGTTGTTGCAGTTGAACTCCAGGCGCAACCCGTTCGCGGTCTCGTGGAACTCCTGCGTCCGATGCCAGAGTCGTGCACGTACGTAGGACGCTTTGCTCTTGTCGAACTCGATCACGACGCGCTTCGTGTCCCGCGGATCTCCGGCGAACGGACCGAACGCATCGTGAAGGAAGTCGGACAGCTTGAAGTCCGGGGGGGGTGTGAACGCAGCACCCTTGACGAACTCCGCCGAGACGAAGCGCTCCGCGGCGAACACGCCGACGTCCGAGGCATCGGGAATGCTTGCGCCATCCTCCGGCCGACGGAGCCGACGTCCGATCACGTAGAGGCCGTGCTTGTAGAGGACCATCGCGAACGGTGCGAGGTGGCCACGCTGCGAACGACCGCGCGCGTCCCGGTAGTCGAACTTCACCACGCGGCGTGACAGCACCCCGGTCAGCAGGCCGTCGAGGACGTCTTCCTTTCCCTCGTAGACCTTGCTGCCGCCATCGGCGACGTAGGCGAAGCGCTCCCCGAATGTCTGGTGCTCGGCGCGTTCCTCCACGGTCATGCGTTGTTCGAGCTTGCGCAGGACCGACGCGACATCGTCGTAGAACGAAGTTCCGCGCAGGACATCGAACATCGCGCGCACCGCCAGCAGTGTGTAGCGTTCGCGCTTGGTGATCGCGACGTAGCTGTAAGCGCGCTCGACGAGGCACGCAGCGGCGCGACCCTCGATCGGGGTCCGGGTGATCTCGATCCCGGAGTCCTGGAGCGCGGCGAGGTCGCGCTTGACGGTGCGTTCGCTCGCGTCGACCTCGGCGGCCAGCTCGGAGAGCATACGGCCATGCTTGAAACCGCGCAGCGCGTCCAGAACACGCATGGCGCGCGCGACCTGCCCGAGGTCACCGCGCCGGTACATGATCCGTTTCCGCGGAAATAGCGGGAGGAAGGCGTCGGCGAACGAGCAGGGATGGGGGAGCAGATGGCTTCGAGAAGGCTTCGCCAAAGGGTTCGGGGAAGGTTCTAGAGAAGGATTCCAACAAGGGATTCAGCCAATGGTCGCCGGGATCTTCATGCCCGGCAAGGGTTGTCCAGGTGTGATCGTAGGTTGGATCCATGAGAGCTGCGACGACCACGAGCCCGACTCCAGAACATCCACCGCTCGCCCGCGATGCGACCGGCAACCTCGTCCCGGTCCCAGAGGGAACGCGTGCGTGGCGGCTGTGTCGACACACCGGCGGCCGACCGCGTGTCGTCCACGGGCCTGATCGCGAGCCGTTGCGTGTACCGCTCGACGTGACGCCCGAAGATGTGCTCGACCTCTGCGGTCCTGACACGTATCGCGTGTACGCGCTCGACGACGTTGGCAACGTTCTCGATTACGTGACGACCGTGGAGGTGGGCTTGCGGCATCGGAACGCTGCGCCCGAGCCCGAGACGCAGGCGTTCACGGTCAACCGAGGACAGAGCAACGACCTGCGGTACGCACTCGAGGCGATCACGCACATGTCGCGGACCTGCGCGGATTCGCTGCGTGCGGTCAGCGAGGCACAGGCCGACTGGGTGAAGACGATCGCCATGGCCAAGGGATTGCCTCGGAACGTGGCGATGCCACTGCCGGCGCCTGACCGGGACGACGAAGAAGACGACGATTATGAGGAGGACGAAGACGCGGAGTCGTCGACGCCGCAAAACGGACTCGAAGCGATCACGAAGATGATCGCGCCTTACGTTCCCGGCCTCATGGAGAACTGGAGTGCGAAGAAGGCCAGCGACCAACCGAACCCGATGGGCCATCTGGCAAGGATCCAGGGACAGCTCGCGCCGAACGAACGAGCGTTCCTCGCCGTACTCCTACAAGACAGCGACTCGGAGGCGATCGCCGCCGACCTCTCCAGTCGAACTGTCGCGGACGCAGTCGCGATGATCCGACGCGAAGTAGCGAAGCCCAGTGGCGCCGTCACATTCCCGGCGGCACGGAAGGAACGAGTTACGCCGAGGCTGGACCCTGCACTGATGCAGAAGGTCGCAGCGGTCGCCGCTCTACTGCAACCAGACGAGCGGGCGCGACTCATGAAGCTCGGACCCAAGCTCATGGGTTCACGCGAGGCGATCGACCTGGCAGAGACGCTCGTGCCCTTGTCCACCGAAGCTGCCGCTGAGTGGGTGCGAAACAACCTCGACGAGATCGAGCGGAGGTTCGCGTGATGACCACCAAGCTTGCACTGGCCGAGAAGCCCGATGTGATCGAGTTTAGTGGCGGCGACCCGACCGAGCTCGTCAAGGGGATTACGCTCGGCATCTGCACTGCGGGTCTCGACGCCTTCCAGCGCCTCGCTGGGCGAACTTCGCCGCCAGCCTCGGCGCAGCCAAGCAACGAAGTGATGACCGCCGACGATGTCGCCGTGTTCCTCGGCGTCGATCGAAAGACCGTCTACGACTTCGCCGGTCGCGGCGTGATCCCGCATCGTCGTCTCGGCAAGCGCATGCTGTTCAGTCGCTCGGGGCTCGTGTCATGGTTGAGCGCATGGAGCAAGGGCTCGTCGGATGGAGGCTCTGGATGAGCGTTCGACGAGACAAGCGGAACGGGCACTGGACGTTCCGGAAACAGGTTCGCGCGAGCAATGGACGCAGCGTGCGGATCTCAGGTGTACCGATGCCGATGGGCCTGCCCAATACGAGGGCAGGCGCGGAGGAAGCGGAGCGCCGATCAATCGCAAGCGTCCATGCAACTGGCGAGGCGAAGCCGCCTCCGCCCCCAACCAAGAAGGAGGTGGCCACGGTCAGGGAGTTCTCGAAGATCTATCTGGATGTCTCGCGTGTGCGGAACAAGTCGTCGTCGGTCGTTGCGAAGGACGCCGTGTTGAGGGTGCAGCTGCTCCCTCGGATCGGCGATCTCCGCCTGAACGAGGTGACCTACGCCGTGATCGAGGATCTGAAGGTCGAGCTTGCCAGGACGCCGATCGCGAATGCGACGCGGCGCGACGGCGAGCCCGCAACGAAGATCCGCCTGCTCAAGCCGAAGACGATCAATAACTGCCTCACGGTGCTCCGCCGCATGCTCTCGATCGCGCGCAAGCGCGGCTTGATCGAGAACGTGCCGGAGGTCGAGTGGCTCCGGCCGCCGAAGCCTGACTTCGACTTCCTGACGTACGAGGAAGCGGAGCGCTTGGTGAAGGCGGCCAATGGTGAGTGGCGCACGATGATTCTCGTCGCGCTGCGTACCGGCCTTCGAATCGGCGAGCTGCGGGCACTGCGCTGGCAGGACGTCGATCTCGTCGCAGGACGGGTCGTCGTGCGGCTCAACGTCGTGAACGGGATCGTGGGTACGCCGAAGTCAGGGCATGCCCGCGAGATCGCGCTCGGCAACGAGGTGCGCACCGCGCTCAAGGCGCATCGGCACCTCCGCGGCCCGCTCGTGTTCTGCGATCTCGCAGGCCGCGTGCTGACCGTGGGCGAGCCGCGCTACGCGATGGAGCGCCTCTGCAAGCGGGCAGGGCTTCGCCAGATCGGCTGGCATTGCCTGCGTCATTCGTTCGCGAGTCACCTCGCGATGCGTGGCGCGCCGCTGAAGGCGATCCAGGAGCTACTCGGTCACTCGACGATCCAGATGACGATGCGCTACGCCCACCTCGCTCCGGAGGTCGCGCGGGAAGCGGTGCGGTTGCTCGACGAGCTTCCCAGCTCTCCGAGTGGCAGCAGAATGGCAGCAGGATCGGAAATTTGATCTAACCGCCGAGAAGTAAACGGAAGCGCATGGGAATCGAACCCACCGTGCCGCCGCTCTCGCGGAGCATCATCGGTTTTGAAGACCGACGACGCGTTACTCAGTAACTCGCGATCAGCGAGAGCCCGGTGTACGCCGCGTAGCCGCGCACCATCACGTAGTAGTCACCGGCCTGCGTGTTGGTCTGGCCGCAACTTTCGGCGTTGCCGGTCAGGTATGGCCGGCAGGTGTACGTGCTCGTCGTCGGGCGCGCGCCGAACCGCGTGTACAGATCGGCGTCGCCGGTGCCGCCGCTGATCTTCACGGTGAGTGTCTTGCCCGCGGGGGCGGAGACGCGCCAGTAGGTCGCACTCCCGGTCGCGCCGCTGACGTTCGTTTGCGCGACGCCGTTGGTCAGGTACGGATCGCCGGTCGTGCCGCCGCTCGCGCTGTACGTGCCGGTCAGGGTGAGGCCCGAGTACGCGGTGTACGCGCGCAGCATCACGTAGTAGGTGCCGGCCGCGGGTGGCGTGAACGTGCAGGTCTCGGCGTTGCCGTTCTGGTACGGGCGACACGCGTAGCTCGAGGTCGTCGGCTTGTTGCCGGCCTGGACGTACAGATCTGCGTCGCCGGTGCCGCCGGAGATCTTGAAGGTCAGCGTGCTCTGACCGGCGGGGACGGTGATGGCCCAGAAGCGCTCGCTGCCCTGCGCGCCGCTGAGGTTCGTGAGCGGCGTGCCGTTGATGAGCATGCCGTCGGTGGGCGGCGGCGGCGGGGTCGTGCCGCCACCACAGGTCGCGGGCGCAGCGCCGACACCGACGGCGGCGAACGCGCAGCCGACAGCGTCCTTGGTCGCGGCGTCGTAGCCGAGCGAGGTTGCCGCCTGCTCGAGTGCGGTGCGCAGCGCGGCGTACTTCGACGACGAGGTGAGGATGTCGACCTGCGCCTTGTAGAAGAGGCGGATCGCCTTGTCCATGCCGATCGCGGGGACGTTCGTCGTGGTCTTGCCGCGCGGGTGCGTGCCGCCCCTGGTGAGCAGACAGAACGCGAGGTTGCCGATGCCGGAGCTGTAGTGGACATCGATATTGCCGACGCTGGCCGTCCACAGATCGGCGGAGACGCCGTCCTTCGCCGGATCGCACATGTAGCGGAGCCCGCCGGCAATCACGTCCTCGCCGAGCAGCCAGGTGTCGCTCGAGATCGCGAGCGCGCCGGTCTTGCCGCCGTCGACCCACGCTTCGACGAAGGTGCCGAAGATGTCGGAGAGCGACTCGTTGATGCCGCCGGGCTCGCCGCTGTAGACGAGGTTCGACTCGTTCTGGGTGACGGCGTGGGTGAGCTCGTGCGCGGTCACATCGAGCGAGCGCGCGAGTGGTGCGCAGCCCTGGCTCGCGTTGCCGTCGCCGTACACCATCTGCGAGCCGTTCCAGAACGCGTTGCAGTAGTTGCTCGAGTAATGGACGGTGGCCGTGAGCTGGGCGCCCGCGTTGTTGTACGAGTCGCGGTTCCAGAACATCTTGTATGCGTTGTACGAGGAGCCGGTGTTGTCGTACGCGGCATTGACGTCGGCGTCGGTCGTCGCGGCCTGGCCCTCGGAGCGGCGCAGCGTGCCGGGAAGCGTCGTGCCGTTGTTCGCGCTGTGGACCTTCCGGTTCTCGGCGAAGTGGATCTGCGGATGCACCGCGACGATGTCACCGGAGTCGACATCGACGAAGACCTTGTCGCGCTGCGGGTTCGCGCCGCGCATGCCCTCGACGGTGGTCTCGTAGGTCTTGAAGAACTCGCCATCGGGCGTCTCGAGGTAGACGAGACGCGAGCCCTTGATCGCGAGGCCGGTGAACCGGCTGTCGCTGGTGACCTTCGTATTCGCCGTGGTCTGCGCGATCGGGCTCGTGCCGAGGTCCGCCGGGATGTCGCCGCGTGCGGTGCCGTTGACCGAGTAGACGGCGCCCTTGATGTCGACGTGAACGACGAGATCACCGCCGACGACCTCGAGGCCCGCGTGCTGCTGCGTGTAGCGGAAGTGGCGATGGCCGTTCTCGTCGACGTTCATCTTGCGGAGCGCGAGATCGGTCGTCGTCAGCCGGAACGCCTTGAGCACCGGAACCAGCTGCGGGCGCAGCAAACCGTCGGCCACAGTGGGATCATCTGTTTGCATGTCGCCGACCTTCGCGAGCTCGCCGACGAGATAGGTCGGCACGCCGTCTGCGGTCTCCATGAGCACGGTCGCTTCCGGAAGCGCCGCCAGCGCGTCGGCGATGTCATCGGGCATGCGCGCCGGATCATCCTTGGTGTCTTCGCTGCCGGCAGGAGCACCTCCGGTACATCCCGCGATCGAGATGGCGAGGAGCAGAGCTCCGCGAGCTTGAGAACGGCTGGTCATTGCGGCGCCTACTTCATCCGCAGTGCCACGCGCGCTTACACAACATGTGCATTCCGCCTGTCACACCCGGATAGCCGACGAGAGCGCACGATGTCGGCGGAACGGCCGGTGACACCTGGACACGAGTGCTTGTAAGCGCGGCCACAACACGAGTGCGAGCGTGTACTGCGATGGCGCGTGGATGTACGACCTCGACGCTGACCCGACCGGTGATCTGCGGTGCGAATCGGACAGTGACTGTGATGCCGATCAGCCGAAGTGGCGATCCTCAGATGCAATCGAATTGCGCCTGACCGCGACAGCACGTCACGGTGTGCTCTGGTTACGCCCTGTTCTGCCTCTCGGGCGAGCTACGACGGCATCCGACAGCAGCGCCGACGTACGCGATGCACGCCTAACCGCGCTGCTCGTTCTTGATTCGCGGGAGCAGCATCACGAAGTTGCAGGGCTTCAAGCGGTGGTCGAGCTGCGGGATCAAGATCTTCTCGAGTCCGGTGCGAACGCCGCCCGTCGAGCCCGGCAGCAGGAACACGTACGTCTGCCCACATAGCGCAGCCTCGGCGCGACTCTGGATCGTCGACGTCCCGATCTCCTCGTAGGAGAGCCAGCGGAACAGCTCGCCGAAACCGGGGATGGGTTTCGTGACGAGCGGGGCGAGGGCTTCGGGCGTGACGTCGCGTGGGGTGACGCCAGTGCCGCCGGTCGCGATCACGACCTCGACGCCCGGATCCGCGATCCAGTGCGCGAGCTTCGCGCGGATGATCACCTCGGAGTCGATCACGATCTCGCGCGCGACGATCGTGTGACCGACCTCGGTGAGCCGGTCGGCGATCAGCTTTCCGGAGGTATCGGTCTCGACCGTACGGGTATCCGAGACGGTGAGCACCGCGACGTTGACCGGGATGAAGTCGCGTTCCATGGGCTCAGCGTACCGCGTGATACGCTGACCGCGATGCGAGCCACGCTGGTTGTCTGGCTTGCCCTCATGGGATGCGGCGACGGCGACGGCGCGGATCTCGACGGCGATGGCATCACGGACCTCGAGGATCCGTGTCAGGCCAGCGAGGCCGACGGCGCCGGCGACCTCGACGGCGACGGCCTGCCGAACGCGACCGATCCGTGTCCGCTCGACGCTGCGCCGCACCTCGGCGATGCCGACGACGATGGCATTCCGGAGACCTGCGATCCGTTTCCGGTCACGACGGGCCCCGACACCGCGCGCTGCATCACCGCATTCGCCGATCCCGAGATCACCGATGGCTACCTGATCCCGCGCGAGGGCGAGACCGGCTGGGAGCTCGGGCCGCCACTCTCGATCACCGGCGCGGGCTCGATCGTCTCGAGCTTCCCGGCGACGACGGTGCGCTCGACGACCTACGAGGTGCTCGGCAACGTGCAGTTCGCTCGCGCCGACGACACCGCGAGCTTCCGGCTGTGGCTGCGTGCCGCGCCGGTGCCAGGCGAGGATGATCTCGCGTGCGGCATCGACGGCGCCGGCAACCTGGTCATCTATCACGGTGTCGAGCGCATCGCGCCGCGCCCGCTCGCGGGTGGTACCTCGGGTCGGCCATTTCGGCTGCGTGCGACGGTGCAGAGCTCCGGCACCAACACGATCCTGTGCCGGCTGACCGCAGGCAGCGACAGCGTCGCGACCACTGCGGCGATCGCGCTCCCCGATGGCACGTTCGGCTTCGCAGCGGCCGGCGGGTCCTTCCAAATCCAGGCGCTCGCGATCTACGACCGTCCCGATGCGCCGCCCTTCTAGCTTTCATCGGGTAACCGTTAACCGAACTGATTATACAGACTTGACGCTGTGCGTTAGTTGATGTTAGCGGCCAATCCACGTCTCATAACGCGGTGCGTCTTAGAGTCCTGGTCATGAAGGACAAGCCCATGACCGCGACCCAGAAGACCGAGACCTCGCCGTACGAGAACGAAGGCCCGCGCGTGGTGTACCTCGCGCTCGATGTCGCGGAGCGCGGCAAGGCGACGGCGGTTGCCGTCCTCCAGGACGCACGCGTCGAGCTGCGCACCGCGTTCGATGGTGGGCTCGAGCTCGCGGAGAAGCTGTCGGCCGGCGCGTTGCGGTTCGCGCGCAAGCTCGTGCAGCAGATCGATGACGCGAGCACCGATGCCCTCAAAGGTACCGACCAGGCGCTCGCCGAGGCGCTCCAGCGCGCACGCCAGACCGCGCGTGCCGGCAAGCAGCTCGCGGACAAGGCCGTCGAGCGCGTCGCCTCGGCTCGTCAGACCATCGCGTCCTGATCCACCGTGCTTCGGTCGCCTCAGACCACGAGGTTCACGAGGCGGCCCTTGACGTAGATCGCTTTCTTGATCGGCTTGCCGGCGAGAAATGGCAGCACCTTCTCGTCAGCCTTCGCGGCCGCGAGGATCGTCTCCTGGCTCGCGTCGGGCGCGACCTCGATCTGACCGCGCAGCTTGCCGCCGACCTGGACGGCGATCACCATGACGTCGCGCGCGAGCTTGGCCTCGTCGTGGGCGGGCCACGGCTCGTAGGCGATCGTCGTCTGGTGACCGAGGCGCTGCCAGATCTCCTCGGCGAGGTGCGGCGCGAACGGTGACATCACCTTCACGAACATCTCGAACCACGCGAGCGGAATCGACGACGCTTTCGTCGCCTCGTTGACGAACACCATCATGTCGGCGATCGCGGTGTTGAACCGCAGATCCGTGACCGCCGCGGTGACCTTCTTGATCGCCTGGTGCAGCGTCCGCTCGAGGTCCTTGTTGGCGAGCGCGTCGGGCGTCGGGTCATCCGTGACCTTGCCGAGCAGCGTGTCGGCCTCGGGATCGATCACCAGGCGCCACACCCGATCGAGGAAGCGGCGCGTGCCGGCGACGCCCGAGGTCTCCCACTCGACGCCATCCTCGAGCGGGCCCATGAACAGCTCGTACATGCGCATCGCATCGGCGCCGTACTCCGCGCCCATGTCGTCGGGGTTGACGACGTTGTAGCGGCTCTTCGACATCTTATCGAGCTTGGTCTCGACGACGTCGTTCGTGCCCTTGACGTACCACTTGCCGTCGCGCTGCTCGACCTCGTGGTCGTAGCGGTACTTGCCCGCCGGATCCTTGTACGAGGTCTTGTGGATCATGCCCTGGTGGAAGAGGCGCTGGAACGGCTCCTTCGTCGAGACGAAGCCCGCGTCGTGCAGCACCTTGTGCCAGAACCGCGCGTAGAGCAGGTGCAGCGTCGCGTGCTCCGAGCCGCCGACGTAGAGGTCGACGGGCATCCAGTACTTCTCCTCGGCGGCGTCCCACGCGACGTCGTCGCGATCCGGCGAGATGAAGCGCAGGTAGTACCAGCACGACCCCGCCCACTGCGGCATCGTGTTGGTCTCGCGGGTCGCCGGCTGGCCGGTCTCGACATCGGTGGTCTGCAGCCAGTCCTTCGCGCGTGCGAGCGGCGGCTGGCCGTCACGCGTGGGCTTGTACTCGTCGATCTGCGGCAGCACGACGGGGAGCTCGGACTTCGGCACGCACTTCACGCTGCCGTCGGCGAGCTCGATCGTCGGGAATGGCTCGCCCCAGTACCGCTGCCGCGAGAACAGCCAGTCGCGCAGCTTGTAGCGGATGCTCTGCTCGCCGAGCTTGCGGTCGGAGAGCCACGCGATGACCTTGGTCTTCGCCGCGACGATGTCGAGGCCGTCGAGGAACTGCGAATTCACGTGCGGGCCGTCGCCGGTGTAGGCCGCGGCCGCGACGTCACCGCCTTGCACGACCTCGATGATCGGCAGCGCGAACGTGGTGGCGAACGCGTGATCGCGCTCGTCGTGTGCCGGGCACGCGAACACCGCGCCGGTGCCGTACGTCGCGAGCACGTAGTCGGCGATCCAGATCGGGATCTGCTTGCCGTTGACCGGGTTCACCGCGAACGCGCCGGTCGGCACGCCGGTCTTCGGCGCATCCGCGGCCTCGGTGGTCCGCTCGCGCTCGCTGCGCTTGCCGACTTGCTCGCGATACGCGGTCACCGCGTCGCGCTGCGCCGGCGTCGTGATCTTGTCGACCAGCGGATGCTCGGGGGCGAGCACGACCCAGGTGCCACCGAACAGCGTGTCGGGACGCGTCGTGAAGACCGTGATGGCCTGGTCACTCTCGACGATCTGGAACACGACGTTCGCGCCGATCGACTTGCCGATCCAGTCCTCCTGCGCCTTCAGCGTGCCGACCGGCCACTCGAGGCCGCCGAGATCCTGGACGAGCCGATCGGCGTACTCGGTGATCCGCAGCATCCACTGCTTCATCAACCGCTTCTCGACCTCGTCGCCGGTCTCGATGTACTTGCCGTCCTTGACCTCCTCGTTCGCGAGGACGGTGCCGAGCGCCGGGCAGAAGTTCACCGGGACCTCGGCGCGGTACGCGAGCCCGCGCTCGAACACGACCTCGAAGATCCACTGCGTCCACTTGTAGTATCTGGGGTCGCTGGTCGCGAGCTCGCGCGTCCAGTCGTACGACAGCCCGAGCTTCTGGAGCTGGCTCTTGAACGTCGTGATGTTGCGCGCGGTGATCACGCTCGGGTGCTCGCCGGTGCGCTCGGCGCGACGCTCGGCGGGCAGGCCGAAGCTGTCCCAGCCCATCACGCGCAGCACGTTGAAGCCCATCATCCGCTTGGCACGCGCGACGACGTCGGTCGCGGTGTAGCCCTTCGGATGGCCGACGTGCAGCCCGTCGCCCGACGGGTACGGGAACATGTCGAGCACGTAGTATTTCGGACGCGTGCGATCGGTCGGTGTCGCGAAGGTCTGCGAGCGCTCCCAGAACGCCTGCCACTTCGCGTCGATCGTCTTGTGATCGAAGCCCGCCATCAGCGTGCGAGCGCGGCCGTCAGCCGCTGCGTGATCGTGTCCGGGTCACCGACGCCGTCGACGCGCTTCAGGATGCCCTTCTCCTCGTAGAACGGGACGATCGGGGCGGTCTCGGAGTGGTACTTCGCGATCCGCGTCGACACCGCCTCGACGGTGTCGTCCTTGCGGTGCACGAGCCGACCGGCCACGTCCGCTGGCGGCGGGTTGTACTTGAGGTGGTAGATCGTGCCGGTCTCCGGATCGCTCCGGCGACCGCACGCGCGCTCCTCGAGCAGCGCATCGGGAACCTCGATCAGCACGACGGCGTCGAGCGCGAAGCCCGCCTTGGTCAGTGCGGCATCGAGCGCCTCGGCCTGCGGGCGCGTGCGCGGAAACCCGTCGAGCATGAAGCCGTTCGCGCTGTCCGGCTTGGCGATCCGCTCGAGGATCATACCGATCACGACCTCGTCGGGGACGAGCTGGCCGGCCTTCATGGACTTGTCGGCTTCCTTGCCGAGGGGCGTTCCCTGGATGACGGCGGCGCGAAGCATGTCGCCGCTCGAGATGTGCGGGATCTTGAACGTGTTGATCAGTCTGGCGGCCTGCGTGCCTTTGCCGGCTCCCGGTGGCCCGACGAGAATCATGCGCATGGGGCGCATCGAAGCATGCGCGCGGTCACGGCGCAATCCACGCTAATGTCCATTCCATGAAGCCCGTGCCGGCCTGGTTCCGGTACCTCGCGTACGTGATGGCGGCGCTGTTCGCGACCTGCGTGGCGCTGCAGTACAACGATCCCGATCCGATCCGGTGGATGGTCAGCTACGGCGTCGCGACGGTGATCTCCGCGCTGCTCCCGGTGCGGCGTGAGGCGTGGATCGCGGCCGCCGCGGTCGGCGTCGGCGCGGTCGCGTGGGCGGGGTACCTGATCTACCTGACCTGGGGCGTGATCGGGGTCGGCGATCTCACGCACGACATGAGCATGAAGGGCGGCGCCGTCGAGGAGGGCCGCGAGGCTGGCGGGCTCGCGATCGTGGCGGTCTGGTTGCTGGCCGCGGCGGCGTTCCGGCGAACGCGCAGCTAGCCCTCGACGCGCTTGCGCCCGCCGCGATTCACGCTCGCGCGCATGGCCGCAGCCTGACGATGCGTGCGCTGCGGGTTCTTCCCGGATTCCTGGCCGGCCTTGACCTTGGCACTCGCCGCCGGCCGCGCGCTCTGCGGCGTGTTGTCCTGCTTCGGCGCCTTGGACTTCGACTTCGCGCCGGTGCGACTGATCTTGCGGGTTGTGCTCACGCAACGATCTCATGCGGATCGCGTGCCGCATCGTTCAGGGCGCGCGCGTCATCTCGAGGTGCGGGATGCCATCCTCGTCGTAGAGCTCGGACGCGCGCACGAATCCGAGGTCTCCGTAGAACTTCTCGAGGTGCGCCTGTGCGCCGATGCGCACCGGGACGGGACCGACCGCGGCAAGACCGCGCGTCATCAGCTCCTTGCCAAGCCCGGTCCCACGCGCCTCGGGTGCCACGATCACGCGACCGAGGCTGACCTCGTCGAACTTCATGCGCGGCGGCACGATGCGCAGGTAGGCGTGGATCACGCCCGCGTCGTCGGCCCACAGGTGACGCGCGAACGGATCGATGCCGTCGGCGTCGAGGTATGCGCAGCGCTGCTCGACGACGAACACCCGCTCGCGCAGCGCAGTGATCGCGTAGAGCTCGATCGCGGAGAGCTCCGAGAACGCGCGGACATTCCAGCGCAACACCACGCCGCCACGCTAGCACGCAGATCGGTTAGCTTCGCGGGATGCACTCGGTCTGCGTGTTCCTGTCCTCGTCCGAGGGTCGCCCCGTCGATGTCGCGGCGATCCAGGCGCTCGGGCGAGAGCTCGCGAGCCGCGAGCTGACGTTGATCTACGGCGGTGCGCATCGCGGGCTCATGGGGGTGCTCGCCGACGCGGTGCTCGCCGCGAAGGGCCGTGCCGTCGGCGTGATCCCGCAGGCCCTCGTCGATTACGAGGTCGCGCACACCGGGCTGACCGAGCAGCACATTGTCGCGAACATGCACCAGCGCAAGGCGATGATGTTCGACCTCGCGGACGCGTTCGTCGTCGCGCCCGGTGGCTTCGGCACGCTCGAGGAAGCCTTCGAGACGCTGACCGGCATGCAGCTCGGTTACCACACGAAGCCCCTCGTGTTCCTCGACGTCGATGGGTTCTGGCCGCCCCTCGAGGCGTTCCTCGATCACGCCGTCGCGGCCGGCGTGCTGCGCCCCGAAGTGCGCCAGTTGTTTCGCACGGCACCGTCGGCGGCGGCTGCACTCGATCAACTCGCTGCGTGGTAGCCTCGATCCATGGCGTCACGCGTCAGCGGCGCGGGCACCGCGCTCGCGGCGGCGGCACTCCTCGCCGTGTCGATCGCGACCTCCGCGTGGTGGGCTGGTCATCCGACCATCAACGGCCAGCCGCGCCGCATGCAGGAGATCTTCGTCGGCCTGCACGGCGCGGAGCTGTGCAACACCGGCGGTGACGGCACCTGCAAGGCGATGCCGCTGCCCGAGGGCTTCGAGAATATCGCGTATGCCGAGCTCGCCACGACCAGCGCCCTGCTGCTCGCGATCCTCGCGATGGCCGCGCTCGTGTGGAGCCGCAACGATCGCCGCCGGACGCTCGCGAAGCTGTGCATCCCGCTCGCCGGGATCGCCGGGATCCTCGCAACGTTCCTGTTGATCCAGGGCCCGAGCCGGCAGGCGGCGGTGCCGATCGGTTTCGGCATGTATCTGTTCTGGGCGGGTGCCGGGCTGTCGATCGTCGCGAGCGTGCTTGCCCTCCGCGAGCTCCCGATCCCGCGCATGCAGCTCGCGCCGGCACGCCAGTCCGCCGCGGCGTTCGGCAGCTCGGCCTCGAACCCACGTGTCGATCTCGATGCGCTCAAGCAGGAAGATCAGCTGCGCCCGTCGCAGCTGCGTCCCGAACCGATGCTCGGCCGCGCGCCACCCGCGCCAGCGCAGAGTCCGGGCGGGTTCCTGCCGGGACCCTCGGGCCCGCTCGGTGCGCCCGGGGGAAGCGGACCCAAGCCACTGTTCTCGTCGGCGCCGCAGCTGCGCCCGCTCTACGAGGCGACGCCGAACCAGGGCGGCACCGGCGGCTTCGTGCCGCAGCAAGTCGCGCCGATCGCGATGGCCGCACCGGCACCGGTGCCCCGCAACCAGGTCAGCGCGCACGCCGGGATCCCGACACCCGCATCGATCGAAGCCCAGCGCCCGGTCACCGTCGCCGGCGTGGCACCCGGCAGCCCGCTGCCGTCGAAGATTCCGAGCACCCCACTTCCACGCGGCAAGGGTCCGTCGGCGCCGCCACCGACTCCATCATCGAGCCCGCCAACGCGGCCGCCCCCCGCACGGTCGAACCCGACGCTCGGCGCCGCGGTCGCGCCGCCGCCACCGAACGCGGCGCTCGCGCAGCCGCCGAAGGCAGTGCCGGTGCAGGCACGCCGGATGACCACCGACGACGAAGGCGACAGCGAGGACGAGACGATCGATCGCGAATTCGATGCGGCGGCGACGTACGCGGTCAATCCGAGTCCGCCGCCGCGCAAGCCGCCCGCGCCAAGCGTGCCGCCGCGT
>JACCTC010000340.1 GCA_013812655.1 Deltaproteobacteria bacterium | reverse complement strand
CCGCGGCGGCGCCACATGCGAGGTGGCCAGCGAGCGCGATCACGGCGAGCCGCCGGCGCTCGACGGCCGTGCTCCACCAGATCGCGACCAGCCCGAACACGGCCGGCATCGCGCCGAGCCACAGCAGCAGGCGCGGGATCACGTCGCCCTGGCCGTAGAGCCGCTCGCCGGCGCCGTACATCGCGCGCCACGCCGCGTGATCGCGCATCACCAGGTGAAGCTCGGTCCACGACCACGCGACGAACAGGAAGCAGGCGACCGCGGTGGCGAGCGCGAGGCGGCGCCAGCGGAGCGTGGTCGCGGCTTTCGCCAGGTAGAGCGAGTAGAAGCCGACGATCAGGGCCGGGACCACAGCGCCCCAGCGCGGGCCGAGCAGGAGGTTCGCGGTGTAGAACCGCTCCTGGTACAGCAGCTGAAGGAACAGCAGCGGGGCGACGCCCGCGGTGATGCCGCAACCGAGCATGAACGGCAGGCGATCGCGGACGCGCTCGGCGAGCGGATCCTCGGACCGGCGTAGCGCCTGCACGAGCGCATAGGTCGAGCCCGCGAGCACGTAGCTGATGAACACGACGTGCAACACCCAGGTGACGATGTAGAGCGCGAGCCACACGCCGTGCGTCGATGACGTGAACGGCCACATCAGCGTGCCGCCTCGCTGCGATGGAGCTGCGACCCCGACGGCTGCGTGCCAGCCTCGTCGAGCCACGTCGCGATCTGCCCGAGCATGATCGGGTCGGCGGTGACGGGCCAGCTCGCCGGCCTGTCCGCGATCTCCCAGCGCAAGAGCTGGACGAGCGCCTCGACGTCCTCGGCGTTCCCCGCGAACGGCGGCATGAAGCCCTTGGTGCGCTGCAGCTTCGCGATGTTGAGCCGGAGCTGGTCGTCGGTCCACGTCGCGACGAGGTGCACGATCCCGTTGGAGCCGCGGATCGTGTGGCACGCGTCGCACAGCGCGCGATGCACCTTCGCGCCGTGGCGCAGCTGATCGTTCGGGAAGCGGGCGTGATCGCGCAGCGGATACGGATCGGCCGCGGTCACCCCGGTGCGCCGTAGACCGGCGACCTCGTCGGGGGTGATCGAGGTCGAGTAGAGGACGCCGCGCACGGTGTATGGCTTGCGCGCGCCCTCGCGGATGAACTCGCCGGCGGCGGTCGCGCCGAACGCGAGCGCGAGGAGCAGCGTGCCGGTCGCACCGTTGATGTAGAGCCGCTTGACGATCAGGCCGACGATCACGTAGCCGCCGATCAGCAGCGACGCGGCGGCGGCGACCCCGACGAACATCGTCATCGGCATGCTGCCGCCGAGCAGCCACGCTCGGCTGTCCTCGGGGATCACGGCGAGGAACCACATCGCGAGCAGCGGCATCAGCGCGATCGGCGCCGCGAACCGCGACGCGCGCCGGATCAGCGCGGCCTTGCGCGGGCGCTCCAGATCCATCGTGTTGATCACGATGATCGCGACGAGCGCACCGAGCGTCGCCGCGACCGCCGTGCGGAACAGCAGCGACGGCCAGAAGCTCGGGTTGAAGAACCCCGCCCACATCCCGCCTCCCTCGAGCCAGCCGCCGGGCGTCAGCTGCCACGACAGGATCCCGTTGATCCAGAACAGGCTCATCCACGACGCGAACGCGTAGAGCCCGAGCAGCCGCAGCCGCGTGCGGTCGTCGAGCCGTGGCCCGAACCGGTAGAACGCGTAGCCTGCCGTGATCTCGACGGCGAACCACACCCACTCGGTGGCCCACAGCCAGTGGTACTCGTCGACCATGAGCCCGATCGTGCGAGCGCCGACCTGGATCGTCGTGAACCACATCGCGACGCCGGTCAGGGCGCCGAGCACGAAGCTGACGAGCACGAGGATCTTGAAGTAACCGTCGACGAACTTGCGGGCATCGGGATCGCCGCGCTGGGCGACCCGCTCGAAGTAGTAGAGCAACGCGCCGCCGCCGATCGCGAACTGTGCGAGGAAGACGTGGAGGATCCCGACGCCACCGATCACGAGCCCCTTCATCAGGGGACCGAACTCGTTCACCGGGTAGTAGGGGACGGCCACGCAGCTTGGATGCTACAGCGGCTCGTCCGAGAGCGCGTATCGAGCGCTGTCCGGTGCGTCGAAATGCCACCACTCGGTCGGCATCCCGGTGAACCCCGCTGCGCGCATCGCCTTCGCGAGTCGCCTCGCCTCGGCACCCTTCGTACCGAGGAGCGCGCGGCTACGATGAGCAGCCTTCGAGAAGTCATCGAACTTGGTGGGCAGCGGCAGCGGCTTGCCGTCCTGATCGACGACGGCGACGTCGACCGCGGCGCCGCGGTTGTGCTTCGACCCCAGCTTCGGATCGGCGACGTAGCGCGGGTCTGGAACAAGCTTCCACAGGACGTGCTGGATCGACGACGGCCGGTAGCAGTCCCAGATCAGCAGCCGGCGCTGTTGCTTGCGGAGGATGGTAGCGGCCTTGACGAGACGTGCAGCCACCGCGCGACGCAGCTTGCAGGTCGCCGCCGGATACAGCACCTGGCCGGTGAAGTTGTCCGTGGTCGCGTAGCGGATGTCGAGGACTGCATCCGGGATCAGCGGCGCGACATCGACGAGGTCGTCGGGACGCTCCGGGCTGGCCGTCGCAGCCGCAGGCGCGCCAAGCGCGAGCACCAACGCGATCCCGACCCGCGCGCGGCCTGACACTCCACGAGCGTAGTACAACCGCCGTGCATGTCCACCAGCGGGCTCCTGCACGCGTTTCTGCTCGACGGCAAGGGTGGCGCGAAGCTGCTCGACTGGGGCGGCGTGCGGAGCTGGCAACATGCCGACGGCGTGCTCTGGCTCGTGCTGGATTACACGGTGCCCGACGCGATCTCGTGGCTCGATCAGGAGTCCGGGATCGAGCCGCTGCTGCGCGAGGCGCTCGTCGACAACGATCCAAGGCCGCGCGCGATCGTCCACGGCACCGAGCTGTTCCTGATCCTCCGCGGCATCAACCAGAACCAGGACGCGACCCCCGAGGACATGATCTCGGTGCGCGTGTGGGGGGAGGCTCATCGCGTCGTCACGCTGCGGCACCGGATGTCGCGCACGCTCGAGTCGATCGTGGCCGACATCCAGCGCGGCCGCGGCCCCAAGGACTCTGGCGATCTCGTCGCGTTCCTCGGCGAGCGCATCGTCGAGCACGTCTCGACGAGGGTCGACATGCTCGGCGACGCGATCTCGGAGGCCGAGGATCAGGTCGTCACCGAGACGCGCGGTGAGCTGCGCGGCAAGCTCGCCGATCACCGTCGCCGCGCGATCGCGTTGCGCCGCTTCCTGTCGCCCCAGCGCGAGGCGATGCTCAAGCTCGCGCAGCTCGTGCTGCCGTGGTTCGAGGAGCCGCACCGCGATCGGATCGCCGAGGCCGCGAACCAGATGGCGCGCTCCGTCGAGGAGCTCGATGCCGCGCGTGATCGCGCCGCGGTCACCCAGGAGGAGCTGGCGTCACGGCTCGCCGAGATGACGAACCAGCGACTCTACGTGCTGTCGATCATCACGGCCGTGTTCCTGCCGCTCGGCTTCGTGTGCGCGCTGCTCGGCGTCAACGTCGGTGGCGTGCCGCTGCAAGGCGAGACCTGGGCGTTCTGGGCGCTGTGCGCGGTCTTCATCGTCGGCGTCGCGATCCAGATCTGGCTGTTCCGCCGCCGCGGCTGGTTCGGCTGACCGCTTAGAAGAACGCGCAGCCGATCGCGTTCGTCGACGTGCCGGGGGCGCCGGGGTTGCCGAGCGATGGGCCGCCGGCACCGCCGGTGCCACCCATCAGCATCGACTGCGGGATCGTGATCGTCGAGCTGCCAACGCACACGGTCGCCGCGGACGGTCCGCCGCCACCGCCGCCGCCATGGCCACCTGCTCCACCGTTGCCGCCGCGTCCGCCGGGTCCGCCCATGCCGCCGTCGTCTTGCTCGGCACCGC
>JACCTC010000332.1 GCA_013812655.1 Deltaproteobacteria bacterium | reverse complement strand
TCCTGTCGCCGTTCGGCAGCCGCATCCACGCACCGTGGGCGCTCGTGATCGCCAAGCAGCTCGAGGCTGACCTCGGCTATCCGATCCACCCGCTGTGGACCGATGACGGGATCGCGATGCGGTTCGCAGATGGCGACGTGCTGCCGACCGACGATCAGCTGATCCCAGATCCTGACGACATCGAGACGATCCTCGTCGACGAGCTCGCGCGATCGAGCGTGTTCGCGACGCGCTTCCGCGAGAACGCCGCACGCGCCCTGCTGCTGCCACGCCGACGCCCCGGTCAGCGGACGCCGCTGTGGGCCCAGCGCCTGCGTGCCCAGCAGCTGATGGGCGTCGCGCTGCGGTTCCCGGCGTTCCCGATCACGCTCGAGACCTATCGCGAGGTCCTGCGCGACGTGTTCGACCTGCCCGCGCTGATCGACGTGCTGCGCCAGGTCCGGTCGCGCGCGATCCGCATCGAGCCGGCGGTGACCGAGGCAGCATCGCCGTTCGCGCGCTCGCTGGTGTTCGATTACGTCGCCGCATTCCTCTATGAAGGCGACGCGCCGCTCGCCGAGCGCAAGGCGCAAGCGCTGACGCTCGACCGCAACCTCCTGCGCGAGCTGATCGGCGGTGGCGAGCTCCGCGACCTGCTCGATCCCGACGTGCTCGCCGAGGTCGAGCTCGAGCTGCAGCAGCTCGCCGACGATCGCAAGGCGCGCAACGTCGACGAGATCCACGATCTACTGCGCCGGCTCGGTGATCTGTCACGCGACGAGATCGCTCTTCGCGCGTCACTGGAGCCCGGCAGCGAGCCCGACGAGGCCCATCGCGTCGACGGTGCGCTGCGCATGCTGATGACGGCGCGGCGGATCGCCCCGGTGCGGATTGCCGGCGAGGAGCGCTTCATCGCCGCCGAGGACGCGGCGCGCTACCGCGACGGGCTCGGCGTCCAGATCCCGCCCGGCCTGGCTGCGGCACTGCTCGAGCCGGTCGCCCAGCCGCTCGAGACCCTGGTCGCGCGCTACGCCCGCACGCACGCGTCGTTCACGACCGACGCGCCGGCGAAGCGCTGGGGGCTGCCGGCTGGCCAGATCGAGCGCGTACTGGCGCTGCTCGAGAGCCGCAACGCGCTGGTGCGTGGCGAGCTGCGCCCGGGTGGCAGCGGCAAGGATGCGTGTGACCCCGAGGTGCTGCGCCAGCTCCGCCGCCGGACCCTCGCGCGGCTCCGCGAACAGGTCGCTCCTGTCGGCGCGTCGGCGTTCGCGTCGTTCCTGCCGCGCTGGCATGGCCTCGATCAGCCGCGTCGCGGCACCGGCGCATTGCGCGACGTGATCGTTCGCCTCGAGGGGGTCGCGTTGCCATTCTCCGAGCTCGAGCAGCGGATCCTGCCGGCGCGGATCTCCGACTACCACCCGCGGATGCTCGACGAGCTCGGTGCCGCCGGGGAGCTCGTCTGGGTCGGCGCCGGCTCGCTCGGCACGCGCGACGGCCGCGTGATCCTGTTGCGTCGCGATCGCGCCCGCGCGCTCGCCCCCGACCCGACGGAGATCCCGAACACGTCACAGATTCACGACGTGATCACCAGCCACCTCGCGGCCGCCGGTGCATCGTTCCTCGTCGCGATCGAGGGTGCGGTGGCCGCCGCGATCCCGCGCGAGCCGCGCGATGCCACCGGAGACGGCGCACTCGAGCAGGCGTCGCTGCGCACGAGCGTCGTCGCCGCGCTCTGGGATCTCGTGTGGGCGGGCACGATCACCAACGACACGTTCGCGCCGCTGCGCTCGCTGTCGGCGCCCGCGGGTCGCCGCGTCAACGTGCACGCCTCATTCGGCGGACGGTGGTCACTCGTGTCATCACTCGGTGCCGCGCCGACGGCGACCGCACGCGGCCACGCGATGGCGACGGCGCTCCTCGAGCGCTGGGGCGTGGCGAGCCGCAACGGCGCGCGTGCCGACGAGCTGCCGGGCGGTTTCGCGGTGGTTGGCGACGTCCTGCGCGCGATGGAGGATGCCGGCACCGTGCGCCGCGGCTACTTCGTCGAGAGCCTCGAGGGTGCGCAGTTCGCGTGGCCCGGCGCGATCGATCGGCTGCGCGAGCTGCCTCGCGGTCAGGCGCCACGCGTCGATGTCGTCGCGGCGGTCGATCCGGCGAGCGCGTGGGGCGCCGCCCTGCCCTGGCCGCAGCTCGCAGATCCGAACGCACGGCCGGCCCGGCGCGTCGGAGCCACCGCGATCCTCGTCGACGGCGAGCTCGCGGTCTGGCTCGAGCCGCGCGGCAAGCGCATGGCGACCGGCAAGCTCCCGGCGGAAACGATCGAGCTCGCGCTCGCGGTCGGCTTGCTGCGGCTCGCCGGGCGAGCGCGCCGGCGCGAGCTGCTGATCGAGACGATCGACGGCGTGGTCGCAGGCGAGTCGCCGTTCGCGCGTGGCCTGATCGCCGCGGGCGCGCGCATGGACTATCGTGGCCTCGTCGTGCGTGCCCCAATTCCCGGCGTGACCGCGCCGGTCTCACGGCCAACGCCGGCCGACCTGGCAGCCGCCAGCGCTGCCGAGGACGACGACACTGCCGACGGCGACGGCGATGCCGAGCCCGACTCCGACGAGCCGGCTCTCCCGTGATCTACGTCGCCGCGGACCAGGTCGGCTTCATCTATCTCGTCCGTCCCTGAGCGTATGCGGGTGCTAGACAACCCTCGTGCCCGAGGGCGACACCATCCACAAGCTCGCGGCCGCGCTCGGGCCGCGACTCGTCGGCAAGTTGCTCGAGCGCGTGACCACGCAAGGCCTCGCGCGTGACATCGCCGGGCGCAAGGTCGAGAGCGTGACCGCACACGGCAAGCACCTCGTGATCACGCTCGACGATGGTGCGTACCTCCGCACGCACCTTGGCATGAACGGCCGCGTCCGACTCCACGATCGCGCGAACGGTGAGGCGGCGCTCGCGCGGATGTCACCCGGACGCGTCTCGCTCGCCCTGACGACCGAGGATGGGATCTACATCTGGCTGACCACGCCGACAGTCGAGATCTCGCACCGCCGCGCGCCGATGCGGGGCCAGGCGATCGCGGCGCTGGGGTCAGATGTCCTTGCCGACGACTTCGATAGCCGGCAAGCGGCGTCGCGCGCGATGGTGCACAGCTCGCGCACGATCGCCGATGTCGTGCTCGACCAGCGGATCGCGGCGGGGATCGGCAACGTCTACAAGTCCGAGGCGCTGTTCCTGCGTGGCGTCGATCCGCGGACGCTGGTGAGGCAGCTCACGCTCGACGAGCTCGACGCGATCTTCACGACGGCGCGCGAGCTCATGCTCGACAACCTGGGTGGGTGGCCGCGTGCGACTCGCGACCCGCTCGCCGGCGATCGGCCTGGCGACGATCGCTACTTCGTGTACGGACGCACGAACAAGCCATGTCGGCGCTGCGGATCGTCGATCGAGTGCTACCAGCTCGGATCGCCCGTCGTGCGCTGGACCTGGTCGTGCCCACAGTGCCAGGCAGTGCGGACCCCACCTGCCATCGGTCGTTAGCGGCGGCCGATCACGCCGTCTGGCTGATCGAGTAGTCGGGGCGCGGAGACAGAACCTCGTTCAACTATGCGGAACCTGGTCGCGTCGCGCTGGTATCGCGGTTGCTCATGGGGAAGGCAGCTCGAAAGGACGTATCCAATGGCCGCCACCGCCCTCGCATTCGCCCCCCAGGTCACTCCCCTCGCCAGCGAAGTTTCCACGACGCTGACCGTCGGTGCCGGCGTCGCGTACGAGGTGTTCGCCGACGCCGTCGAGATCCCGCGCTGGCTACCGATCGTCCAGACCACACGCGTCCTGACGCGTCATGCCGACCAGCGTCCCGCCAAGGTCGCCTTCACGCGGAAGCTCGAGCGTGGGTCGCTCGGCTACACGCTGGAGTACACGTACGATCCCAAGACGCTGACCGTCCTGTGGTCGACGCCGGAGTCGTCAAACGTGACGCTCAATGGTGAGGCGCGGTTCATCCCGCTGTCCAACCGGGCGTGCCTCATGCTCTATCGGCTCGTGCTCGACCTGCCGATCGTCGACGACCTGATCGCCAGCGAGCTCGACAAGCACCCGGCCTCGGCGGTCGTCGCCGAGTTCCGCGAGCACCTCCGCCGGCTCTGCTAGCGGCACACACATGGGGGCGGGATAACGCCCGAGCCGTAGAAATCGGATTGGCCCCCGATCCAGCATCTGCGTAAGATGGTGATCGTGTCCTCGGACCAGCGTCTCCATGGTCGCGGTGCGCTGCCGCCGTTGCCGCCGGTGCGCGCGGAGTCGGAGCTGCCATCGGCGAGTGATGCCTCGGCGTTCGCGGTCGGTACACATCCGCACGCGTCGCTCGACTCCGAGTCCGATCCAATCGCGGAGCTCTGCGAGCTCGAGACCAAGCTCGATCGCTGCCTCGCCGCATTGACGATGCACTTCCAGCCGATCGTGCACGCCAGCACGCGCGCGCGCTTCGGCTACGAGGCCCTGCTCCGCTCGACCGATCGATCGCTACCCCATCCCGGCGCGATCCTCGACGCCGCGGAGCGCCTCGAGCGCATCCCGACGCTCGGCCGCGCGGTGCGCGCGAACAGCGCGAAGGTGATCGCGGCTGCACCCGCCGAGCGTGGCGTCGTGTTCATCAACCTCCACCTCCTCGATCTGTTCGACAAGCAGCTGACGAGCCCGTTCGCGCCGCTCTCGAAGGTGGCTTCGCGTGTCGTCCTCGAGATCACGGAGCGCACCTCGCTCGAGGGCGAGATCGATCTGCGCTACCGGGTCGCCGAGCTGCGCGAGCTTGGCTACCGGATCGCGATCGACGACCTCGGCGGCGGGCATGCCCGGATGGGCACGTTCAGCCCGCTCGACACCGACTTCGTGAAGCTCGACATGTCGCTCGTACGCGACGTCGACAAACACCCGATGAAGCAGCGCCTGATCCGGTCGATCATCGAGCTGTGCGGCCAGCAAGGCACGAAGGTGGTTGGCGAGGGTGTCGAGACCGAGAACGAGGCGCGCGTGCTCGTCGATCTCGGCTGTGACCTGCTGCAGGGCTACCTGATCGCCCGCCCCGCGCTGCCGTTCATCGACCCGCTGTGACCCCGAGGGTCAGTCGAGATCGAACGCGTACAGGATGCCGCGGTTGCTCATCACGAACAGCCGGCCATCGCCGGTCACCGTGGGCTGCGCGGAGATGCCGTCACCCGGATCGAAGTACTCGAGCGTATCGCCGGTCTTGCGGTTCGCGATGAACATGCCGTCCTCCGCGAGCGAGTAGATCAGGAGCTCGTTCCAGACGAGCGGCGTCGCCGGCTCGCCACCCTTGTTCGCACCGACCCGCCACAGGACGTTGCCGCCGAGGTCGAGCGCGTACGTGCCGAGGTCGGCGACGCTGGCGTAGAGGATCTTGCCGTCGGTCGCGATGCCGCCGACGTTCCCGCTGGTGCTCGGCAGTGCGACGTCCCAGAACGGGAGGCGCCAGCGCACGAGACCTGTCGTCTTGTCGAGCGCGTAGACGCCTCCGGATGACGACGACGTGTAGACGCGGTCGGCGATCACGATCGGCGTGGCATCGACGTCGACGAAGCGATCGGCGTCGGCCTTGAGCGAGGTCGACCACGCGACCGAGCCGGTGTCCTTGCGGAGCGCGACCATCGTGCCGTTCGAAAAGCCGGTGTAGATGAGGTCGCCGTCGATCGCGATGCCGGCGTGCCCGCGCAGCGTGTACTCCTCGGGAGTCTCGCTCTTGTGCTGCCACTTGAACTTGCCGGTGATCGAGTCGACCGCGACGACCTGGTCAGCCTCGTTCGCGAACACGACGAGATCGACCGTGGCGACCGGCGGTTGCTCGATCGGCCCGCGGCTCTGGTAGCGCCACTTCTCGGTGCCAGTCTGGGCGTCGAGCGCGAGGAGCGTACCGTCAGCGGTGCCGACGTACACGGTGCCGGCCTGCACGATCGGAGCGGTGAGGACCGCGCCGATCTTCTTGCGCCAGCGGACTTTACCGGTCGCGGTGCGCAGCGCGTAGAACCAGCCGCCCGCCGAGCCGATGTAGATGGTATCGGCGTAGACCGCCCCTTGCGCGAACTCCTGCGGCGCCACCTCGGTGAGGCGATCCGCGGTCACGAACTTCCAGTGCAGCGACAGCCGGTCCTCGCCGAGCGGCTCGATCGGCTCCGCACTCATCGCGTCGGCGCGATGGTATGGCACGCGTACGCACCCGATCCCTACCGCCAGCGCCGCGACGTAAGCAATCGACGTCAGCTTCATGAAGCTCCGAGCGCCGCGAGCCGCTTCTCGATCAACGCCGCGAGCTCCGCGCTGGTACCGGTCGTCTTGGCCTTCTCGTAGAGAGCCTTGGCCTCGGCGACCTTGCCGAGCACCTGCTGGATGCGGGCCTGGTGATAGAGCGCGTAGTTGCGGCGTGGGCCGTCCTCGGCGGGCTGCATCGCGACGAACGCGGCGAGCGCCTCCTCGAGCAGCTTCTGGCGCGCCGCGCTGTCCTTCTCGGCCATCGCCTTGGTCTCGAGCGCGATCCCGAGGCCCTCGCGGGCGGCGATGCCCTCGATGCCCTCGGCGGTCTGTCCCTTGCGATACTCGGCGATCGCCTCGTCGACCTTGCCGGCGTCGAGCAGAAGCCCGCCGCGATAGGCCGATCCGGTGGCGTCGGTGTTCTGCTTCGCCATCGCGTCGAGGACTGCGATCGCCCGCGCCTTGGTGTCGGGGAACGTCGGGTTGTTCGGATCCGCGGAGGCACCCGGGGCCGCGACAGGCCGCTGCGCGACACCGAGGACCACGGCGACCTTCTCGGTCTGCTCGGCCTGCTTGCTCTGCTTCCACGCGCGAAAGCCGAAGAAGACGCTGAGGATCACGGCCACGACGATGATGCCGATGACGATCTTCTTGAGGTGGGGGAGGATCCGGTCGGCGATCGACTCGCCCCCGATATGCACGGCTTTGGGGGGCTCGGCAGGTTTGGAGACGTCGAGGTCGGCCATCGGTTCGAGCGGATGTAGCACCCGGGTCGGTCGGGCGTCAATTCGCACCCTTGGACCCTCGATCACGGCCGAGCGTTGCCCGGGCCAGGTAGAATCGGAGCGGTGACGCGCGCCCTGCTCTCCGTCGTGCTGGTGGCCCTCGGATGGCCTGCTGGTGCTGCCTGGGCCGAGAACGAGCAGGCGCTCTCGGTCGGCCTCGGCTACGCCACGTTCAGCGTGCCCGGCCCTGCGGTCGAGAACATGGCCCCGCCCGCGGTGTCGCCGGACTGGGGCGGCGTGGTGTCGGCGACGTACGAACGGATGATCGGCAGCGACGTCGGGTTGCGCGCCGAGGTCGCGGGCAGCCTGTTTCGCGGCGGCAACACGATGAAGCAGTCGCCCGGCTCGTACGCGCTGCTCGGCGATGTCGGCGTCGTGTTGCGGTTCGACATCCTGCACGTCGTCCCCTACGCGTTCGGCGGGATCGGCGCGGTCACCGCGAGCGGTGGACCGATCGATAACGGCCGCGACTTCGTACTCGTGGTCGGCGGCGGCGCGGACTGGCTGCGCGGCCGCGATCGCTCCTACGGCGTCGAGATCCGGCTCGCGAGCTTCGCCGGCGACATGACCGTGTTCACGGTCGGGTTTCGCGGCACCCATCGCTGGGGCTTCTTCTGATCGACACCCTGCGGGTCAGCTTCTGGTCAGCCGCTACGGCTGGAAGTCGTGACGGTCCTTCTTGGCCTTCACCGCGATCCGGATCGGCGATCCGCGGAAGCCGTAGCGCTCGCGCAGCCGGTTCGCGATGAACCGCCGGTATGACGGCGACACGCCCTCGGGGGTGTTCGCCCACAACACGAAGGTCGGCGGCCGTGACGTCGCCTGCGTGATGTAGTTGATGCGAACCGCGCGGCCACGATGCAGCGGTGGTGGCATCTCCTCGATCACCTCGCCGAAGAACCGGTTGAGCTGCGCCGTCGGGATCCGGCGGCGGTGCTCCTTCGCGACCTGATCGACGAGATCGAGCAGGCGGTCGACGCCGTCGCCGCGCAGGCCCGAGAGCAGCACGGTGGGCGCCCAGCTGAGGAAGTGGAACGTGTCCTTGGTGTTCTCGCGAAGCTGCGCCTTCACGGCATCGCCCGCGATCAGATCGCTCTTGTTGAGGGCGATCACGAGCGCGCGCCCGGCCTCCTCGACCATCCCCGCGATCCGGGCATCCTGCTCGGCCGGGCCGATCGCGGCATCGATCACGAGGACGACGACGTTCGCGCGCGCGATCTGGCTGATCGCCATCGTCACCGCGATCTTCTCGATCTCCTCGTCGATCTTGGCCTTGCGACGAATGCCGGCGGTGTCGACCAGTAGATATTCGCGCGCGCCGATCGTGAACGGCGTGTCGACGGGATCGGTCGTCGTGCCGGCAGCGTCGTGGACGAGCGAGCGCTCCTCGCCGAGCAGCCGGTTGGTCAGCGCCGACTTGCCCGCGTTGGGGCGGCCGACGAAGGCCACGCGCAGCGGGCCCTTCTGCTCGTCGCGGCGAGCCCGGCGGCGGGCACGCCCCTCGGGGGTGTCGTCGTCAGCCTCGGGTGCCTCGGAGGTGGCGTCGTCGGGGGCATCGGGGGGATCCTCGTCGTCGAAGCCTTCCTCGTCCTCGAAGTCCTCGTCGTCGGCCGGCTCGAGCGCGTCCTCGGGCTTGGTCTCGAGCGGGTCGTACTCCTCCGGCGCGTCGTCATTGTCACGGACAGCCGACGCTGGTGGCGGCGGCTTCGTCGCGTCGACGATCGCCTCGAGCAGCGCGTCGATGCCGCGTCCGTGTGCCGACGAGATCGCGTACGGCTGGCCGAGCCCGAGCCGGTGGAAATCGTGGACGAGATCCTCGCGCACGACGTGATCGATCTTGTTGACGGCGAGGAACACGCGCTTGCCGGTGGCGCGCAGCTGCTTCGCGAGATCGACGTCGATCGCCGAGAGCCCGGCGCGGCCGTCGACGACGAGCAACAGCGCATCGGCCTCGTCGATCGCGCGCAGGGCCTGGCGATGGATGCCGGCACCGATCACCTCTCGGGTCGCCTCGGGGTCGAGACCGCCGGTATCGACGACGCGCAGCGTGGTGCCGAAGTAGTCGCACTCGCCATACCGGCGATCGCGGGTCAGGCCCGGGGTGTCGTGGACGAGCGCGGGCCGGCCGCCGACGAGCCGGTTGAACAGCGTGGACTTGCCGACGTTGGGTCGGCCAATGATCGCGAGCAGCGGAGTGGTCATCGCCCGCCCTCCCCGCCGGTGTACCCGAGCCTGCGGAGCTCGGCCTCGCCGCGGCTCCACTCGGCAAGCACCTTCACGAACAGCGAGAGGTGCACGTTCTTGAGGTCACGCCCGAGCGCCTCGGCGAGCGCCTCGCGTGCGGCGATGCCGAGCTCGCGGATGCGGTGCCCGGCCTTGCCAACGACGATCGGCTTCTGCGACTCGCGCTCGACGACGATGACCGCGCCGATGGTGACCTCGCCCTTGCCCGATTGTTCGTTCGGTTTCTCGTTCCAGGTCTCGACCTGGACGGCGCACGCATACGGCAGCTCCTTGCCGAGCTGATGATAGAGCTGCTCGCGGATGATCTCCTGCGCGATGAACTGCTGCGAGCGGTCGGTCACCATGTCGTCGGGGAACAGCTGCGGACCGGGCGGCAGCTTGCGAGCGATCGCGCGCTCGAGGACGTCGACGTTCTCGCCGGTCGTCGCGGACAGCGGGACGATCTCGACATTCGCCCTGTAGCCGCTCCACTGCTCTATGAGCGGCAACAGCTCGGGCTTGCCGATGCGATCGACCTTGTTGAGGCCGATCACGAGCGGGTGCGAGCGACTCGCATCGCCGAGCGCGAGCGCATCGGGTTCGGAGAGCCGGCTCGGGATCCGGCCCCGGCGGTCGGTGGCATCGATCAGCAGCAGCACGACGTCGGCGTCAGCGGCGGCATTGATCGAGGCGTCACGCATGTAGCGCCGGAGCGGGCCGCGGCCGTCCTGGACACCCGGCGTGTCGACGTAGGCGATCTGGGCGCGATCCGGCTGCTCGTCGGGGAGCTCGACCATGTGGACCCCGAGGATCCGGTCGCGGGTGGTCTGGGGCTTCGCCGACACCGCCGCGAGCCGCCGGCTGAGGACCCGGTTGAGCAGGGTCGATTTGCCGACGTTCGGTAGCCCGACGATCGCGCAGAAGCCGCTACGGATCTCGTCGGACATGTCGGGCCTTTAGCACACTCTGGGGTCCGAAAACTCGTCCGAAAACTGGAGAGTGGGCGGACCGCCCGCTAGCGTCGGTGCATGCAGCGGCTCGCGCTCGCCCTGGCTGGCCTCGCCCTGATCGCCACCGCGGTCCGGATCCCCGGCCCGTACCTCGCGATCGGTCTCGGGATCGCCGCGATCGGGACCGGCTGGGTTGGCTATGCACGGCGCGACGCACCGGGCGTGCTGCGGCTCGCGGGCGCCGCGGCGATCACGATCGGGGCGCTCGCGTTGCTGCTCGGCAGCGCACGCGTCGTGCTCGCCCTCGCGGCGATCGATCACATCAGCGCGCTGATCGTCAGCTGAACACGTAGAGCAGCCACGCGGTGAACGAGCCGGCGGCGGCGAGTACGAGCACGATCACCGCGATCCCGCGCGCGAGCTTCGCCTTGTCGACCGACGACAGGATCTCGCGCAGCTCCATCATCCGGCGATCGGTCGTGCCGAGCTCGACATCGATCGAGTCGATCGGCGCGAGCTGCGCGGCCATGTTCGTGGGGCGGTCGACGTAGATCGCCTCGCCGAGCTCGTGGAGGATCTTGTCGCGCAGCGCCTCGGCATCGTTCGCCGCGCGATCGACAACCTTGCGCTTCGCACCGATCGCCGCGAGCAGCTCGGCGGCCCGGCGCTGGTCCTCCTGCTCGGCACTCTCGAGCTCGATCCGGCGCTTGCGCGCATCGCTGCGGCGGGCCTCGAGCGCTGCGACCTTCGGGTTCAACGCGTCGAGCGAGGCGGCGATCACCGGCTCGTCACGGGTGACGCTCAACCGATCGGCCTTGAGCGTCGCGAGCTCGGCCTGGATCCCGGCAGGGTCGAGCTTCGCGCCCTTGACGGCGACCTTGCTCGCCTCGGTCGCGGCGATCTGCGCATCGATCCGGCGCAGCGACTCGTGGAGCTCGCTCGCGCGGCGGGTCGCGGCGAGCACTTCCTTCTCGAGCGGCTCGAGCTTCTTGGTGACCTCCGCGAGCTCGGTGTCGACCGCCGCCATGTCGTGCGTGTACTGCTTGACCTTGAAGTCGCGATCGTTGCGGACGCGCAGCAGCTCGGAGTCCGCGGCGGTGACCTGCGAGGCGTGGCGCGCGCGTTCGTCCTCGACGTCGCCGAGTTGATCGCGCGCCTTGTTGAGCGCCGGGTGATCGTAGCCGTCGGTCGCGACCGCCGTGCGGCCGAGCGTCAAGAGATGCCGCGCACGCTCCTTCTGGCGCGCCGCCTGCTGGATCTCGAGCTCGCCGAGCTCGTGGCGCGCGCGTCGCACGCCGAGCAGCGCGGTCGCGACGTAGCGCATGTCGCCGCCGATGCCGCGCTTGCGACGCAGCGCCGCCTGCGCACGCAGCTTGCCGCCCTTCGACGCGACCGAGCTCGGCCCCTCGATCGTCGTCGCGTCGGGTGTCACCGTCGGGTCGCCGCGCTCGAACCGTGCGGTTTGCGGGTCGGTGCTCGTCGGATCGCCACGGCCGTGCTCGGCGCTCTCGCGCAGCAGCACCTCGACGGGTGTCTCCTTGACGACGGTCAGCGGCGGCTCGGCGATCCCGAGCAGCGAGCTCGCGGCGTCGCGCTTGATCGTCGATTGCTCGTACGCGATCCGCAGCTTGTCCTGCTCGATGCCGGTCGCGCCCTGATCGAACTCGCCGACCGGGACCGCGAGGTGCGCACCCGGATCGACCTCGGTCGCCTCGATGTCCTCGCTCGCGAGCCGTTCGATGCGCTCCGTGTTCGGTGCGGGCGGCGGCGGTACCGGCGGCGGCACCGCGCTCGGCGGACCGGTGACGTCGGTGGTGTCGGCGCGAAGTGGTAGCGCGATCGACTCCCGGGTCGGGGAGTGAATCCCCGCCCCTCCATCTCGGGGCGACGCTTTCGGTGGCGTCGCCGCGCGTGGTGGCG
>JACCTC010000324.1 GCA_013812655.1 Deltaproteobacteria bacterium | reverse complement strand
GGGATCGGCGGCATCGGCGACGCTGGGCTCGACCGCACCCGCGACGCCGGGATCGTGGGCAATCGCGACGGCGGGATCGGCGGTGGCGGGATCGGCGGCGGTGGCGATGCGGGGATCGTGGCGCCGCCGCGGACTCCTGCGCCCGGTCCGACGCTTCCTCCGCCCGCACCCGGTCTCCCCACGCCGCCCCGCAGCCCGTCGCCGACCGGTCCAATCACGCCAGGTGCCCTGCCGGGTACGCCTCCGACCGCACCGCGGTAGAACGTCATGATGGAACCGGCAACGATCGCGGCGCAGCTACGCGAGCTTGCCGTCTACTACGAGCTCGACGGTGACAAGCACCGTGCGTTCGCGTACGAGCGCGCCGCGAAGTCGGTCGAGGCCGCGAACGGCTTGCACAGGCTGATCGAGGAGGGTCGGCTGGAGGAGCTGCCCGGCGTCGGGCCGTCGATCGCGCGGGTCGTCGCGGAGCTCGCGCGCCGCGGCAACGTCGGTGTGCTCGAGCGGTTGCGCGGCGAGTGGCCGGCGATCGTCGTCGAGCTCGCGCAGCTGCCGAAGGTCGGCGTCCCGAAGGCGCGCAAGATCTTCCAGACGCTCGCGCCCGCGAACCTCGATGCGGTCGCGACGGCGTGTCGTGCCGGGCTCATCCGCGAGATCTCCGGGTTCGGCAAGATCAGCGAGGAGAAGATCCTGCGCGCGATCGAGGAGCGCCGCGAGAAGGGCGCGCAGGTGATCCTGCTCGACGCCGAGGGTCCAGCGACATCGCTCGGCCACCACCTGCGGGCCGATCCCGCGGCCAAGCAGGTCGAGGTCTGCGGGCCGGTGCGACGGTGGAGCGAGGTCGTCGATCATCTGGCGTACGCGGTCGCCAGTGACCGCCGCGACGCGATCGTCGACCGGCTCGCCAGCTTCGCGCTGGTGACGTCCGTCGATCGCGAGTCGAATCCCGCGATCGGGTACCTCGCTGGCGGCATGCGCGCCGAGGTGTGGATCGCGCCGCCCGCGAAGTTCGGCTGGGCGCACATCCAGGCGACCGGATCGCAGGAGCACGTCGCGTTGCTGCGCCAGCGGGCCGCCGATCGCGGCATGAGCCTCGAGATCCTCGAGGCGGTCGACGAGACGCACGTCTACGGCGCGCTCGGGCTGCCGTTCTTGCCACCGGAGGTCCGCGACGGGACCGACGAGGTGGCGGCCGCGCTCGCCGGCGACAGGTTCACCGATCTGATCACGCTCGACGATCTCACCGCGGCGTTCCACTGCCACACCACGTACTCCGACGGCAAGCACTCGATCGCCGAGATGACGCGCGCGGCGGCCGAGCTCGGCTTCGAGGCGATCACGATCACCGATCACTCGGCGGCGGCGTCCTATGCCGGCGGGCTCGATCTCGCGGGGCTACGCGCGCAGCACGCCGAGATCGCGGGACTGGAGGCACCGGAGGCGCGGATCCTGCGCGGCACCGAAGCCGACATCCTCGCCGACGGAACGATCGACGTACCGCCCGAGATCCTCGGCGAGCTCGACCTCGTGATCGCGAGCGTTCACCAGCGCTACAAGGCCGACGAGGATGCGATGACGAGCCGGCTCGTGACGGCGATGCGCTCGCCGTTCTTCAAGATCTGGGGCCACGCGCTCGGCCGCATGGTGCTGCGTCGCGAGCCGATCCCGGTGCGCCTCGACGAGGTGCTCGACGCGATCGCCGAGTCACCTGCCGCGATCGAGATCAACGGCGATCCGCACCGCCTCGATCTCGATCCGGTGAACGCCCGCAAGGCAGTCGCGCGCGGCATCAAGTTCGTGCTCTCGAGCGACGCGCACTCGACACGCGGCCTCGACGCGGTTCGCTTCGCAGTCGCGATGGCGCGGCGCGCGCGGATTCGCAAGCAGGACGTGCTCAACGCCCTGCCGCCCGACGAGCTGGCGGACGCGATTCGCCCGCTGCGGAGCTGACCGCAGGCTTCTTCGGCGCTTTCTTCGTGCCGTTTTTGGGGCCCCATTGCGGTGGCGGGCGCGGTGCGATCCGGCGCTTCCATGCGTACTGGTTGATCGGCGGCGGTATCGGCAGGCTCGCGCCGTCGAGGATCGCGCGAAACGTCAGCGCGTTGCGGACCGCGTGGCCCTCGGCGTCGTTGTCGAAGTAGACGTGGACGTGACCTCGAGCCAGCGCTTGACCGGCGTGTCGGCGTAGAGGTGCTCGCGCCATCCCGGGTAGACCCAGCCGCTCGTCCCGACGAATGCACGCGCCATCGATCGAGATCGCGTGCACGCCGCGCGCCTTGTCACCTTCTCGCCTTCTCGGAGTGCGCCGCTCCACGCGGCATCGCACCACGTGGCACCCCCTTCGCATTGATCTCCCTCATGGCCCGGAGCAACGCCGCGCAGAAGCTCGCGAAGTACCGCTCGATGCGGGACTTCGGGACTACAGCCGAGCCCAGCGGTGCGAAAGCGCCCGCCTCTCCAAGTCCTTCTCATGGCCCGGCGTTCGTCATCCAGAAGCACGCCGCGCGGCGGCTGCATTACGACTTCCGGCTCGAGCTCGACGGCGTGCTGCTGTCGTGGTCGGTGCCGAAGGGCCCGAGCCTGTCTCCGACGGAGCGCCGGCTCGCGGTGCGCACCGAGGACCATCCACTGGACTACGCCGACTTCGAGGGCATCATCCCGGCGGGCCAGTACGGCGGCGGCACCGTCGTCGTCTGGGATCGTGGGACGTGGGAGGCAGAAGGCGACGCGCAGGCGGCCATGAAGAAGGGCCGACTGTCGTTCACGCTGCACGGCGAGAAGCTCCACGGCCGCTGGCACCTCGTCCGGACGAAGGGCCGCGGCGACGAGAAGACCGAGAACTGGCTCCTGTTCAAGAGTCGCGACGACGACGCCGACGAGAAGGCGGACATCGTCAGCGAGAAACCGGAGAGCGTGCTGTCGGGTCGCACCGTCGAACAGATCGCAGCGGCGCCCGATCGAGTGTGGCAATCGAACCGCCCCGCCGAGCCAACGGTCGCGCAGAGGCGCGCGGCCCGGATCGCGAGCGCGAAGCGCAGTCCGCCTGGTAACGAGCGGCACGAGCGGCGCGCCAAGCCGGCGACCAACACGCGGGAGTTGCTGGCGCTCGTCGCGCAGCTGCCGCTCGGGTTCAAGCTCACGAACCTCGACAAGGTCCTCTATCCCGATCAGGGCATCACCAAGGGCGAGCTGATCGCGTACCTCGCGGTCGTCGCCGACTGGCTCTTGCCGCACGTCGCGGACCGGCCGCTGACGATCGTGCGCTGCCCCGACGGCCGCAAGAAGCCGTGCTTCTACCAGAAGCACGTGCTCGCCGGTTCGCCCGACGCGATCGAGAAGCTACCGATCCACGAGGAGAGCGGCGAGCTCGTCGAGTACATGAAGATCCGCGACATGCCCGGGCTCATCGCGCTCGCGCAGCTCGGCACGCTCGAGCTCCACACGTGGGGCTCGCGCGCGGACAAGCCGGAGCGTCCGGACCTCGCGGTGTTCGATCTCGATCCCGACGTCGGCCTCGGCTGGGAGAAGGTCGCGCTCGCCGCGTTCGACATGCGCCGCCGGCTCCACGAGCTTGGCTTCGAGAGCTGGCTCAAGACGACCGGAGGCAAAGGCCTCCACGTCGTGATGCCACTCGAGCGCCGCGTCGACTGGGACGAGCTCAAGAACTTCACGAAGGCCGTCGTCGAGCAGATGGAGCGCGACGAGCCCGCGCTCTACACGACGAACATGGCGAAGCGCGCGCGCAAGGGAAAGATCTTCCTCGACTACCTGCGCAACCGCCGCAACGCGACGTTCATCGCGCCGTACTCGCCGCGCGCGCGTGATGGCGCACCGGTCGCGGTGCCGATCACGTGGGAGGAGCTCGCGCACGGCGTCGACCCACTCGCGTTCAACACGGTGTCGGTGCCGCGTCGGCTCGCCGGGCTGACGACGGATCCGTGGCAGGGCATCTACGACGTCAAGCAAGCGATCACGGCGGCGGCGTGGCGCGCGGTCGGCGGCAAACCGAGGAGCAAGTGATGCGAACCAACGATCTGAATGTCATCGAGCACCGGCTCCTCGAGCTCGCGTACACGACCGACGCGCGGATCACCGCACCGGTCCTCGCGTACTTCGCGCCGTGCTCGATCGAGGACGCCGAGAAGGTCCTCGACAACCTCACCGCCCGTGATCGGATCGCGATGGAGATCGACGACAACGGCGGCGTCTACTACGAGATCGCCGATCGCCAGAAGCTCAAGCCGCGCCCCGAACGCCCGGAGCCGCGCGAGCACTCGACGGCGCTGACCCGGCTGCACGACATGCCGCTCGCGATCCGCGCCGGTCGCGAGGCCAGCCCGACCCTCGCTGCCGCGTTCAGCCTGTTCATCCCGGGAGCCGGACAGCTCTACGCCGGTCGCGCGGCCGCGGCGATCCTGTGGTTCCTCGCGGTCACCGCAGGCTACGCGCTCATCTTGCCCGGCCTCGTGCTGCACCTGTTCTGCATCGTGTCCGCCGCCAGCTCGGCGCATCGCCTCAACTCGAGCGTCGCGCGGATGCGGCTCGCCGCGGGTTAGCACGGGTTAGCACTGGTTGCAGCCGGGACGCGCCGACGTGCAGCCGTTCTGCGTCTCGCAGGCCGGAGACGAGCAGCGCACGTCATCGTCGTCGTCGCCGCATGCGTTGCCCGTACAGGTGACGTCGCAGGCGCACGAGTCCTCGCAGCGCACACCGGCCTCGCAGCTCATGTTGCCGAGGCACAGTACGGTGCACGGTCCGTCGCCGCAGCGAACGCGCTTCTCGCAGCTCATGTTGCCCGAGCACACGACGCGGCACGGCCCGTCGTCGGGACACGTCACGCCGTCCGCACAGCTCTTGTTCCCGCTGCACTCGATCACGCAGACGCCGGCCTGACAGCTGCCCGGGCATCCCGGCGCGCAACTCGGGCCGGGAGCGTCGGGCGCGATCGGAGCATCGGCGACGGCGGCATCCGAGATCATCGCGTCCGCGGGCAACCCGGCATCCACCACGATCGCGTCGGGTCCGTCGAAGATGCCGCCGATCGTCACGACGTCGGCGCACTGCCCGATCTGGCCTGGTGTGGCGCACCAGCCGTCGACGCCGCAGCCCTGCTCTGGCGCGCAGTCGCCGTCGACCTCGCAGCGAACTGTGCACTCTCGCAACTTCGGCTCGTAGCAACCGGCGGTCGCTAGTAGAGCCAGGACGAGGACGCGCCGCATGACTCGCGGAGTTACAAGAACAGTGCCGTGGTGGGTGTGCGCCCGACGCCGTCGTGAGGTCATCCAGAAACCGTGGCTCCCGGGTTGGCAGGTCTACGAATTCCCCCAATGCTGCCGCCATGCAGGTCCCCCTAGCGATCGGGCTCGTCCTCGCAGGCAGCGCCTGCGGCGGCGGCACCCCGCGCTCGCACGCGCCGCTCGTGCTCCGCGAGGTCCCCATCACCGAGCTGCGGTCGGTCGGCGACTTCGCCGGGATCACGGATTCGACCGCGCGCTCGCAGGCGCTGTTCGGCGAGGCCAGCCGCGTGTTGCTGCATCCGCGCTGCATCAACTGCCACCCCGCGGGCGACGTGCCGCACCAGGGCATGCAGCTCCAGCTGCACGATCCGCCGGTCGTTCGCGGTGCCGATAATCGCGGCGTCGCCGGCATGCAGTGCGCGTCGTGTCACCAGGATCGAAACCAGCCGATGACGCGCGTCCCGGGCGCGCCGAACTGGCACCTCGCGCCGATCGAGATGGCGTGGGTTGGCCGCTCGGCGGGCGCGATCTGCGACCAGCTCAAGGATCCGAAGCGTAACGGCGGCAAGACGCTGGCGCAGATCGTCGAGCACAGCGCACACGACGAGCTCGTCGCCTGGGGATGGCAGCCCGGCGCCGACCGCGAGCCCGCGCCCGGCACGCAGCAGCAGTTCGGCGCGCTCGTCGCGGCCTGGGTCGAGACCGGTGCCGCATGTCCCGACAACCCGCAGGAGAGCCGATGAAGATCCGCGTCAACGGCGTCGAACGCACGCTCGAGGTCGATCCCGAGATGCCCCTGCTGTGGGCGCTACGCGACACCCTCGGGCTCACCGGCACGAAGTACGGCTGCGGCGAGGCGCTATGCGGCGCGTGCACCGTCCACGTCGACGGCCTGGCCGTGCGCTCATGTGTCACGCCGATGCGCCGCGTCGACGGCAAGGCGGTGACGACGATCGAGGGCCTCTCGAAGGACGGCAGTCATCCGCTGCAACAGGCGTGGTTGGCGCTGCGGGTGCCGCAGTGCGGGTTCTGCCAGACCGGCCAGATCATGACCGCGGCCGCGTTGCTCGCCGCGAAGCCGCGCCCGAACGACGCCGATATCGACGCTGCAATGGCGGGCAACCTGTGCCGGTGCGGGACCTATCCGCGGATCCGCGCCGCGATCAAGAAGACCGCCGGCGTACCCAGGGACGAGCCTGGGGACGACAAGTGACCGACCCCGTGCAGATCACGCGGCGATCGTTTCTCGTCGCGCTCAACCTCGGCGTCGGTGGGCTCGCGCTCGGGTTCCACACCCTCGAGGCCTCGGCCGACGAGCCGACCGGCTTCACCGGACCGGGCCCGCGTCCGGTCTCGCAGGCGCACGAGTCGGCGACCGCCGGGCTGGCGCCGAACGTGCTCGTGCACATCGCGGCCGACGCGACCGGCACGACGACGATCATCTGCCATCGCTCCGAGATGGGTCAGGGCGTGCGCAGCTCGCTGCCCGTGCTGATCGCGGACGAGCTTGGCGCCAAGCTCGAGCACGTGATCGTCCGCCAGGCGATCGGCGACAAGAAGTACGGCGATCAGAACACCGACGGCTCGTCGAGCATCCGCAAGTTCCTCGACGATCTGCGCCGCGCCGGTGCCGCCGCTCGCCACATGCTGATCGCGGCCGCGGCAAAGCAGTGGAAGGTCCGCCCCGAGACCTGCATCGCGCTCGATCACCAGGTCGTCCATCCGCCGACCAAGCGCGCGCTCGGCTTCGGCGCGCTCGTCACTGCAGCGAGCAAGCTGCCGGTCCCCAAGCTCGGCGAGCTCGTGCTGCGGCCGTTCAAGGAGCTGCGCAACGTCAACCATCCGTCGCTGCCGCTGCTCGACGGCGCGGGCTACGTCGAGGGCAAGGCGCTGTTCGGCGCGGACGTCACGCTGCCCGGCATGTTGATCGCGGTGATCGCACGGCCGCCGGTCGTCGGTGGCACGGTCGCCAGCCACGATCGTGCCGCCGCGCTCGCGGTGCCGGGCGTCAAGCACGTGATCGCGATGCCCGCGCCGAAGCGACCGTGGATGTTCCAGCCGTGGGGCGGCATCGCGATCGTCGCCGACAGCACGTGGGCTGCGCTCAAGGGGCGCGCCGCACTCGCGGTCACCTGGGACGACGGCACCCACGCGAGCTACGACTCGGCGAGCTTCCGCGACGAGCTGCTCGCATCGGTACGCGCGCCCGGGACGCCGCTGCGCAGCGTCGGTGATGTCGATGCGGCGATCGGCACGGCCGCGCGCGTCGTCGAGGCGGAGTATCTGGTCCCGCACCTCGCGCACCTGCCGATGGAGCCGCCGGCGGCGATCGCGCGCTTCGCGGACGGCAAGGCCGAGGTCTGGGCGCCGACCCAGCACCCGCAGGCGGCGCGCGCCGAGGTCGCGCGCGTCCTCGGGATCGGCGAGGACAAGGTCACGATCAACGTCACGCTGATCGGCGGCGGCTTCGGTCGCAAGTCGAAGGCGGACTTCTCGTCGGAGGCCGCGTTCCTCGCGCGCGAGGTCGGCGCACCTGTCCGCGTGCAGTGGACGCGCGCGGACGACATCCACAATGGCTACTACAACGCGGTCAACGCGCAGCGGCTGCGCGCGGGCTTCGACGCGAACGGCAAGCTCGTCGCGTGGCATCACCGGACCGCGTTCACGCCGATCGGCAGCACGTTCAACGAGGCAGTTGTCGAGCCCTCGCTCGGCGATCTCCAGCAGGGTGTGCTCGATCTGCCGCTCGCGATCCCGAACGTGCGTGCCGAGGCCTGCAAGGCGAAGGCACCGGTGCGGATCGGCTGGTACCGCTCCGTCTACAATATTTTTCATGCCTTCGCCGTGGGCTCGTTCATCGACGAGCTGGCACATGCCAGCAAGCTCGACGCGCGCGACATGTGGCACGCCGTGCTCGGCCCCGCACGCAAGGCCGATCTCAACGAGCTCGGGATCACCAAGCTCGCGAATTACGGCGAGTCGCTCGATCGCCACCCCGTCGACGCGGGCCGGCTGCGCGGCGTGATCGATCGGGTCACCGCCTCGGCGAAGTGGGACGACCGCAAGCGCGCCGGTCGCCACCTCGGGCTCGCGGCGCATCGCAGCTTCGTCGCCTACACCGCCGTCGTCATCTCGGTCGTGCCCGATCCGGTGCGCAAGTTCCGCATCGACGAGGCATGGATCGCGATGGATGCGGGCACGGTCGTCAACATCGATCGCGTGCACGCGCAGATGGAGGGCGGCCTGATCATGGGCATCAGCAACGCGCTGTACGGCGGCATCACGCTGAAGCGCGGCCGCGTCGAGCAGTCGAACTTTCGCGACGCCCGGATCGCACGGATCCGCGACGTGCCGCGCCGCATTCACACCGACCTGGTCGCCAGCGAGGCGCCGCCGTCGGGTGTCGGCGAGCCTCCGGTGCCACCGGTCGGTGCCGCGCTCGCGAACGCGGTGTTTGCACTGACCGGCCAGCGCATCCGCGAGTTTCCGATCACGCGTGCGCTCGGGATCTAACGCGATCCAGCGCGGCGGCGATCAGCGCTTCGAAGATCGGGTCGAAGATCGCGCGCGGAGCTTGGAAGCGCGATGGATCGCGCCCTTGGTCGTGCGGCCGGCGCCACGACCGCCGGTGCCATCTGGAGATTCGGAATCGCGGCTCGACGCCCGCTTGCGACCTGCAACGTCTCCCTCGCCGGGAGCTGCCTCCGGCTTCGGGCGGCGCTTCGCGTCGTCGGTCGAGGGGTGGTTGACGCCCGCGACTTCTGCCTGGAAGCGACCCTCCCGGCTGCGTTCGATATCGTGCTCGTCCGTCACCGTGGGTCCGCGTTTGGTTGCCATGACAGGATCAGGTGCATCCTACGTGCCTACCCCGCGGTGTGCTATCGGCGCTCATCTCCTCGACGACCCTGCGCGGTCCCGCCATCTCGAAGCGTGCCGCCGTGCGCGTACGCCTACCGAGACCTCGCACCACGGCGCGCCGTGGCTGGCTTCACGATCGCGATCGCGACCGCTTGTGGCGGAGATGCTCGATGAACGTGAAGAGCGCGCCGATAGCCTGGAGGCCCCTCCGCACGCGCCGGGTAGGAGGCATCTTCGCGCTCGCCGCGGCACCCTGCCCCGGCGATGCCAAGGTGGGCTCGGTCTCGCCGAACGCTCCACGGCCTCGTGCGCTCGAGGGCTCGGCATGCTGCGACTTGTCGTTGTGGGTTGTCCTCGCCATGCCTGCTGGTGTTGCAGCCGGCGTGCCCCGATGCAGCCGCCGGATCGGGGATCCTCACAGATGATAGGATGGAGCAGATGTACCGCGTGGTCATGGCGGCGAGCGTCATGTTCGGCTGCGGTCGCACCGGGTTCGATCTCGTTCCGGACGCCGCAGGTGATGCCGAGAGGCTCGGCCGCGTCGCCGCAGGGCTGGTCGCGCTGTACACGTTCGAGGAAGGAACCGGCACCCGCGCTGGCGATGTGTCGCAGATCGACCCGCCACTCGATCTGCAGCTCGGCGGTGACACCGCGTGGATCCCGGGTGGTCTCGAATTTGGAGCCGCGGCCACCGCGACCATCAGCGTCGCCCCCGCAACGAAGATCACCAGCCGCTGCATGGCGAGCGGGGAGAGCACGATCGAAGTGTGGGTCGAGTCGATGCAGCCCTCGATCGTCGGAGCAGGCCGGATCGTGGGCGTCGCATCGGACAACAACGTCGCTGTGCTCAGCCTCGGGCAGGAAGCCACCGCGTATTACGGGCAGGTCCGTACCACGAGCGCGTCGACGAAGCTCGTGAGCCCACGGGCGGTGAGCCGCAGCCTGACGCATCTGGCGCACGCACGATCGGCCGATGGCGTTCGACGCCTGTATCTCGACGGCGCCGAGATCACGCAGGTCACCACGGTGGGTACGTTCGACTCCTGGGATCCGACGCTACCGGTCACACTCGGGAATGCCCCCGACGGTGGCGTGCTGTGGGAGGGACGGCTGTTTCTCGCGGCGTTCTATTGCCGCGCGCTCACCGGCGCCGAGATCGAGCAGAACTTCGTCGTCGGACCTTGATCCAGCAGCCAGCCCGCGTGCCCCGTCCGCTACTTCGGCGTGGTCGGTGCGGGTTTTGGCGCTGGCGTGGCGGCGGGAACCGTCGGCTTCTCGAACAGCTTGGGATCGAGCTTCGGATCGAGCTCGACGGCCTTGAGCTCGAGCTTGGTCTCCCGGCCGCTGCCCTTGCTGTGCCGCTTGTGCGCGATCTTGAGGCCGCCGACATCCTTGTAGTCGGAGAACTGGTCGGTCTCGGCACCGGCGGTCTCGGAGTAGCTCATCCGGGTGACGAGCTTCGTCTTCTTGTCGATGTACAGGGTGACGTCGACATGACGCTGCGGATCGAGCTTGAGCACGGCATGCGGTCGGCCATCGATCACCTCGTCCGGGCCGAGCGATAGCCGCGCACCCGGCTCCTGCGCGCGCAGCAGGATCAGCTCCGGCTCGCGCCACTGCTCGAACTCGATCGACGCGAGATCGCTCGCGCTGATCTCGGTCAACTGGATCTTCGCGCCGCTCGGATCGGGCGCGAGCTGCCAGCCGGCCTTGCCGTCGACCGCGACGATCACCTTGACGCGGCCGGCGAGCAGCGCGTCGATCCGCATCTTGTCGGGCAGCACGTAGACGCGCTCGATCTCGACGGGGACGGTCTGGCCGCTGATCGTCGTCGAGCCGGTCGCAATCATCTTGAAGCCCTTGAGGCCGGACAGCTTCGCATGGCCGCCCTTCGCGGCGATCGCCTCGGCGAGTAGCTGCTTCGCGGCAGCCGCGACCTTCGGATCGATCGGCGCGTCGGGCACCGCGACCGGCGCGGTGATCGTCTCGGTGAACGCGACCTTCTGGTAACGCCACCCCTCCTTCTTGAGCAGCGGCTCGAGATCCTTGGCGTCGCCGACCATCACGATCACGTAGGCCTTGGGATCGAGGATCTCCGAGGCCGCGCGCTTCGCGCTCTCGACGTCGACCTTGCCGACCGCGACCGGATAGTTCGTCAAGTACTCGCGGCCAAAGCCGTGGAGCTCCGCGCCGATCAGCGCAGCCCCGACATCGGCGGCAGCCTGGAAGCGCAGGCCATAACCGCCGGCGATGTTCGCGATCGCGCTGCTGACCTCGTCCTGCGTCGGACCGTCCTTCGCCATCTTGGCGATCTCGGCGAGCAGCAGCTTCGTAGTCGTGACCGCCTCGGCGTTGCGGGTGAACGACTGCGCGACGAACGAGCCCTTGTCGACGTTGCGATCGAAGCTCGAGCTCGCGCCGTAGCTCTTGCCGCCCTCGACACGTACGACTCTCATCATCCGCGAGCTGAACCCGCCACCGCCGAGCGCGTAGTTCCACACCAGCGAGTCGAAGAACCGCGCGTCGTCGTGCTTGATGCCGAACTGCGCGATCCGGATATGGGTCTGGGTCTGGCCCGGCTTGTCGACGAGCCGGATCCGGCTGCCCGACAGCCCGGGCTCCTTGTACGAGGGAGTCGGCGGCACCGGGCCCTTCTTCCACACGCCGAACGAGCGCTCGAGATCACCCTTGAGCTTCTTGGCATCGACGTCGCCCGCGACGACGAGCATCGCGTTGCCGGGCACGAACCAGGTCTTGTGCCAGGCGACGAGATCGTCGCGCCTGATCGCGGCGACCGACTGCTCGTTGCTGATCCAGCCGCGCACGTGCTCGTTGCCCCACAGCAGATTCTGGACGTGCGCGGACGCCAGCCCGCCGGCGTCATCGAGGCGCTGCCGCACGCGCCCGAGCATCTGATCGCGGACCTTCGCGAGCTCGCTCTCGGGGAAGCTCGGCTGGGTCAGCATCTCGGGCACGAGCTCGAGGCAGGTGCCGAGGCTGCGCGCGAGCACGCTGCACGACATCAGCGTCGCCTCGAACGTCGAGTCTGCCGCGATCGTGCCACCGACAAAGTCGATCGCCTTCGCGAGCGCGACGGCATCGCGACGCCGCGTGCCCTTGACCAGCATGTCGGAGGTGAACTCCGAGACGCCGAGCCGCGCGCGTGGCTCGTGCATGCGGCCCGCCTTGATCGCGAGCTGCAGGCTGGCGACCGGTAGCCGATCGCTCTTGATCACGAAGACCTGGAGGCCGTTGGCGAGCTTGTAGCTCTCGATCTGCGGCAACTCGACGGGCGCGGGTGGCTTGGGCGCCGGCGCGGTGATCAGATCGGTGCGGCCCGCCCATGGATCGGCGGCGGTGGGCTTCGTGGTGACCGACGGCTTCGCGACGTGTGCGTCGCCGTCACCGGGCAGCACGGGGACCACGGCGGGCGTTGGCTTGGGTCCGCACGCGGCGAGCGCGAGCGCGAGGACGACGAGGCGCTTCATCAGTTCGCTCCCTTCTTGGCAGGCGCAGCAGGCGTGGCGGGCGGTGCCTTCGCCGCCGGCGGTGGTGCAGCCACACCCTTCGGCGGGATGATCACGACCGTCGCGAGCGACGGCGTCATGTACTGCTTGACCACGCGCTGGACGTCCGCCGCCTTGATCTTCTCGATCTCGTCGACGTCGCGCATGAACATGCCGGGATCGCCGGTCAGGATCCACGAGCGGCCGATCGCCTGCGCGAGCCCCTGGGCGTTCTCGAGCGAGAACACGAAGCCCGACTGCACCTGGTTCTTCGCCTTGCGCAGCTCGTCGGGCGTCGGGCCCTTCGCGCCGAGCTTGCCGAGCTCGTCGAAGATCGCCGCCTCGATCGCGTCACCCTGCGGGGCATCGAGATACGCGCCGAGCGCGATCGCCATGCCCGGATCTTCGCGGACGATCGACTCCATGCCGCCGTCGAGCGCGATCGGACGCTTGGTCTTCGGATCGGTTGCCTTGAGCCGGAGCTTGAGGCGCGACGACTCGCCGGCGCCGAGGATGATCGACGCGACCTGGAGCGCGTAGACGTCCTTGTGCTTCGCGGGTGGGATGTGAAACCCGACGAGGGCCAGCCCGATCTGCCCGGGCTCGACGACCTCGCGACGCTTGGCGGTCTGCAGCGGCTCGACGGCCTCCGCGGCCGGGCGCGGAGGCGGCGGGGCCTTCGCGAGCGCCCCGAAGTGCCTCTCGGCCGCGGCCTTCACCGCCTCGGTCGTGGTCTTGCCGACGACGACGAGCAGCGCGTTGTTCGGCTGGTAATAGGCGTCGTAGAACCTCTTGAGATCCTCGGGCGTCGTCGCGTCGAGGTCACGGAGGTTACCGCCAGCGGTCCACGCGTACGGGTGCTTGCTGAACGCGACCTCGAGGAAGCGCAGGAAGCCCTTCGCGATCGGCGAGTTCTCCTGCTGTCGGATCTCCTCCTTCACGACCTCGCGCTCGGTCGCGATCATGTCGGGCCGGAACAGGAGGTTTCGCATCCGCTCCGCCTCGAGCTTGATCGCGAAGTCGAGGTAGTCCGCGGGAAGCGTGTTGATGTAGTGGGTCGCGTCCTCGTCGGTCTGCGCGTTGACGTAGCCGCCGACACCGCTGATGAACTGCGCGTGGGACTCGGAGCGCACGTTGCGCGTGCCCTTGAACATCATGTGCTCGAACATGTGGGCCGAGCCGCGTCGGTTGCGGGGCTCGTCCTTGCTGCCGGCGCGATACCAGAGCTGGACTGACACGACCGGCGCCGCATCGGTTCTGAGCACCGCGACGCGCAGCCCGTTGGCGAGCTCGAACATGTCGATCGTGGGTAACTTGTTGATCGCGCGCGGCGCCGGCTTCGCGGGGGTCGCGAGTGGCGGTGGAGTCGCGGGCGGCGCCTGCGCGGCAGCCGGAGCCGGCACCAGGGCGATGAATGGAGCCAGCGCGACCGCACAGGCGGTCAGGAGCAGACGACGCATGAGATCTCCTTCAAGGGTGCGCGGACACTACCAAGCGCCTCGAGGGTTGCCAGCGGATCGCCCGGCCCTTACGCAGTTCCGGCTAGATCGCGGTGAGGACGGCGTTTCCGCCAGTAGCGGCATCGAGGGCGAGCTAGCCTCGGATGTAGGCAGCGCCGATCAAATAGTTCACCGATAGTGGAATTATATCCCTTGACTGGAATCTTCGGTCGAGTAGAGTTGGCGCATCCTGAAAACCGTCGCGGCCGCAGGACCGCGCAGAGTGAGGTGAGTCGTGGCACGTATTCAAGCAGCTTCCGTAGACGAGGGCCGGATGATCGATGTGACCGGCGTGAAGGTGTTTTCTGCTACCAAGGCCAAGGAGCGCGAGCTCCTCGGGGAGCTGATCACGGACTGGATTCGCAGCCACCCGGATCACGAGATCGTCGACAAGATCGTCACCCAGAGCTCGGATTCCGAGTTTCACTGCCTGACGATCACGTTGTTCTACAAGCACGGGAACAAGGCCTAAACCGCCGCTTGACCAGGGTTCCCCGATCGGGTACCCACGTCGTCCGCCATGGAGAACAGTTTCGGAAAGCCCGTCGAAGTCGAGGTTCGCGACAGCCTCGAGAAGGCGATGAAGATCCTCAAGCAGAAGATGTCCAAAGAGGGCATCCTGCAGGAGCTCAAGCGCCGCCGCTTCTACGAGAAGCCTAGCGTCAAGAAGAAGCGCAAGACGCGCGAGGCGCGCAAGCGGCTCCGCCGCGAGATGAAGCGCCGCGTGATGCCGACCAACGCCCCCGGGCGCTGAGCTTGGTGACCCTGCGAGGACGCGAGCCGCTGGCTTGCGTTGGCGCAACCACGCGAGTCGAGCGTGGCTGACTGGCTCGAGCTGATCGTGCAGGTCGGTGCTGCTGACGTCGATGATGTCGCGGCGCTGATCGCCTCGGAGATCCCGTCTGCTGCGGCGGGGACCGAACAACGTGGTGACGAGGTCGTGTTCTGGGTGCCCGTCGACGACGGCCCGGCCGCGCTCGCCGAGACCCGCGACGCGGTGATGCGCTGGCAAGCCGGTGGCGTCGCCGTCGATCCCGCGAAGGTCCGGCTCGCGACCGCGATGCCCGAGGCCGAGTGGCGCGACGCGTGGAAGCGCTACTTCAAGGTCAGCAAGCTGACGCGGCAGTTCGTCGTCGTCCCGAGCTGGGAGACCTACGCGCCACTGCCTGGGGAGGTCGTGATCGATCTCGATCCCGGCATGGCATTTGGCACCGGCACCCACGCCAGCACGCGGCTCGTCCTCGAGGAGCTCCAGGCGCTCGCCGACGGCGGCGTCGGGCTGACGCGGATCCTCGACGTCGGGTGCGGGTCCGGCATCCTCTCGATCGCCGCGGTCAAGCGCTGGCCTGGCTCGACGTGCGCGGCCGTCGACAACGATCCGATCGCGATCGCCGCGACGATGGACAACGCGGCGGTCAATCGGGTCGCCGATCGGATCCACGCATCGACCGCCACGCTCGACACCCTTGCCGAGGAGTTTCCGCTCGTCCTCGCGAACATCCAGGCGCACGTGCTCCGCGAGCTGCGGGCGCTGCTCCTCGCGCGCACCGCGCCGGGCGGCACGTTGATCCTCTCGGGCCTGCTCACGCCACAGGCCGAGCCGCTCGCGCAGGAGTTTGCCGCCGCGGGCCTGCGCATCGTTCGCATCCGCGCCAGCACCGACGACCCGCAGTGGTCCGCGGTCACGCTCGCGCGCTGATCGCCGTGCGGATCTTTGTCACCCCCGCCCAGCTCGTTGCCGGCGAGCTCGTCGTCCGCGGTGACGAGCACCACTACCTCGCCCGCGTCCGTCGCGCGCGCGCCGGCGATCGCGTCGAGCTCGTCGACGGTGCCGGTCGCCGCGCCGCCGCGGCGATCACGCGGATCACCGATGCCGACACCGCCCTCGCCGTCGAGACGCCACAGGCGATCGCCGCGCTGCCCCCGCTCGTCCGCGCGCTCGTCCCGCTGATCAAGGGCGACCGCATGGACACCTGCCTCGAGAAGCTCGTCGAGGTTGGCGTCGACGCGATCACCGTGTGGCCCGCGGCGCGCTCCGTCGTGCGCCTCGACCCGGCCCGCAAGCCCGCGCGCCTCGCGAAGTACCAGGGGGCCCTCCAGGCGGCCGCGCGCCAGAGCGGGCGCGCCCAGATCCCGGCGATCACCCTCGCCGACGATCTCGCCGCCGCCCTCGCCGCCCTCCCCGCCGGCGCCACGCGCCTGGTCCTCGATCCTGCATCCGATGGGCCGCTTCACGTCACCGCCGCGGTCGACATCACGATTGCCTCCGGTCCCGAAGGCGGCCTCGCCCCGGACGAGCTCGAGACCCTCGCCCGAAGCGGCTTCGTCTCGGTAGGTCTCGGACCTCGCATCCTGCGCGCCGAGACCGCACCGCTCGTCGCGATCGCGCTCGTCCGCGCAGCCACCCGCACGTAGGGACCGATCGCGATCGGTACTTGCCCGAGTTACGTCTGTCCCCTTCTTGCAGGTTGTCTGTGGATGCAGCACAAGCAGCAACGCCAGGACGGACCGATGCAGGAGCCCAAGCCTCCGTTTCCGGAGCAGAAGCTCGACAAGCCCGGCCTCGAGGCGGATCTGAAGCCCCGGCCGAAGTACGAGGCACCGCGCTACAAGGCGGCCGGCAAGCTGGTCGGCAAGTGCGCCCTGATCACGGGAGGTGATTCGGGAATCGGGCGAGCGGTGGCGGTGCTGTTCGCGCGCGAGGGCGCGGACGTGGTCATCAACTATCTCGCCGCAGAGCAACGCGATGCCCAGGAGACCAAGCGCGCGGTCGAGGCCGAGGGCCGACGATGCGTGCTCGCGCCCGGGGATCTCGGGGACGCCAAGGTTTGTGTCGAGCTGGTCGAGCGCACGGTGAAGGAGCTGGGCGGGATCGACATTCTCGTCTCGAACGCTGCGCACCAGAATCGCAAGCAGCTCGAGGAGCTGGAGCCCGAGGAGTTCGACCGCACGTTCAAGGTGAACGTCTATGCCTACTATCACCTCGCGAAGGCTGCGGTGCCGCACATGAAGCCGGGCTCGGCGATCATCGCGTCGAGCTCGAGCACCGGGTTTCGCGGCAACGAGGAGCTGCCGGATTACTCGGCGAGCAAGGGCGCGATCAACCAGTTCACGAAGGTGCTCGCGCAGCAGCTGGTCAGCAAGGGCATTCGTGTCAACGCGGTGGCGCCGGGTCCGGTGTGGACGCCGCTCAACGCCGCCGACGAAGGCATGACGCCCGAGAAGGTCGCGGAGTTCGGCGCGAAGACGCCACTCGAGCGGCCGGGCCAACCCGAGGAGATCGCACCGGCATACGTGTTCCTGGCGTCGGAAGCCGACTCGAGCTTCATCACCGGCATCATCTTGCCGGTGCTCGGCGGCGAGACCATCGGCGCCTGAGCCAGCCAGCGCTGCCAGGTCACAATCGTTCGATCAGGGACGGCAGCTCGGACGCTGGCCACACGCCTGAGTGGCGGATCGGCTAGCCATGCAACCGGCTGTTCGAGCCATGGGGCCTGCAGCCCCGGCCCATGAGGACGGGGAGTTGCGACGACACACCGTGGCATGGGGCTTGGAGCGGCTGGCGGCATGCACAAGCTCCTCTCGGCGGCGGTTCTCGTGGTTGCGGGTGGTTGTACCGACGGTGGCCCCGGTGACTCCCGGGATGACAGCTTCGGCGGCAAGGGCGCGAAGGACGACGGCGCCTTCAGCTCCTGCCAGCTCGCCGAGGTCCTCAAGCTCGCGAACGAGTCGACCTCGACGGTCGACAAGCTCGCCGACGCCGGCCTCGCCGACAACGCCGCACGCGCGATCGTCGCGCACCGCAATGGTGCCGATGGTGACTCCGGCACCGCGGACGATGACGTGTTCGATGACCTCGACGAGCTCGATGGTGTCGACTTCGTGGGGGCGCTCGCGCTCGGCAAGCTGGTCGAGGCGATCCTGCCGCGCTGCGAGGTCGATCTCGCGACCCGCCCGTTCATCGATGCGAGGACGTTCGCGGGCAGCCCGCCCGGCGGCTGGGCGCGCGACAACCAGGAGGTCGAGTCGGTGCTCGGCGTCCAGGGCATCACCGGCCAGCGCCTGCGCGCGCTGCTGATGACCGTCGATGGCAACGGCCGCACGCTCTACGATCGGCTGCGCCGGAGCCGCCGCATGGAGGCCTTCACCTACGGGTTCTCGCTCGACGAGATCCCGTGGGACTCCGACAGCCAGGCCGCGCGCGAGCTGATGCCGCACGTCGCGCTGACGATCGAGCCGGATCGGTTCGCGATCGATGTCGAGGACGGCGGGCGCGAGCTCTCCCTCGGCACTGATCTGATGGATGACAGCTACTACGACACGCCCGGCTACACGCTGCTCGGCAACGCCGTCGAGCTTCGCGGCCGCGCGCGCTGGGACAACGCGACCACCGTCCGCCGCCTGCTGATCGCGGCGAAGTTCGGCACCGAGATCGATGCCGCCGGAAACAAGACGAACGCGAAGGTCGACATCCGCACCGACAGCGGCATGACCCACCTCGCGACGCTCGACAACGACGTCCGCCGCGGCAAGACCAACTGGAACGGCACGGACTCGCCGGCGATCCCGATCAAGGGCGTCTACGAGCAGCTCGCGGTGAAGAACTCGCTCGTCGACATCGGCGCCCACGCCGACGTCCTGCTCCTCGATCCCAAGGCGCACCTGCGGTCGACGCGCAGCCGCTATCACATGAACGAGGCGCGCATCGAGAACATCCGCGCCATCTACGCGAACGCGACGACGCGGATCAACGCGGCGCTCAACGCGATCGATCGCGCGCAGGCTGCCGGCACGATCCCTGCTGCCAACCGCGCGGCCGTCGACGCCCTCGAGGTGATGGGCCGCCGCATCCTCGACAAGACGCTGCTCGCCGAGCGGATCAACGCTGCGGCGCCGGGCCTCGGCGTCACTGCCGCGAACCTCGTGCTTCCCGACGCCCAGCCGCAGCCGACGACCCCGGCGGCGCTCGACAAGAACCGCGTGATCGCCGAGACGATCAACACCGTCTTCCACGAGTTTGCCGCCGCGCTCGACGACGCCGACCGCATCCTGACGAACGCCGTCGACGAGGACTTCGACGACTACGCCGAGATGTTCCGCGCCTGGCGCGTCGGGCTCGACCGCACCCTCGCCGTCAAGACGACCTACGACAGCTTCCTCAACTCGTACCGCTCGCTGTCGACCGCCGCGAACCGCGCGGGCTCGATCGCCGGCTTCAACACCTACGGTGCCGCGCAGCGCGCCGCCAACAACGACGACTTCGAGGACTTCGAGCCGCTCGACGATGCGGCGTGGACGCGCCTCGGCGGCTACCTCGAGAAGATGACGCTGACGATCGGCGAGCGCCAGATCGAGACCGCCGGCATCGCCGCCCGCCAGCTGTGGTTCGATCAGGCCCGCCAGCTGTGGGTGCCGAATTCGTCGCGCGCGTGGTCGAACTTCATGATCGACACGACCGACATGACCGACATGCTGAGCCCCGAGGAGTGGAACTCGATCCCCGCCACCGAGCGCAGCTTCGCGCAGCCGCTGCCCGCGACCAAGGTGTTCCACACCGTGCTCGTCAACGAGCTGCAGATCGAGCTCGGCATGGAGGAGGACTACGTCACGCGGCTGCGCGAGCTGACCGCTGCCGTCGCTGCCGCCCCGACCGACGCCACGCTCGCCGCGCAGCTCGCCGGCGCGAAGTTCGTGTGGGAGCAGTACACCGCGTCGATGCGGGTCCTCACCGAGCTCAAGGGCGAAGCGATCCTCGAGCGGCTGCGCCGCGCGGGCGCACCCGCGGGCATCCGCTGGGCCGCGCCGCCAGATTCGAAGGGCAACACCGCCCTCAAGATCCTCGCCGACCGGGACTAAGATTAGTTCAGCCGCTTGATCGCATCGCGGTACAGCTTCCGCGTCTTATCGATGCTGCTGCCAAGCTTCTGATCCTTGGCAATCGCATCGTCCGCGAGCGAGTTCAGGCTCTTGCTGACGAACCGGCGGAGGACGGCGAGCTCCTTCGGGGGGAACTCTGTGCCCCGTCGGACCGGGCCGTCAACGAGCTTCGACATCTTTACAGCGGTCACCTCTTCATAGGTGACCAGCTCCTTCGCGACGCGTGTCACCACGGACCAGAAGTTCACGAGCGAGGCTGCGGCGAAGCTCACGCACTCATCGAGCTCGTAATAGGGCCTCGGACCGAGGGAACCAGCAGCACGGATCCAGGCGGCGGCGTAGCCGAGATCGGTCGCTGCTCCTGGCAAGTTCCACTTCCCGGTGTGCATGCGCTCTGCGATCGGACCTGCCAGGGATGCGCTCACGTAGTTGGGGTCGAACCCGGGCAACAACTTCAGTCCATGGAGCTTGCACCGGCGCCCGGCCTTCGGGGGCACGACGACCGAGACCTTCTCGAGCTTGTGACGGTACAGGACGTGAGCCACCGCCTGCCCGGCGGCGTAGTAGGCAGTCGCGGTGTCGGGTGCCGTTGTCATGAGGACGTCTTGGCTCCTTGGGATAGGGCCGCGCTGTTTTGCGGGGACGCTCTTGGCTCGGGACGCTTCAGGGGGACAGACGGTGGAGGGTACACGCCGATTCACCTGCGGCGTCGAGGCTCTCTCGAGCTCGCACATGGATCTGATCAGCGCTGCACACGTGACAAGCACCTCCCGCGCTCCGGCGAGCCCGTACTCGTAGGGCGAGTCATCGTCGCGATTCGCGGTCCGGATGTCCTGGGACGCCTGATCGGTTGCATACGCGGCTGTCCTCACGGCTCCCGCGAAGGTACTGAACGTCTGGTCGAAGTCGTCTGGATCCTCCAGCAGCACGTCTGCGTTGGTCGCCACCTCAGCGGCGAGGGAGACCTCGTAGCCTGCGGCGCGGTCCACGTCATGAGCTTCGCGGCATGCGGCTTGAGCGCGTGCCCGGTTCTTCGGAGTCAGCCGCGGAAGCGCCGCGAGCTTGGTAGCAACGGCTCTCACCTTGGCCGGATCGCGACACATTGGAATCGAGGCAGACGCGTTCAGCGCATTGACGAGCAACGTACGCACCACGAAGTCGGCGATCAGCCACAACCGGGCCGATTCGGTCTCCTTGGTGGCGCGCGAGCGAGCGATCAGGGGCACCAGCGGAACGAGGCTCTGTGTCCGCAGGGCGTCCACGGAGGGTCCCGACATCGTGTGGTCATTCACGACGATCGCGCACTGGGTGACGACCGGACAGGCGCACTCGGGTGTGCGGCCATGCGGTTCACCAGCCGTCCAGGCAACAGCCTCCATCACGCACGCGCCCTGCTTGAACGTACGATGCGGGCCCTGGGTGAGCACGCGATCGACAGGCAGCGGACGCAGCGGACGCAGCGGACGACGCATCACGGTTCTATAGCGCACCCACCGAGCCGATCCGGAGACCCCGTGCGCCGAAACACGTCGTCGCGGACGGATGGGCCGCGCACCGCATCCGCTTGATACGGTGCGCAGCTACCACACAACGAGACCTGGGGTGGAAGCTGGTACGGCGGCGAGACCGCAGGCCAACGAGCGCTGGTGGCGATCCTCAGGACGCATTCGCGCACCGCCCGCTCTGGGAGTGGCTGTTCTCGCAGACGGGCGCGTGACGGGCGGGGAAACGGTCAGGCTATTCGAGGGGCCGGGTCTGGACGATGTAGAGCTGGTCGCCAGCGAACAACCACTCGATGTCGAGGCGGTTGTTCTTGAAGAGCTTCGTGAGCCGGCGCGCGACGTCGGCGAGTCGGATCGCCATCTTGTTGGTCAGCACCGGCTTGCCCTTGTTCGGGTTCGGGATCTCGCGGACGCCGCCCCGCTCGTCGAAGACCAGGCGGGTATCCTCGTCGGAACGGCTGAGCACGCGGATGCCGTGGTTGTACCAGCTGACGATCAGACTCTCGGGGACCTTGCGGCCGTCGACGACGGCCATCCCGAGGCCACTCTTCGCGTTGATCGTGTAGTTCTTCTCGTTGTTCGGATCGGTCGGGTGGATCGTCACGAGGACGCCCGCCGCGGTCGCATCGATGCCGGTCTGCACGAGCACGCTGCCGTAGACCTGGGACTGATCGATGCCGGCATGGTGGCGTGCCTCGTAGGCGCGGAGCGTCCACGTCGATGACCACACGAACTTGATGGCGTCGCACACGGCGTCGAGGCCCTTCACGTTCGGGCGGGTGTCGTGGAGGCCGGCGCCCGAGAAGTTGTCGAGATCCTCGGCGTTCGTCGAGCTACGCACGAACACGCCACGTTCGGCGGGCAACTTCGCGAGCGCGACCTCGATCCGCGTGCGGAGCGCGGGGTCGAACGGTGCAGCCTCGATCGCGGCGCGTAGCTCCTCGAGCTTGCGCTTGCGGACCGCGGGGTCCTTCGCGAAGACCGGATCGGCGAGCAACGCGGCGATCGTCTTGTCGAGGCCGGCGGCGCGGAGATGCGCGTCGAAGTGGCCGAACGGCACGCTGAACCCGGGGGGCACGGCGAAGCCCGGCAGCTTGGCGTTGAGGATCACGCCGAGGTTCGAGGCCTTCGGACCGTAGCGGCGGGCATCGTCGTCCTCCATCGTGTCGAGGAACTCGAGGTCGGTCGCGACGAGGTCGGCCTTCGGAATCGCGATCTGCTTCCTGGTCGCGATCTTCGCGTTCGCAGCCGCTACCTCGTCGGCGGTTGCCGCGCGCAGCACGTACTCGGCGTCACGGGCCTCGAAATAGACGATCTTGCCGGCGAGGTGTGCATGCATCGCCGCCGCGTCGCGCAGCCCGACGTTCGGGATCCGCCAGCCCTTCGCGCGCAGGCTGACGTGCGAGAGCGGCGAGCTGAACGCCTCCGAGATGATGCCGGCAACCGGCGTGATATCGGGCAGCGTCGTCGCGAGGACGACGATCTCGCCGGCGGCAAACGTGGGCTCGGTGTCCGCCTTGCCGACGATGCGCAACGTGCCGACGGCGGTGCCTTTGTTGAAGGCCTGGTAGTCGGAGAGCTTGTAGAGCTGATCGTTGAGGATGAATGGCACGTCCTTCGTCAGCTTCGCCACTGCCTCCTGATGGTTCGAGTCCGGACGAAAGCGGACGGCGGCCCCGAGATGAAACGTCTCCTGCATCCGCTCGTACGCACGCCGCACGTGAGCCGGGGTCGCGAGGTCACCGTTCCAGAACGCGAAGGTCCACAGATCCTGCTCGAGGTGATGGACGAGGTAGCAGAGCAGGAAATCCGGCTTGGTCGCGGTGTAGTTGCGATCGAAGATCCGCACGGCCTCCTTCGTGCGTGGCTTCTTGTAGAGGACGCTGAACACGAAGTCCTTGTGGACCTCGTAGACGTTGACGTCGAAGTAGTAGATGGCGTCGCTCCGCAGATCGATCACGAACTTCGCGAACCGCTCACCGCCGACCTCCTTCGAGTAAGCCTCGAAGGTCCGGGCGTCGTCGATCCGCGAGCTCCACAGCCGCAGCGCCGGCGCGGTATCTGGAATTAGCGTCGCGGCGGTCTCGGCGGCGTCAGGTGCAAGGCCGGCGTCGGCGATCACCAGCGGCTTCGGTGGCGGCGGTGGCGCTTCCTTGCCCTTGCACGCGAAGGCGGCGATCACGATCAGGGCGAGCCGGGTCATCGTGATCGAGCCTACACAGCCGTGCGCCCTCGCCGCACTGGTGGCAGGTGCTCCGCCTACGAAAATTCATGCTCCTCGTCCTGATCGGCGTCACCGGTTCGACATCGGGACGTCACGGTTCTGGTTCGACGGTGTGCTATAGGGTCGACCCCATGCCACCACAGCTGCTGGTGATCGAGGATGATCACGACTCGCTCGAGCTGCTGAGCATGCTGCTGGAGTCGGCTGGCTTCGGCATCGAGGGTGCGCAGCGTTCCACGATCGCGACCGACAAGCTGCGGCGTGGCGCGTACGATCTGGTCCTCGCGGACTTCCTCGTCGACACCATCGATCCGGTGGCGAGCTGGAGTGCGATCGATGGTCTCGTCGAGCTCGCGCGGCCCTGTCCCGTCGGACTCCTGACGGCGTGGCCGATCACGCCCGAGCAGCGGTCCGACCATGGCCTCGCGTTCGTGATCGCCAAGCCTTGCTCGAGCGAGACCCTGCTCGCCCAGCTCAGCAGCGCCCTCGAGACGCACCCCCTGAGCCCGGCCCACGAGCAGGCCATCCGCGCGTACTTCGAGCACCTCGAGCGCGCCGCGTACGACGAGCTCGTCGCGGCTTGCACGCCCGACGTCGTCTATCACCTGCCCAGCACCGATCCGCGGTTTGCGAAGACGATCCGCGGGCGCGAAGCATTTCGCGCGTTCGCAGCCGCGACCTTCGAGACGTTTCGCGAGCCGCGCTTCGAGATCCACGAGATCCGCCCGCTCCCGCGCGGCGCACTCGTTCGCTACACCGGCTCGTGGTGTGACGCGAGCGGCTCGCGGACCTCCCTTGCGGGCGCCGTGTTGTTCGTGTTCGACGGCCTGCAGATCACCGAGATCGGCGTGCGCGTCGATGCTGCCCGGGTCTTTGCCCTGGCGTGATCAGGCGCGGTCGAAGGCAGCAGTCAGCACCGCAAGCTCGACCGGCTTCACGAGGTGGACGTCGATGCCAGCCTCGCGCGAGCGCCGGCGATCCGCTTCCTGGCCATACCCGGTGACCGCGACGATCCTCAGCTCCTCCAGCCCGGTCACCTCGCGTAGCCGGCGCGCGAGATCGTAACCATCCGTGGATGGCAGGCCGATGTCGAGCAGCGCGATCGTTGGCTGAAAATCGACCGCGAGTGCGAGCGCGCGATCGGCGTCGGGCGCGGCACACGTCGCGTAGCCGCGGGCGCTCAGCAGATCGGCGAGCATCTCGCGTGCGTCGTCGTTGTCCTCGACGACAAGGATCCGGTGCCCTCCCACGATCACGCAACACCGTGGCGCACGTCGTCGCATGCAGCAAGCAGGAAGAGCGTGAGGAAGCGACCCAGAAGGGCCTGCGACGGGGCCTCGGAAAACACCCGATCAGTCGGCATGCATCGCTCGCATGTGATCGATCAGGACCTCGACGGCCCGCTGCGCGAGCTCGGCCCCCGCGCCGTCCGAGTACAGCGCGTGAACCCCCGCGTGCGCGGTCGCGACCTCCGCGAGCACGCGCAGGCGCTTCGCGGCCACGGCATCGCGAGCGACCGATCGCGGCACGAACGCGACGTAGCCACCGTGCGCCGCCGCCTCGACGAGAAACAGCGAGTCGTCGGCCTCCGCGGCGATCTTCGGACGCAGGCCGTGCGCTTCGAGATATGCCTCGACGTCCCAGCGATATGCGGACGTCGCGCGGTAGTGCACGAGCCCGACGTTCTGCCAGTCCGCCATCGGCGTCACCGACGACGGTGCCACCGCGACGAGCGTGACCCGATCGAGCAGCACCACCGAATTCACGCCCGGGCGCGCGCTATCAACCGGCTCGGTCTCGACCAGCACGAGGTCGAGCTCGTTGTTGCGGAGGTCACGCAGGAGCTCGGCGGCATCGCTGCAGCGGATTGTCGGAACGCACGCCTCGAGCGCGAGCAGCGGCATCAGGAAGTCGGTGGTGCTCGCGCGCGCGACCCCGCTGCCGATCCCGACGCGCAGCGTACGCGGGACCTCGGAGCCGCCGGTGCCGAGCGACTCGAGCAGGCGCTCGCCGGCCCGGAACATGACCGAGGTGTGCTCGAACGCGAGCCGGCCAGCCTCGGTGAGCTTGAGCCCGCCGGGCGTGCGCTCGAACAGGCTGACCACGAGCGCGCGCTCGAGAGCTCGCACCTGCTCGCTGACCGTCGGTTGCGTGACCCCGAGCCGCTCCGCCGCGGCCGCGACCGAGCCCTCGACCGCGGCCACGTGGAAGTAGTGCAGGTGGTTGTAGTTCAGCATCGAGCCCCCGCCGACGGTAAACATGCCTGGCGGCGACTCGCAACGACCCAGACCCGACCTCCGTGGCCATTGCGACATCATCGGGAAACCCGATGGCGCTCGAAACCCGACCGCGTCAGCTGGCGGTCGCGTCGCGGGCCTTGAGCACGAGCAGGTCCCCGGCAAGGCCGACGAAGTTGGGTTGGCCCGCGAGGAACCCGCCGATCTGGGCGACATGTTCCCAGCTCTCGATCGTGGCCAGTGCGAGTGACGTCGTCGCGTCGGCGAGCACCTCGGCGGCTCGCTCGGGCCCGATCAACTCGCCAAGGACGCTCGCGACATAGCCGTCGAGATCAGTCGGTTGGGTGCTCACGTGACGGTAGGGGTTCAAGATCGACGCCGGCCCTGGGTCAGCAACTTCGGGACCTCCAGGATCTCCAGCGCCTCCGCATATTTGCGTTCGATAGTGGCGACGGGCTAGAAATGTCTTCGATGTCGGAAACCGAGCCGTCCCTGCTGCGGGACCAGGCCGATGGGCCAGGTGTGCAAGCCGCCACGGACGGCGACGCCACGGTGAAGAATTCTGCCACGCCGGCGTTCACCGCCGCAGCCGAGCCGGTGTTGCGCCCATCCGCTCGTGCGGCCTCCACCGTGCACGTCGTCGGGTTCTGGCGGCGCGCGGTCGCCGCGCTGGTCGATCTCGCGGTCCTCATCCCGTGCGCGCTGCTGATCACGCTCATCGTCAGCAAGATCGCCGGCGTTCACCTGCCGCCGAGCAACCTTCGCCTGCTCGATCTCGATCTCTGGATCGACCTCGCGCTCGCGACCGATCCGGCCCTCGTGATGGGCTTTGGCCTGTTCGTCGCGATCGGGCTCACGTACCTGCTGGTGTTCCACATCGTCCTCGGCCACACGCTCGGCATGCGCCTCCTCAAGATCCGGATCATCGACGTGTACGGCGACCGCCCGTCCCCCGCACGCTGCGCGGCACGGTGTGCCGGCTATCTCGCCGGGGTCGCCACGTTGTTTCTCGGGTTTTTGTGGATCGCCTTCGACAGCGAGAAGCGTGGCCTGCAGGACTGGATCGCCGGTACCTACGTGATCCGCGCATGAGGCGGACGAGGCGACATTGCCCGCGCGGCTGAGCTCCCTGCTGGTGCGCGACGGCCTCGTCGGCGTCAAGCGCATGGAGAAGGCGTTCCAGCGCCAGGTCATCTACGGCGGCAGCCTCGACACGATCCTCCTCGAGATGAACCTCGTCCCCGAGGATCGCCTCACCCAGTACCTCGCGCTCGCCTCGGGCCTGCCGCCCGCCGCACGCGACGAGGGCGAGCACGTCGATCCGGCCGCGGTCGCGCTGCTGGGCTGCGAGCTCGCGGAGCGATTTCGTGCCGTGCCCGTCACCGTCGACAGCGACGCCGTTCGCGTCCTCGTGTGCTCGCCGCTCGAGCTGTCGTCGCTCGAGGATCTCGCGGACCTGCTCGACCGCCCGATCCAGCCGCTGATCACGCCCGAGTATCGCTGGCACCTCGTGTTCGCGGCCGCCTACGCCCTCGACGCGCCGGCACGGTTCACGACGCTCGCCCGGTCACTCGATGTCGACGCGACGGTGCCGCCGGTCGGCAAGGCCAAGACGATCATCGTCGACGACCACGCTCCGGTGTCGGACGTGACGGTCGTGCAAGAAGTCCCGCGTCCCCCGATCGTGCCGAACCCGGCGCGCGCGGCGGTGCCCGCACCTGTCGAGACCTCGGGTGATGCGACCGAGAAGACCGAGATGCCGCAGCGGCTGACGCCGACGCCGCGACGCATCGCGACCCCACCCGGCACCGCGCCGGTCGCCACGATCAAGCTGCAGCGGATCACGCCGGTCCCGAACACCGCCGATACCCTCAAGCTCGTCGCGCCCGATCCATCAGTGGCTTCGATCCCCGTCGACATCCCGCGCTCGCGCACGGCGACGGTCGTCGGCGTGACCCCCAACAAGGCCGACAGCCGGATTCATCCGCACGCGCCCGCCGTCGGTGGCGGCGTTTTGGAGGAGCCGAAGGTGAAGGTGCAGGTCGACACGCCGAGCACCGGCATCCCGCGCCTGGTGACGGAGCCGAAGACGAGCATGCCTGTCTCGCTCGAGCGGCCTGGCAGCGCTCCTGCGATCAAGCGCCGCCCGGCGACCGCGCCGATCGCGACGGAGGGCCGCGACGCGCCGCTGATGATCGTCACCGCGCGCCAGCTGCTCGCGACCGCGGAGGATCGCGACACCGTGTTCCTGACGCTGCTGCGCGCGGCTCGTTCGCGCGCGCGCTGGGCGGGGCTGCTCACCGTGCAGGGCGGCGCCGCGATCGGACGTGTCGCGCTCGCCGAGGAGAGTCTCGATACCAAGGCGATCGAGACGGTCCTGATCCCGCTCGACGTCGTCTCGCCGTTTCGCACGGTGGTCTCCAATCACCAGTCGCACATCGGCCCGCTGGTCTCGGGGGATCCGGGCATCGACTCGATGGTGCTGCGGCTCGGTGGCACGATGCCGCCGTCCGCGCTGCTCCTGCCGATCGTGATCCGCGAGCGGGTCGTCGCGATCGTCGTCGCCCACCGCGTTCACTCCGATATCCGGCTCTCCGATGTCACCGAGCTGTTGCCGATGGCGATGGCTGCATCCGACGCGATCGCCCGGCTGATCGTCAAGCACAAGTCCGCCGGCTACCGCGCACCGACCGACGCGCCAGTCGTCGAGATCGAGGCCGAGATGATCGACACCCGACCGATCACGCGCGAGGGCAACTGGGCCACCCCCGACCAGCGGCCATCGGCGCCATCATTCGAGCAGGGGACCGAGCTCTCGATCGAGGCCGAGCCGCCGCGGCCGATCGACGAGCTCCTCGACGCGATCGAGGCCGGTGGCGAAGGCGCGTCCGATCAGGCGATCAGCGAAGCCCTCGACCGCGCGAAAGAGACGATCGCCGCGCTGATGACGCGCTTCCCCGGCAAGTTGCGCGTCGATCGGTTCAGCGTCTCCGGCCGGCCGCTGCGGGCCGCACAGTACGGCGGGCTGCTCGAGCTCGTGGTCCAGCTCGGTTCGGTCGCCGCCGAGCTGCTGATCGACACGATGGGCGCGCCAGGGCGCGACGTCCGGTTCTACGCGACGCTGTGCACCTCGGAGCTGCGCCCGCGGACGGCGGTGTTCGCGCTCGCCGAGCGGCTGTTCGACCAGGACTTCGGCGTCCGCGCGTGCGCGATCGAGGCGCTCGCCGGTTATCCGCTGCAGGATCTCGGGCACGCGCTGCTCCGCGCCCGTCGCGCAGTTCACTCGACTGACTCCGAGGTCGTCGGCGCCGCGACTGCCGCGATCGTCGAGCTCGGCGACATCGACGCGATCCCTGATCTGATCGGCGTGATCGAGCGTGCCGATCGCGGCGGCGAGCACGCACGCAAGGCGCTGATCGCGCTGACCGGCCAGGACTTCGGGACGAGCGAGAAGAAGTGGCGCAAGTGGCACGAGGGCGCCCGCGCGCGCCATCGCATCGAGTGGCTGATCGAGGGCCTCGGCCACAAGGAAGACGCGATCCGCGAGAACGCGATCAAGGCGCTCCGCAGGCTCACCGGCGAGTACTTCGGCTATCACCACGATCTGCCGAAGCGCGATCGCGAGGCCGCCGCCGAGCGCTGGGCCGCGTGGTGGCGAGACTCCGGACAGCGGCGGTTCACGACGGTCCGCGACGACGAGCGCCATCGCCCGACCGCGGTCCTGCCGATCCGTCACGACCCGTCGTAGACTCGCCCGGATGCGAATGATGCGAATCACGATCGTCGCGCTGCTCGTCAGCGCCTCCGCCTGTGGGGGCAACGACGGCCCCACGCACTGGTCCAAGCAACCACTCCAGACGGTCAACGACACGTTCGGCGGCGCCGCCTACACGATCCAGTTGCCCAAGGGCATGCGGAAGTCGTCGGTCGAGTCGGCGTACAACGTCGAGTACGCCTACCACGCGAACGTCGGCGACGAGGATTACGTGTTCGCACCGAACGTCTCGGTCGGCAAGACCGACAAGAAGCACACACTCGCCGAGGCGCTCAAGGGCGAGTCCTCGGTCAAGGCCCCGACCGACGTGCTGTTCCAGGAAGAGACCGCGACCGGCTTCGTCTACGCCATCCAGAACGATGCCAAGCCCGACAAGCAGGATTACTTGATCCGTGGCGAGACGTTCCTCGGTGACGGCGCGCTGACCTGCTCCGCGCGCCTCTACCCGATGAACAAGAAGGGCACCGCGAAGGAACACATCCCGCTCGTCGCGAAGATGTGCACGTCACTCAAGCCGAAGTGAACGCCACGTAAGAAAACCGCGAGACCCGCCACAGGCACGGAGTCTCGTGGGGTGGAGCCGAGCGCTCGGCTCGCTCACTCGAGCGGATCGCGGCGGAGCGACGGGTCGGTGGTGCCGGTCGTCGGATACGGCGCGGTGGTGTGGGAGACGCCCGCCGCTCGGCCGGGGATGGTCTCGGGGCGATCGTAGCCGCGGGTGCCACGATCGCGGTCACGGTCCAGACGGCGAGCGCCGAAGAGCGCGCCGGCGATGGCGAGCGCGAGGCAGAGGAACAGCGCGACGCCGGCAGCGAGCAGGCCCTTGCCGGTTTCCTCGGCGGCTTCGAGCGCGTTCTCGCGATGGGTGCCGAGCTCGGTGGCGGCCGCGATCACGTCGGGCGCGCGATCGCCGAGGTGACCGAGCGCGGCCTCGGCCTCGGGGCGCGACAGGTTCGTCTGGTTGTCGAGCCGCGCGACGAAGGCATCGCGGTTGATGCCGGCCCGGCCGCCGGCGTTGTGCGACGCATCGATCAGCTGCTCGAGCGTGATCGTCGGCGCGCCGGTCTGCTCGAGCCGCGCGTTGACGTTATCGAGCGAGTCCTCGACGAAGTCCTTGGTACCTGGCGCTGGCGCTGCCATCGCGCCGTGCGCGGTGACGTCCGAGCGATCGACGATCGACGACACCGCGCTGCCGAGCAGGACGAGGCCAAAGATCGACGTGAGCGCCCAGACCAGCGCACCGTGCATGCCGGCGACCCTGCGATCGTAGTGCGATGCGAGCCGGCCGGCGACCACGCCGCCGGCGAACATCGCGAGCAGCGGCGCGAGCACCGAGCTGATCGTGGCGCCGATGCCAAACGCGCGGAGGTTGTCGATCTCGTCGGGATCGATCGCGGTCAAGGCACCACCTGTGAAGAGCAGTTGCAGGAGCAACCAGAGTCCGGCGGCGATCGCAGCGCCGGCGAATACGGCACTCCACCGCACGTAGGGTTGACGGCGATCGAGGACAGCTTCTCGGCTATAGGGCTGCATGGATCAGGCATACCGGCGCATGCGAGCGAGGCAACGCGTGCGGAAGTGAGAGCCGCGAAACCGAGCGCTGCACACGCGCCGCGCGTCACCGCGCACTACAGCGGAAGTCGATAGACGTTCGTGCCGACGCGCTGGAAACCAAGGCGCGAGTACAGCCGGTTCGCGGCCTCGCGCGACGGATGCGATGTCAGCGTGACGTCACGCGCGAGCGCGAGCTCGACGTTCTGTCCGAAGTAGTCGAGGCGGCCGGCGTGGGTGAGCGCCATCACCGGGCCGCGGTGCACGGCAACACGGCAGCGCAGACCATGCGTCAACGGCTCGCCATCGATCGCGGCCTGCAGCGCGAGCGCGGCCTCGACGGCGGGACCGGGCCGTTCGAACGCAGCGATCGCGAGCCCACCAAACGTCTTGATGAGCGAGCCGCCATACTCGCGCGCGAGTGCGCCGATCAGGTCGTAGAACCGCGCAGCGACCGGGAACGCCTTGCTGTCACCGAGATCGCGAAACAACGCCTGGGCCTCGTCGACCTGCGCGACGACGAGCGTCGCCTGGGTCACCGCCATCAAGCGGCCGGGGGCGAGCGCCTGATCGGGGAACAGCTCGCGAAACGCCGCGGTCGCCATCACGCGTGATGCGGTCAGCGCGAACGCGCGATCCCCTGCCCGCTCGACGCGGACGACGACCTCGCGGTCCTCCGGGTTGACGACCGTGAGCAGCTGGTCGCCGGCCGTGAGCGTCGCGAGGTCGCTACGCTCGCCGAGCCGGACATCGATCCGACGCACGCCACCCTGGGCGCTCACCCGCAGCTCGTGGACGCGCGCGACCTGCGGGCTGCGCAGCAGGTAGAAGCCGGGCGCGAGCGTGAGCTGCAGCGCGAAGCGCTCGCCGGGTGCGAGCCGCACCTGCGCAGCGACGTGCGGGAAGTGCGCGGGCCCGCCGACACAGAACGTGCGGGTCTCGACCGCCCGGACCTCCGGGGCTGCGCGGAACGCGAGCTCGATCGCGCGCGAGAAGTCGACCTCGAAGCCGAGGTTGCACGTCTTGCAGCGCCCGTGCTCCTCGATCTTGGCGAGCGACTCGACGACCGTCGACGGGATCCGACACGACGGACAGATCACGTCCCACACCATCTCGAGCACGCCGAGCTTCGCCGCGTGCAGACAGGTCTCGATCATCGCCTCCTCGGGAACCCCGAACCGCGCGGCGAGCTCGAGCGGCCGGATCCGGGCGACGTCCTGATCGGAGGCGGACATCAGAAACGCGGTGAGTGCGTCGACGGCGCGCGACTCGAGGTTCGCGGCGGCGAGCGCAGCCGAGGCATGCTCGACACGCGCCCGCGCCGCGGCGGGCAGCTTGATGTCGGGATCGATCGGATCGATCTCGGGGCGGCCGCCGGCGGAGAGCAGCCGGTCGAGCCGGGTGTACACGGCCGCGAGCCGCTTCTTGTACTTGACGCCGATCTCCCAGCGCGAGAGCACGCGCGCGAGCAGGCCGCGAGGCTCGAGCTTGATCGTGTTGTGAAGCCGCGTGCCACCGCCCGGCAGCCGCTCGAGCCGGACCTCGGCGACATACCAGCGCAACACGCCCTTCTCGAACACGCGCAGCACGACGTGGCGACTGCCCTCGATCCACTCGTAGGGATGCTCGCGCCACTTCAGCGCGAGCCCGGCGACGCGCTGGTTGCCGGTCGTCGACGGTTCGCCGACCGCGCCGATCGATTCGATCTCGAAGCGCACGGGCGCGAGACCGGTCGCGCGGTTCATCTTCTCGGTGTTCGACACGAACGGCCACAGCTGCTCGGCCGACGCTGCGAGGTCCCACACGAAGTCGTAGGTCTGCACGAGCGAAGCGCGCACGACGGGCGGCGCGGGATGCGCCGTGATCGAGACCGCGGCGCCCTCGCACATCTGCTCGATCGCGTCGAACAGCTCGGCGGCATCGGCCGGACGCTGCTTCGGATCCTTCGCCAGGCAGCGAGCGACGAGCGCGGCGACCGCCGGCGAGACCTCGGGAGCCACGGTCTCGAGCTTCGGCGGCGGCTCGTTGAGGTGCGCGAGGATCACGCTCATCTGGTTGTCGCCCTCGACGACGAACGGCGGCCGGCCCGCGATCAGCGCGAACAGGCAGCAGCCGAGCGCGTAGACATCGGTTGCCGGCGTGACCTGGGTGCCCTGGCACTGCTCCGGCGCCATGTAGTCGGGCGTCCCGAGTACCGCGCCCTCGCGGGTCGCGCCATCGGCGACGTGCTGGCCCTCGACGCTCCGCGCGATGCCGAAGTCGCCGAGCTTGACGAGCTGACCGACCGGCGAACGTTCGAGCTCGAGGCCAGCCCGCACGAACATCATGTTGTCGGGCTTGAGATCGCGATGGACGATGCCGAGGCGGTGCGGCTCGACGAGCGCGCGGCACGCATCAGCGACGACCGCGAGCGCGAGCCGCTCGGGGAACCGGGTCACGCGCTTGAGCGCGGCGCCGACGCTGCCACCCGCGACGAGCTCCAGCACGAGGTAGTGGAGCCCGCGGTCCTCGTTGAGATCGATGCAGTTCGCGATGAACGGGCTGCCGACCTTCGCGAGCACGCGCGCCTCCTTGCGGAAGCGGCGCAGTAGCTCGGCGTCGCGCGCGATCTCGGGACGCAGGAGCTTGAGCGCCACGCGGCTCTCGCTCGCGGTGTCGATCGATTCCCAGACCTCGCCCATCGCACCGGCGCCGAGCTGGCGGACGAGCTCGTAGCGGCCGATCTTGACGCCGACGGCAGGCCGCGGCGACGACAGCGCAGTTGGGTCGAGCGCGATCGTCTGCGCCGCGGTCATCGTCTGCTGTGTCGGCCTGCCGCGGACCGGCACGGTGACGTGATGGAGCCGGCGGACGAGCTCCACCATTGTCGGTCGGGCCTCGGGATCGGCAAGCGTGGCGTCGCTCGCGATCTCCCGCAGATCAGCGTCCGCCTCGCGACCGCCTGTGGTCGCGAACAGCTCGAGCAGCGCGCCGACGGCGAACACGTCGGCGGCGGCGTCGGCCGGGCCGTCAACGAGGTCGGCGCTCTCCGGGGCGCGGCAGCGTGCTGCCCAGGCGTGGTGCGAGGGCCGCGTCGCGAGGCCGATGAGCTCGAAGCGCGGGCGATCACCGGCGCCGACCCACACCGACCACGGGTGGATGCCGCCGTGGAACACGCCGACGTGGTGCGCGGCGGCGAGCCCGCGCCCGAGCTCGACGAGGATCCGCACGGCACGTGGGAGCTCGACCGCGGTCTGCTCGATGAGCTCGGCGAGCGGCGGGAAGCTGTCACCCTCGGTGACGACCATCGGCGGCTCCGGATCGAACGCGAGCACCGGGCGCACGGTCGGCTGATCGACCGCGCTGATCGCCTTGATGCGGATCGCGAGGCCGGCCCACCGCGGCGACCGCGGCCCGAACGTCAGCTGGTGGAGCTCGACCAGGCGCTCGCCGCGGCGCGCGAGCACGACGGTGCCGTCCGGACCCGCGCCGAGCTGCGCGATCGGCACGAACGCCTCGTCGACTGACCTGCTCCCCGCGCTGACCAGCGCCCGCATCGTCTGGTCGGCGGGCTCCACGCGACCAGCATATCAGTGCGGCTCGCCCCTACGGGATGGCGGTCGTCGCGACGTTGCCGAAGCGGTCGGTGATCCGGACCATTGTCGCGAGCCCGTTGTCGGTCACCGTCGCGACGCCGCTTGCATCCGACTGCACGACGTCCGACGACAGCGCGACGCCAGCGCTGTTGAGAAGCGTGACCGTCACCGTCTGCGAGCGGACCGGTATTGGCTGGTTCGACGGCTGCTGCATGTCCATCAGCCGCCAGCCCTTGGGGGCGTGCCACGACACCGTCGTGCGGATCGTTCCCGCGGTGCGCTGGACCGCGAGCGCGACGCCGCCGGGGATGACCTCGAAGGCCTGGCTATCGAGCATCCAGCCGTTGCCTTCGACGTGGAACCGGTAGCGGCCGAGCGGCACGCCGCCGCGCGCATCGAGCCCGTCGCGATCGGGCGTGCCGACCCACGGGACCGCTTGCCACTCGGCGACCCACATATGGGTCTGCGGCCCGCTGCCGCGCTGAAGCGGCGACGGCGTGTAGGCCAGCACGATCTCGCCATCCTCGACGCGGCGGCCGCTGCGCCGGGTCACCGCGGTGAACACGCCGGTGCCGGGGACCGCTTCGACCTGCAGCGTGACGTGTGGCGTCCTGACCTGCGGATCGTCGCCCGTCCACGCGAACGTCGCGATGCCCTCGACGCGCCGGATCGTCGCCGCCGGCTGGCCCTGCGCGGGTGTGCCGGTGCGGGCCCACGTCACCGCGGGGATCGTGGCCGGCACGGTGCCGGCCATCGGCGCTGGATCGTCGACCACGAGATTGTCGATCATGGTCGGCGTGGCGACGCGATCGGTGCCATCGGCGGCGCCGTTCTCGCGGGTTGGCGTGCTCGCGAGCGGCATCAGCGCGAGCAGCTGCTCGGTGATGTACTCGGCCTCGAGCGGCCCCCAGAACGTCACGCTGGGCTCGTAGCCGCCGAGCATCCAGTCCTCGGGACGCAACATGTAGCCGACGTGGCCCTGCGCGTAGCCGATCACGATCGTCTTGTCGGCGCCGGCCGGTGACTTCTCGCGAACGAGATCGGCGACCAGGATGCTGACCTCGCCGGGCAGCGTGCCGAACACGTAGTCGCCGATGCGCAGCGCCGACAGCGTGGTGCGCGTGGTCTCGCAGACCGGGTGCTTGTCGTCGACACCGAAGTCGATGTTGAAGATCGGGCCCAGGATCTCGCCCGCGAGATCGAGCTTGAGACACGAGCCATAAGGCCGGATGCCCTCGGTGCCCGGAATCGCGGCGGCCGGGAACATCGGCGTCTCGGTCTCGCAGAGCCCGGCACCGACCTGCGCGTTGAACTCGTCGATCGGCGACTTGACCGAACCGCCCTCGAACACGACACCGTCGGGCATCGTGCGCGTCAGATCGAACGGCGCGTATGCGAGCGCGCCGCTGCGGATCGTGAACGTGTCGGCGCGCGGCCCGGTCTCGATCGAGCGGGTCACCATCTCGAGCTCCAGGCTCTCGCGCATCGCGGCACCCGCCGACGAGTACGCGGCGAGCAGCTCGGCGACCGCGGCACGGCCGTGGCCTTCCTCGGCGGCCCACCGGAAGCACGGGTCACCTTCCTTGCCGGGGCGCGTGGTGCAATCGATACCACCGTGGCCGACGGCCGAGCTGTCGGCGCCTGCGCTCTGCAGGTGCATGACGACGACCTCGGTGTCGAACTGCTCGGCGATCGCGCGCTCGAGGCCGCCCGTGGCATCCGCGGTCGCGAACGGGTTGTCCTGATCGTTGAGCGTCGGATGCTGCCCGAAGATCGGCACGATCGCGATCGGCGCGCCGTCGGTGCCGTCGACGCGGATCAGCGCGAGGTGATCGTCGCCGCGGTTGCCGCCGGGGAGCGCGTCGTTCTCGGCGCGGCGATCGCGGTTCACCACGTCCTGCGGGTCGAAGGAGGGAGTGTGAAAGATTCCGAGCTTCGCCGGGCGGCGAGCCGCGAGCGCATCGCGGGCGGCGGCTTCGAGGCCGCCGAGGAAGCGCTGGTAGACGCGATCGCGGAGCTGGCCGGAGCCGAGCTTGAGCGGGGCGTGTCCGGTGAACTGCGCCCACGCCGAGTGGCTGTGCGAGGTCGCGAACACGATCTTGCCGGCGTACTCGGGGCCGAGCCGGGCCTCGAGATCGAACAGCAGACCTTCGTACGCGAAGATCATGTCGGCCTTGACGATGATCACGGTCTCGCCGCCTGCGCTGAGCGCGAGCGCCTTGACGCGCGGCGCGACGGTCACGCCGATCGACGGGTTGAACGTCCCCGACAGCGGCACCTTGCGCGCGTCGACGGTGCCCGCCGAGCTGAGGAAGCCGGCGCGGCCGGTGTAGCCACCGAGCGCGGTGCCGACCGGGACGTGCAGCACGTGATCTGCGGCGCCGGCCATCAGCGCACCGGCGGTCACGGTGCCGCCGGTCCCGGCGGTCGGCACGAGCGGCACGTAGGTGCAGCGCTCGGTCGTCACGCCTGGATCGGTGGGGCCGTCATCCCCGCCGCAGGCAAGCAAGATCAGCGAGAGCGCAGCGAGTCCCGTGGCACGCATGCGGGCTGCATAACACGCAGCTGCGCCCGTCGAGCGCGAGAAAGTTACAGCTGCTTGCGGAGCGTCACGGTCTTGCCCGCCTCGACGGTGACCGAGAACGTGTGGCGGTCGCCGTTGATGGTGAACGTCACCTTGTGCTTGCCGGGTGCGAGGTCGAGCGCGACCGGGCTCTTGCCGACGTCGACGCCGTCGACCGCGACCCGGGCGACCGGCGTGCTGGCGACGCTGAGCCTGCCGGTGGCCCCGCGCGACGCGGCCGAGAGCTGACGGGCGCTGATGTTATTGCGCACGCACACCGAGAGCACGATTTGCTGTGTGTCCGGAGACAGCTTCGCGTAGTAAGCGCCGGCCTTGCGCACGTTCTTCGCGTTGCAGGCGGCCATGAACGCGTGCAACTCGAGGCGTCGGCTCGGCTTGCAGCGGATCGCCTGCTCGTACTTCACGAGCGCCTCCGCGTACGATCCGGCGCTGTAGAGATCCCGCCCCTGCACGCCGAGCGTTTCGGCGTCACAGGTGACCTTCTGCGTGCGCGGTGACGAGAACGGATCGACCCGCGAGCCCGTGCGCGAGCCGAATGGATCGACGACGTCGTCCTCCGATCGATCGGGCGAATCGACCGCATCGCCGCGCGATCTCGCGAACGGATCGACCTGCTTCTTGCCTTCGAGCTTGTCGGTGCCCGCGGGCTTGTCCGGGCTCACGGTCTTGTCGACGACGTCGGGCGCGGGATCGACGGTGCGTGCGCGCTGCTCGGCGAGCTGAGCCTCCAGGATCCTGACGCGCTCCTCGAGATCGCTGACCTGCGCCGGTGCCGCGCCAACCGTGAGCTGCTCGCGCGGCGCATAGGCCGGCCGCACCTCGTAGGAGGTGCCTGGCGCGAGCGCGATCGTCTGCCCGCCGTTCGTCACCTTCACGCGGCCCTCGTAGACCACGACCGTGACCAGGGCCACCGCCGCCGCCGTCAGCGCGCTCGCGCCGATCATGCGCGCGCTGCGTGCGCGTTCCTCGACACCCTCGTCACTTCGGACTTCCGGTTGCTTCATCGAGACCTCCACGCGCAGGCTCGCGCCTGTCGCCTCGACCGACGCCCCCATGGCGCCGGCATCGATCACCACCGTGTCCGCGTCATCGATGCGCCACGTCGCGGCGCCGCGAACCTGTTCGATCGCGAGCCGATGGCCGTCGCGGCGCCACCGCACCTCGGCGTTCGCGTCGAGCTCCGCCGACGTCGGGCCGAGCTCGAGATGACGTGGCCGCTCGGCGACCACCGTGCCCGATCCATTCGCCGGTGCGCGCTGCACGCCCCACACGCCGAGCACCACGACGCTCGCGACCGCCGCCGCGGCAACGCCGCCAGCGATCCACCAGCGCCGGTGACTCCGCGGCATCGCCTGCAGCTCCGCCGCACGCACGGACTCCTGCATCCGCGCGATCACGCCATCCGCGATCCCACGCGGCGGCGCCGGCGGTGCCCACGCCTCGAGATCGATCCCGATCGGGCTCTCGTCGTCGGTCATGTCCGTCCCTTTCCCAGCTCGTCACGCAGGCCTGGCAACGCTGCCTCGAGGTGCGCCCGCATCGCCGATCGTGCCCGTGACAGGCGCGACTTCACCGTGTTGAGATCGAGCTCGAGCGCGCTCGCGATGTCGTCGTACTCGAGCTCGTGATACTCGCGCAGGACGAACACCGCCCGCTGCGCGTCCGGCAACGCAGCCACCGCCGCACAGATCGCGGCACCCAGCCGCTGGCGCTCGGCCGATGCATCTGCCCGCTCGCCGCGCGGCGCCGCAGGCTCGTCAACGATCCCCGCCATCTCGGGCCGCCGCAGCTCGTTGAGCGCCACCCGCGCCGCGATCGTCAGCATCCACGTCTGCAGCGACGCCGACCCCGCGGGATTCCACTCCGGCAGTGCGCGCAGCACCCGCACGAACGTCTCCTGCACCAGATCCTCGACGCGATGCCGCGCCCGCCCCGCGAGCAGCCGCCACACCAGCGCATGCACCGGCCCCTGGTAACGCTCGATCAGCGCACGCCACGCCCGCTCCTCACCGCGCTGCGCACGCCGGAGCGTCAACTCGTCGAGCGGCTCGGTCTTGCGCACGGTCGCAACAGCAGGCATCGGCTAACCCCTATCACCCGCAACCCCACCAAAAGTTCCGGAACAGGGACGGTCTCCACGAACTCAACTTGCGACGTGGAGGTCCTTGTAATCCTTGGTGTGAATGGGGACGGTCTCCACGAACTCAACTTGCGGGGGCTAAGTTGAGTCAGTGGAGACCGTCCCCAGTCCGCGTAACGATTCCGCGGGTGTGCGGATCGATAGTTGAGTTAGTGGAGACCGTCCCCAATCCGGGGCCGTGATTTCGCTCGGTTATCCCAGGCCGCGGACGAGGGCGTCGCGGACGGCGTCGTAGCGCTCGGGGAGCTCGAGGGGGACGTTGCGGTGGACGGGGGCGGCGACGTCGGCGAGCCGGGCCTCGTGATAGCCGACCTTGAAGTCTGCGAACTTGAGGCCGCTGGCGGTCGAGATGACGACGACGCGATCGTCGCGCGTGATGTCGCCACGGCGGGCGAGCTTGGTGAGGGCTGCGAGGGCGACACCGGTGTGCGGGCACGTGAAGAGGCCGTCGCGGTCGGCACTGGCGGAGGCGTCGGCGAGCTCGGCCTCGGTGGCGACCTCGACGACACCGTCGAAGGCGCGCAGCGCGCGGACGGCCTTCTTGAAGCTGACCGGGTTTCCGATCTGGATCGCCGAGGCGAGCGTGGTCTTCGCCTTGACCGGGGCGAGGTCGGCCCACTGGTTCGTGTAGCTGGCGTGGAGCGGGCTCGCGTGAGCGGCCTGGGCGACGCAGATCCGCGGGCGGCGGTCGACGAGGCCGAGGTGGTAGAGCATGTCGAACCCGGCGCCGAGGGCCGAGACGTTGCCGAGGTTGCCACCGGGGATCACGACCCAGTCGGGGACCTGCCAGCCGAGTTGCTGGGCGATCTCGATCGCGACGGTCTTCTGGCCCTCGAGGCGCAGCGAGTTCATCGAGTTCGCGAGGTAGACGCCTTCGCGATCTGCGAGGTCCTGGACGAGGCGCATGCAGCCGTCGAAGTCGGTGTCGACCGCGAGGACGAGGGCGCCCGCCGCGAGCGGCTGCACGAGCTGTGCGGTCGAGATCTTGCCGCGCGGCAGGATCACGACGGCACGAATGTTCGCGGCGGCGGCGTAGGCCGCGAGCGCGGCGGAGGTGTCACCTGTCGAGGCGCACGCGATCGCACGGATCGGCCGGCCGCGCGCGATCATCTGCGCGACGCTCGAGACGAGGACGGTCATCCCGAGATCCTTGAACGAGCCGCTGTGCGAGGTGCCGCACTGCTTGACGCGGACGTCACCGAGGCCGAGCGCGGCGGCGAACCGCGGGACGCGCGTCAGGTGAGTGCCGCCCTCGAGCATCGACACGATGTGCTGCGACTCGAGCTGCGGCGCGACCCACTCGTGCTTGCCCCACACGCCGGATCCGAACGGCTCCTCGACCTGGCGCCAGCGCGCGCCGAACAGCGCCTTCCAGTCATCGGCGGAGCGCGTCCGCAGCGCCTCGAGATCGTGCACGACCTCGAGGAGCTCGCTGCACTTCGGGCAGCGGTAGATCACCTCGTCGAGTGCATAGCCTCCGGCACAACCGGCGATGCAGCGGAACTCCGCGGTGAACGTCATTTGCGAACTCTAGCGCGTGCGATGCTCGGCGCCTCGTGTGGACGGTCGATCTCGTGCTCCGCTTCGTGTTCGTGATCGCGGCGCCCATCGCGCTGGTGCCGCTCGCGGTGGTCGTCCCGATGGGCGGCGTGCTGGTCGGCGTCGGCGCTGCCACCGCGATCGCGCTCGCCGGAAGCGACCGCTGGCGCGCGCGTACCGCGACGATCCCGGTCGCCGGCGGGTTTCTCTCGAAGCTCGCCGGGCTCGGTGATTACTACCGCGAGCACCCACCGAAGCCGCTCATCTACTACATCGCGTATCCGCTGCTCGCGCCGTACTGGCTGTTCGTTCGCGATGCCCGCCGCGAGTTCTTGCTGTATCGCCGGATCAACGCGATCGCGTTCCTCGTGATGGTCGGCGCCGGCGCCTACGACTACATCAAGAACTGGCGCCCCGAGATCCCGTTCGGTGCGTTCTTCACGTCGTCGATCGCGTCGCTGTTCCTGCAACTCCTCGTGACGATGTGTCTGGTGATGCCGATCGTGACGACGATCGTCCGCTATCACACGAGCGGGCATCGCCGGGCTCTCGCGATCATGCTCGGCATCAGTGTGCTGCTCGCGACCGCGATGACGATCTTCGCGATGCGCTCCGACCGCGCGTCACCGAGCGCGCAGATCCGCCTGCGCTGGCGTGCGGCCCACGATCCCGCACGCACGACGGCGACACTACAGGATGCGGTCGCCGCCGCGCAGGCTGCCCCAGACGACACGACCGCGCGCACCGCTGCCCGCGGCGCACTCGCCGCCGTGTGGCGCCCCGACGAGGTACGCGCCTTCAACGTGCGTCGCGCCGACAACATCACGCTCGTTCACGCGTATCTCGGTCGCCGGCGGCCACCGCTCTGGCTCGCGCGCCGCGCCGATGGTCGCTACATCACGCTTCGCGACGAGCTGCCTGCGGAGCTCCGCGAGCGCCTCACCAGGCGCTGACTACGGCTTCGGCTTCGCGCGGATCACGACCTGGTTGTCCTTGACGACCACCTGGAAGTCGACGCCCTTCGCCTTGTACTGCTCCATGATCTTCGGCGCCTGCGAGTTGATCGTCTTCAGCAGCTTGCCGAACGACCCCGGCCCTGTCTCCTCGCCGACCGCCTGCTTCGCCTTGACGTACTTCGCGTAGAGCGCGGTGACGTCGGCATCGGTCATGCCGGGCGGTGGTCCGAGGCGCTCGGCGGGCCTGGCTGGTGCGGCGGCGGGCGGGCGCGGGATGGCCTGCGTCGGCTGCGAGGTCGACGGCGCGGCCCGCGGAGTCGGCTGCGTGCTCGGCGGTTTCGGGA
>JACCTC010000305.1 GCA_013812655.1 Deltaproteobacteria bacterium | reverse complement strand
GGTGCTCTGGTACAAGCACATCGTCAAGAACGTCGCGCGCCAGCACGGCAAGACGGCGACGTTCATGCCGAAGCCGCTGTTCGGTGACAACGGCTCGGGCATGCACACGCACCAGTCGCTGTGGAAGGCGGGCAAGCCGCTGTTCGCCGGCGATGCGTATGCGGGTATTAGCGACATGGCGCTGCACTACATCGGTGGCTTGCTCAAGCATGCCGGTGCGATCTGCGCGTTCGCGAACCCGACCACGAACAGCTATCGCCGCCTGGTTCCGGGCTACGAGGCGCCGGTCAACCTCGCGTACTCGGCGCGTAACCGCTCGGCGTCGATCCGCATCCCGATGTACTCGAGCTCGCCGAAGGCAAAGCGCCTCGAGCTGCGGTCGCCCGATCCGTCGTGCAACCCGTATCTCGCGTTCGCCGCGATGATGATGGCCGGCCTCGATGGCATCGAGAACCGGATCCACCCGGGCGAGCCCCTCGACAAGGACATCTACTCGTTGTCCCCCGAGGAGCTGGCCGAGGTCCCGACGGTGCCGGGATCGCTCGACGCCTCGCTCGACGCCCTCCACAAGGACCGGGCATTCCTGATGAAGGGAGATGTGTTCTCGAACGACCTGATCGACGCCTGGATCGCCTACAAGCGCGAGGCCGAGGCCGATCACGTCCGTCTGCGCCCGGTTCCGGCCGAGTTCCAGCTCTACTACGACTGCTAACCACCACGACGGGCGGATGCCCACGCTTGTAACTCGGCGCCCCCCCTGGCAGAATCATCGTATTCAGGTCCGCGTGGAACGACGTGTACCTGGGGGACGCCGAGTACCTGCGTGGACTTCAGCAAGCCAGGCCCCGTGAACGCTCGATCCGCGCGCCAACGCCGTGCGAGCGCGGGAGCGACGTACTCGGCGCTGGTCGCGTGGACTGCTGCGAAGGCGCTGCCGTCCCGGCTGCGTCCGCTGGCGTATCGCGCGTTTGCGCGCGCGGTCGGCGCGAACCTCGACGAGACGGAGCTCGCGCTTGGCGAGTACGAGTCCCTCGGGGACTTCTTCGCGCGGCGATTGCGTGACGGTGCTCGCACGATCGCGAGCGAGCCGCAGGCGTTGATCTCGCCATGTGATGGTGTGGTGGCAGCCATCGGCACGGCCGTCGACGGTGCACTGGTCCAGGCGAAGGGCCGCAACTACCAGCTCTCGGATCTGCTGGTCGATGACGAGCTCACGACGCTGCTGACCGGCGGCGCATACACGACGATCTACCTGTCGCCACGCGACTACCACCGCGTGCACACGCCGGTCGACGCGACGGTCGAGAGCTACGACTACGTGCCGGGCTATCTGTGGCCGGTCAATCCGCGGCTCGCGACGCGCCGTGACGGACTGCTCGCCCGCAACGAGCGCGTCGTCATCCGTCTGAATTCTCCCGAGGTCGGCCGCGTCGCTCTTGTCATGGTGGCCGCCGCGGGGGTCGGTAACATCCGGCTCACCAGGGGCCCCGATAGCGCCTCGCTGCGCGCCGGCGGCGAGCGTCACCGCGTCGAGCTTGATGGCCTCACGGTCAAGCGCGGCGACGAGCTGGGCGCGTTCCGCCTCGGCTCGACGGTCGTCATGGTGTTCGAGCCCGGCCACGTCGAGCTGACCGGCCAGGTTGGTCAGGCCGTGCAGTTCGGGCAGGGCATCGGCGCGCTGGTGCCGTCGCGAGGAGGCTTGGCGTGAGCAAGCGCGACGACGACGCCGACATGGAAGTCGGCATGACCACCGCCGAGCGCCGGCGCCGTCGCCGTCGTGGTGGTGGCTTGCGCGTGCCTTCGGACAACGTGCCACGCCGCACGAATCCGCCAGTGGTCGCGCCCGTGCCCGAGGATCCGGCGCTCGCGATGTCGATCGCGTACAGCTTCTCGAGCGATGCGTCCGAGCCGGTGCCGCGCGTCGATCACGTCGCGCCACGTACCGCGACGGGCGGCGCCGACACGCTGGTCAACGCCCCGGGCATCGACCCGACCGGGCCGGAGGCGATGCCGACCTTGATCGACACGCCGGTCGCATCGGAGGAGGCCCAGGACTTCGAGATGAAGACCCGCGAGATGTCCGCGGTCGATCTCGAGGCGCTCGGCCTGACCGAGCCCGGGACCAGCATGCGCGGCATCGCACAATCGCGGACGACGACGGATCCCGGTCTGCCCGGCGTGCAGGTGAAGTTCCGGCAGCCCACACCGCGGCCAGAGGACGTCGACGTCGACATGGGAGGGTTTGATGGGAACACCCTCGACGAAGATGAGCCGACCACGATCGGTGACGTGCCTGCCAAGCCGAAGCCGCAACGCGAACGTCACGAACGGCTCAAGACGATGGCGTTGACCGAGGAGGATCTCGAGGAGGTCCGCGAGACGATGCGCGCGCAGACCCAGCCCGCATCGATCGCGGCATCGGCGGCGACGACACAGAAGCTGCCGACGCAGCGCGCATCGACTGCCCCGCTTCCGCCTCTCCCGAGGTCGGAAGGGCAACGACCCACGCCGGCGCCCGGTGAGGTCAGCACGCTGCCAGCGACGAACGCACAGACTGCGGTGACGAAACCGATTCCGGTCGTCGCACCGCCGAAAGCTGACGAGCCGATGTCGGTTCCCGAGATCGACATCAACGAGCTCGCGGATCGCGCCGAGAGCTCCGGTGAGTTCGAGGTCGACGTCGACGACGACGGCGATGTCCGGACCGCGCCGTCGACGCCGCCTGCTGCCGCCGCGGCTCCTGCGACGCCGCCTGCCGCGCCCGCTGACGCCATGCGCCCGCGCCCGGGCTCGATCCCACCGCCGATGGCGCCGTCCGCGGCAACGACGCACCCC
>JACCTC010000299.1 GCA_013812655.1 Deltaproteobacteria bacterium | reverse complement strand
GAGGCGCGGGTGGGCGCAGAGGACTCGCTCGGCATCCTCCTCGCGCGCGGCGCGAAGGTAAGCGGGGTAGGCGATTGCGAAGATTCGCTCCGCGTAGACGCCCCGATCGTGCGCCGCCCAGGCGTGGAGCGCCGCGGCTCGATTGACGCTGACGACTGCGAGGCCAGCCCGGAGTGGCGCGCCATCGTCGCGCACTAAGACCTCCTCGCCCCAGCGAGCGAGCGCGCGCGCGACCTCGCGCTCTTCCTCTGTGTCGGCTCGCTCGTGCGTGGGAGTCGCCAGGTAGCGCGCGGCATCGTGCGCCGCGGGATCCTCGAGCGATCGGAGATCGTCGCCCACCCGCGCGATGAGAGCGCTAATCAGCGAGTAGAGGTCGTGCCGGCTCTGTATGACGATCTCGAGCAAGACAGCGGCGAGCCGAGCGTCCGACGCCTCGAGCGCGGCCAGCGCTGCGACGAGCTGGCCGCGAATCCAGGCCGGCTCGATTGGCGCGAGACCTAGCGCCTCGCGCGGGACGTCGAGCCGCCCGCGCTCGAGCGCCGCGGTCGCGAGCGCGCTCCACGGATCGTCCAGTAGGCCGTCGTTCTCGGGATCCTCGCGCACGGCCTGGCGCAGTGCCTCAGCGGCCTGCTGCGCGGCCGCCCGCGCGCCGGCCCAGTCCGCCTCGTCGCAGCGCTCCGGGATCGCGCGGATGAGGTCACCCGCGCGTTCGAACGAGGATAGGAACCCTTCGTCGTCCATTGCTGCCGACTGTACGCGGCCCGAGATGGAGCGAACCAGCGAATGCTGGGGAGCGGGACGAATGCTAGTTTTGCCGCCATGAGCCGCGCTACCCACGTTCTCGCCGGGACGACGCTCCTCGGGCTCGTCGCCTCGCTCTGGCTCTTCATTAACAACCGCACGCTGCACGACGAGGTCGCCGCGAAGACCGCCGCCCTCGACAAGATCAAGGCAGACACCATCGAACCGACGCCCGGTAGCGATGCCTACCTCGATGCGAAGAAGCCGCGCGATGGCAAGGTCTCGTTCGGCCCGACGGCCCAGCCCGCGCTGCCCGAGGTCCCGAAGGAGAGCCGGCTCGACAGACGCGCACGCCGCACCGAGGAGTTCGGCGCGATGTTCGGCCGTGCCGAGGGCGAGACCGACGAGGAGTATCGCGCACGCGTGCTGCCGCTGATCCAGCTCGGGCTCGCGCGGCCTCGCGAGCGCACCGCGGAGAATCGCAAGATCGCCGAGGCGAAGGCGAAGGTGACGCCCGAGCAATCCGCGAAGCTCGACCAGGCCTTCGAGAAGGTCTACAGCGACGTCCTCGACTACACGAACAAGGCGGTGATCGACGGCCAGCTCTCGCCATACGAGCGCAACGTCGCCGGCTGGCTGGACTACGCGGGCGGGCTCGGCGGCATCCTCAACGATGCCGAGGGTCAGGTCGGCAAGATCCTCGATGCCGCGCAGATCAAGGCGATGTACGACGCCGGCTTCGAGTGGGGCGAGTACCTCGGTGCGAACGCACCGTGGGAGAAGCTGACCCCGCCGCCGCCGAAGAAGTAACCGCCAAGCTCACGCGTGGCGGCTGCACGCGTGGCGGGCTGGAGGAGGTGCGATCCGCCTGTCCGTTTGGCGGGAAGAGTTGAACCGCCAAGAACGCCAAGGACGCCAAGGTTGGTTTTCCCCTTCGGGGAAGAAGCCGTTTCGGGCGCAGGCCGAGTACACGGTGACAGATCGCTCTGAACGTCACCGATGTCCCCGCTTGCACATCGCCACCGCTGCGCACAGCACACACCCTGCTTCCCTCGAAAACCTTGGCGCGCTTGGCGACTTGGCGGTTCGCTGAAACCCGCGTGCTGCCCGTGCGGATCGGCGCTGGCGGTTGACCTTCCACCATCTGATTTTGGCGGTTACAGGCCGATCCAGTAGTTCGCCTTCACCATCACGACGTCCTCGCCCTCGGCCTCGAGCAGGCCGCGGAGATCGCGGCCGAGTGCGAAGCGACCGTCGTCGATCGTGCTGGTCTGGCCGTGGCTCCAGATCGCGAAGATGCTCGAGCCCGGCCGGTACTCCCAGCGCACGACGACCGTCGAGCGGAGCTGGCGGAAGTCGAAGTCGGGGCGCCCGAACTGGAACGTGCCGCCGTTGTTCGTCGCGGTGTACGTGCCGTCCGCGAGCGTCGTGCCGAGCCGATCGAAGCGATCGTCGAAGCGCTTCGCGCGCGCATCGTCGACGTCCTTGAAGTCGCTGTAGCGGCCGCTCGCGATGAATGGCTGCGCGTACGCCTGCAGGCTCAGCCGCGGAGAGAACGTCCAGTTCATGCGCACTGTCATCGCGGCGGTGCGCTGGCGGATCCGCGCGAACACGTAGTGCGCCTGCCCCATCGCGTCCCGGGTCTCGGTCACGTACTGCAGCGAGTCGCTGCGCGACGAGAAGCTCGGGCCGACGAACACGTCGATGTTCGATCGCGCCTGGATCGCGGCGCCGATGTCGAGCCCGCCATCGATCGAGTCGGTGGCCGGCGAGCGGCTGCCGTACATGTTGAGGTTGATCGAGATCGGCTTGCGGGTATCGGAATTGACGTTGAAGAAGCCGAACACGCGGTCGTCGGCTCGCAGCGAGGGGCCACCGCGGAGTGCGCCTGGCGACCAGCGATCGTCGATCAGGTTGATGCCGCCGCCGAGCCGCCAGTAGTTCGCGAGCTGGACGTTGGCGTTGGACTCGAAGCCGTAGGCGAGCGCGCGCGGGTCGCCGGCCAGGTCGCCACCGACGAGGAAGGTGTCGGCCGACACCTGGTAGTTCAGCACGTGATCGCCGGGCGCCTCGTCGTGGTACTGGCCCCACAGGAACGTGACCAGGCGATCGGAGTCGCGCTGGAAGCCGGCGTCGTTGAGCTCGAGGCCGGCGCTGCGGACGTCACCGGCCCACATGTAGCGCCAGTGCTTGGTGTCGCCGATCCGCCCGAGCTTCCACGTCGTGCCGAGGCCCGACATGCTCGTGCGCGTCGGATCGAAGGTGCCGTCGGTGCGATCCGGGCGCTGCCACAGGTGACGCTGCGAGAGCTGGGTGCGCGCGATCGCCTCCTCGGAGCCGTGGACGTACGAACCGACGCTGCGCAGGTCGAGCTGCCACGCATTCTTCGCCCAGCGGTGCGAGACGATGAGGCCCGCCGTGTACGCCTGATCATGGAGCAGGCTGTCGAGCCGCGCGTCGTCGAGCTGGCGATGGACCGTCGTGGCGGCGGCGCCGATCGACGTCCTGCCCTCGCGGAAGTCACGCTTGACGCGCGTGACCGAGTAGTTGGTCAGCGGAGCGACACTCGATACCTGCCGATCACCCATGCCGTCGATAATCGTCGCGGTCTCCTCGCCGGTGACCGCGTCGAGCACGCCGATCGACCAGCCGCCCCGCGTCTTGCCGGTCAGCTTCGCGGCGCCATAGATCGTCGTCGTCGTCGGGCTCGCGATGTACTCGTAGTCGTCGGGCTCGGTGGGTGGCGCCGCGCCGATCCGCCGGGTGTAGAACGCGCCCTCGGGACCACCATCATTGGTGCCGATGTTGAGCCGGAAGAGGTCGGTGCCCTCGAGGAAGAACGACCGCTTCTCGGCGAAGAACAGCTCGTTCCCCGAGAGGTTGATCTGCGACGGATCGGCCTCGACCTGCCCGAAGTCCGGGTTGACCGTCGCCGACAGCGTGAAGGCCGGCCCGAGGCCGTACTTGAGATCGAGCCCGACGTTGCCGCGCCCGGTCAGCGGATCGTTCAGCGGATCGCCATCTTCGACCGGCATCGACTCGAGCCCCGCGATCGCATACGGCAGGAGCTCGAGGCGGCGACCGGGCTCGACGTGATCGATGCCACCGACGATCCCGAACTTGCTGACCGTCTCGGATCCAGAGCGTGGCCACGGTGACCACGCGCTCTGCTCCTGCGAGCGCGCGACGTTGCGCACGACCTGGAGACCCCACTGGTGCGTGTCGGCGCCACTGAACCGCAGCTGGTTCAGCGGGATCCGGAACTCCGCGGTCCAACCCGTCGTGCCGACCGAGACGTTGCCGGTCCACACCGCATCCCAGGTCTCGTCGGACTGACTGTCGTCGTAGAGCAGCATGTCGCGCTGCACGCCGGCGGCGTTGAGCTGGAAGACGTAGGCGGTACGGCGATCGTAATAGCTGTCGATGCCGACGAGGACGGCATCGGCGTTGACGTCGACGTCGCGGCGCGTGAGCAGCTTGCGAATCTTCGCGGGGGCCGGGTCGTCGAGCCAGACCCCGACGTAGAGCGCGTGATCGTCATAGAGGATCGCGAACCGGGTCTCGAGCGTCGCCTTCGAGCCGTCCTTTGGAAACCGCTGCGTGAAGTTCGACTGCTTGGGGGCGGCCGACCACGCGGGCTCGTCGAGGTCGCCATCGATCGAGACCGCGCCGGTGCGTCGGACCGCCTGCGCGCGAACCCCGGCGGGGAGCAGCGGATCGGCGCTTGCCGGCGTCGTGATGGCGATCGATCCGGCGAGCCCGCCGATGAGGCCGACGACGAGCGCGCACCGCCGAACGACGTGATGAACGTGATCAACCATTGCTTGCGCCGAGATCCACGAGTCCTGCCCGCGGTGGACCCGTCGCGGAACCGATGGTTGCAGATCGGCATTCCGCGCGCAGCTGCGACAGCCGTGCGACAGCTCAACGTTTCCGGGTGCCGGGTGACGTCTGCTCGTCGTGCTGGCGCGCGTGCTCGAGCAGCAGCGCGGTCACCGTGACCCCGACCTCGTCCGGGCCACCGACCGCGGCCGGGGTGAACTCGAAGTGTCCCTCGCGCCAGTCGAGCAGGCGCATCAGCCGATCCTTGGGCCGATCCTTCGCGGCGCCGTTCGCCGCGGCTGCCTCGACCTTGAGGATCTTTCCGTTCGCGACGAACACCCGCGCGATCTCGCCGGTTCGCAGCACGAGCAGGATGCCCGACTTGCGCTCGAGCTCGAACAGCGAGAGCAGCGTCCCGAGGGCGATATCGTCGAGGCTGCCGCGCAGGCCCTGGCTGTTGTTCGGGCTCGGCGCCGCAACCCGATGCACGCGGATCACGAGCTCCTCCTCGAGGAAAGGCTTCGGGATGTAGTCGCGCACCCCGGCGCGGAATGCCTCGAGGCGCGCGAGATCGCCTTCGTCGCCCGTCAGCACGAGTGGCACGTCGGAGAGCGTGGCGTGCTCGGACATCGCGTACGCGAGATCGGTCCCGCTCATCGTGTCCATCTCGGCAGCGGCGACGATCGCGTCGGGTCGCCATACGGTGCACATCTCGAGAGCCTCGGTCGGGGTGCCGACCGCACTCGCCTTGAATCCCGCGGCCTCGAGGCAACGCGCCATCCGCGTTCTTAGCGGCGGGCTTGGCTCGATGATGATCACCTGCGTCGTCGTCGATAAACCCGGGCTCGTGATCTCGGTGCGCAGGTTGTCCACGTAGCTGCGGAGCTGCATGCGTGCCGTGGAGTCCGCGCCGATCAGCTCGAAGCCCATGCCCGCGTGCCGACCGAGCGCGCGCGCGGCCGCCGGCATCAACATGTGCGCGACACGTGCGCGGAGCTCGAGCGTGACGCCATCCGGCAGGATCACGCGGAGGTCGGTCTCCTCGCCGACCGGGAGGAGTGCCTCGGTCCGGATGAACAGGCCACGCGCGGACAGATCCTCGGTCTCCGCTTCGACCATGCCCGAAGGCCGGTCGAACTGGACGCGGCAACGGCTGACCAGCCGCGCCTCGCGTCCTCTTCTGGAATTTTCGCTCATCGCGGTCGCGTCGGCGGACGTGCCCGAAAGTCTATCGAGCCCGGGAATTGTTGTCCTGTTTACACACGAATGCCCCCGCCGTCTCACGGACTGGGTCCTGAAAGCTCTGAGTTTTCTGTTGCAAAAAAGACACTTGGCGACGAGGCTCGGCCGGTCCAGAATGTTTCAAGAATCTTTGAACGAATCTTGGACATCCGAAGGGAAGCCATGAGCCAGCACAGCCAGCTCGCCAGATCGTCGGTTCCGCCGGGTGCGGTGCTCGATCGCCTCGCCCACGTGAGCACCGCCCGTGGCGCCGGATCGCTCGGCGACCGGCTCGCGAGCCTCGATCGCTGGGTACGCCAGGACCTCGTCGACTTCGAGGCAGAGCTCGCGGTGATCCCGCGCGGCGCGCGCGTCGTCCAGGAGGCAGCGCATCACCTGCTCGATCTGCGCGGCAAGCACCTGCGGCCGGTCTGCGTCGCGCTCGCAAGCCGGTTCGGCGATGGCTTCACCGAGCGCGCGCGGGGCCTCGCGGTCGCGGTCGAGCTCGTGCACAGCGCGACCTTGCTGCACGATGACGTCGTCGATCTCGCCGAGCGGCGGCGCGGTCAGCCGTCGGCGGCGGTGGTCTACGGCAACGCGGCGTCGATCTTCGCAGGTGACTGGCTGCTCGTCGCGGCGCTCCGGCGGATCGCGGCGGCCGGTGTCGATGGCCTGCTCGACAAGATGCTCTCGGTGATCGACGAGATGATCCTCGCCGAGTCGGTGCAGCTCGAGCGGCGCGGCAAGCTCGGGCATGCCGCCGAGCTTCGCGCGGCGTACTTCGAGATCGTCGAGGGCAAGACCGCGGCGCTGTTCCGGTGGGCGATGATCGCCGGCGCCCGCGCCGCGAACCTGCCGGCCGGCTGCGAGGCCGCGCTCGAGCGCTACGGCCTCCACCTCGGCGTCGCGTTCCAGGCGGTCGACGACGAGCTCGACTTCGCGGAGGGCACCGGCAAGGACCCGCTGGTCGATCTGCGCGAGGGCAAGATCACCTATCCGCTCGTGATCGCGCTCGAACGCGAGCCCGGGCTGCGCGAACGGCTCGAGGCCCTGCTCGCCGAGGATGCGCCACGCCGCGATGATCTCGCCGCGGTGGCCACCGCGGTC
>JACCTC010000285.1 GCA_013812655.1 Deltaproteobacteria bacterium | reverse complement strand
GACCCAGGCCGGTGCCTTTGCCGACCTCCTTGGTCGTGAAGAACGGCTCGAAGATCCGGTCCTGGATCGCCTGCGACATCCCCATCCCGGTGTCCTCGACCCGGAGCAGCACGTACCGACCCGGCTTCGCGTCGACGTTCATGCCCGCGTAGACCTCGTCGATGACGACGTTCTCGACGACGACCGTGACCGTGCCGCCATCGGGCATCGCGTCGCGCGCGTTCACGCACAGGTTCATCACGAGCTGGTGCATCTGCGTGGAATCCGCGGACACCGGCCACGTGGTCGAGGCGGTCTCGGTCGCGACCACGATGCTCTTGGGCAACGTGTCACGCACGAGCTTGCTGACATCCTGGACGATCGGGCCGAGCTGAATCGGCGCGCGTCGCCCTTCGACCCCGCCGCGCGCAAACATCAGGAGCTGGCGGATCATGTCCGCGCCGCGGCGCGAACACTGCTCGAGGATGTCGAGATCCTCGACCTTCTGCACGTCAGTTTCGCCATCGCGCAAGAACGTGATCGATGTGAGGATCGGCGTCAGGAGATTGTTGAGATCGTGCGCGATGCCGCCCGCCAGCGTGCCGATGCTCTCCAGGCGCTGCGCGCGCAGGTTCTGTTGCTCGAGTCGCCTGCGCTCGGTGACGTCGGTGTGGATCGCGAGGATCCCGGACGGGGTGCCGTCGGTTTGTTCGAGCAGGCTCCACCGACCCTCGACGAGCAGCGGCGCACCGATTCCACGGGAATGCTCGAGCTCGCCGGACCAGACGCCGTCGCGCAGGACCGCCGCCTGTGCACGCGCGAGCACCGCGGGATCGCGCGCGAGCGCCAGCTCGCTGACGTTGGCGCCGAGCACGCTGTCGAGATTCCAGCCATAGAGCGTCGCGGCATGGGCATTGACGTAGCACACGCGGCCGTCGAGCGCGTACACGAAGATCGCGTCCTGCGCCTTGTCGAGCAAGGCGGCCTGCTCCAGCAGCCTCTCGCTGGTGGCCTTGCGCGCTCGCTCGGCGGCCTGTCGCTCCGTGATGTCCTGGAACGCACCCTGGACCGCTACGATCACCGCGCCCTGCCGGAGCGGCTCGCCGATCGCCTGCACGGCGCGCCGTCGCCCGCGCGCGGTCGTGATCTCGAGCTCGAGATCGAACGGGGTACCATCGGAGACACACCGCTCGATCGCCGCCGCGATGCGCGCCCGGTCTTCGGGGACGTAGAACGCGACCGCAGTGTCGACGGTCGGCACGTAATCGTCATCCACCTCGTGGAGCTCGCGCGTCTCCCTCGACCACGTCAGCTGGAGCCCAGGCAACGCGACGCTCCAGGCGCCAAACCGCCCGACTCGGGATCCCATCTCGAGCAGCGCTTCGCTACGCTGGAGCGACGCCCGTGCGGTGGCGATCCGCCTGATGCCGAGCTCGAGGTTGCCGAGCACGATCCCGAGGGCGAGCACGAGCGCGACGTTGACCATCACGAAGTTGAGCGAGACCACGATCCAGCTGGTCGTGCTGCCGGTCCAGATCGGCAGCACCATGGTCGGCGCGATCACGCCGAGGTAGCCCATCACCGCGAGCGTGAGCGTGTTGAGCGCGGTCGAGGCGAGGCCCATCCGCAGCCCGAACGTCAGCGTGACCATCAGCGAGAAGCCAAGTAGGTAAATCTGGCTGATCGGTCCGATGAACAGCAGCAGCATCAGCCCCAGCAGGTAGAGGACGACGTTCATCGCTCCAGCGCGGACGCGATAGCCGAGCCGCTTGTGGTGGTACAGCACCGCGATCGCGGTGATAGCGACGGTGTCTCCGATCGCGACAAGCAAGTAGCCAGCCCGCACGGCGAGGATGACGCTCGGCACGCAGACGATGCCGCCGAGGATCAAGCACGCCTTCAGCACGGCGTCGATGAACGCGAGCCGCCACTCGAGCGGCCCCGGGCGAAGGCCTGCGTGGCCTCCCGGTGCGCCGTCCACGAGAGGCTCCGCCGTCGTCACTTCCTCTGGTTCGACCGCGTGTGCGCATTGTGTGGGGTAGTGATGGGTAGGCGGACGGTGCTGTTCGGGTACGAGGGGCCCTGAGCTACTCGTCCTCGGCTTCTGCTTCGGCAGCCTCCCGGCGGCCGTGGGCTTGATGCACGCGATCGGCGATTCCACCGGCCGCACGCTCGGGCAGCTCGGTGCGGACCGCGACGAGCGCGAGTGCGACGACGTGCTTGCAGGGCTGGATCGAGCTCGGGCAGCTGCAGCCGTAGTCCTGCAGATCCTCGGACACGAACAGCTCGTATTCGTCCTCGCCGCGATAGGTGGCCCACCGGACGTCGCCATCGCGAGCCGCGCGCTTCCACTTCTCCGGCGCGGCGATCTCCTCGGCGACGACGAGGCGCGTCCCCGCAAACCTTCGCACCCGTTTCTCCGCATTGTTGCCCGGCGCGCTCTGGCGCCGGCTCGTCACCGTCGGTGCGATCGTGCGAGCCGCAGCGAGCCCGTCCTTGCCGAGCTCGTTGAAGCTGACATCGAGCTCCTGCAGCGCGCCGAACGCCGATCGCTTCTTCGCGAACGACTCGAGGATGTCATCGGTCAGGTCCGTATTCTCGAGCGCGAGCGACTCGAGCTGCGCCGCGATCGGCAAACCGGCGAGCTTGGACAGCGTCCGGGCATCGAGAGATCCGCCGACGATCGAGAGGTGGCGCAAGGCCGGCAGCTCCATGCGCGCGAGCAGCGCGACCGCCTTCGATGCACTGCCTTCCGAGAAGACGATGCGCTCGAGATGCGGCAGCGTCAGCCGATCGGCGAGCAAGGTCGCGATCGACGTGTTGACGGTCACGCGGAGCTCGCGGATCGGGGCCTCGATCGGCGCGAGGATCTCGTCGGGAACGGAGGCCGCGTCGACCACGAGGACGAGTTTCTCCAGCGTCGCCGCGAAGGTGGAACGATCGATCACGGCGAGCGGCCCGCCGAGCGTCAGTTGCCGGAGTCGACGTTGCAGGAGTCGGTCGGGCAGCTTCCCCTGGCAGTTCGTCAGCACCAACGTCGACAGCGCCATCGACGCGTGCTCGTCGATGCTCGCTACGACCTCCGGTGGCACGGGCCGCGTGAACGAGATCGTTTGCAGCGCGTCGCATGCCCGCAGCGCGAGCAGCTGTTCCCAGTATTGCCAGCCGAGCGGGCGAACCTCCTCGATGCCTTGCACGAGCCCGAACCGCCAGTGCAGCACGACGCGATCGTGGATTTTCGCCTTGAGCGCGCCGAACAGTCGCGGCTCCATCGCGAGACGATGGCGTTCGAATCGTGTCGCTCCGTCCTCGGAGCTCGTCGTGCTCGTCGAGCTTGCTGCGACCCCGAGCACGATCAGCTCGCCGAGTGGATCGCCGTGCTCCTGGAGCCAGTCCGCGTAGACGAGGTATGGCTCGGGCGAGGTTGCGGCCTCGCGGATCTGCCGCTCGAGCTCGGGATGGCGGGCCTCGGGCATCGCGTCGAGCACTTCGCGCGGCGGCGACATGTACTGGTACACGAGCTCGTCGAGCACCGATGCCGGGGCATAGGACTCGGTGACCTGCGGATGCTCGTCGAGCCACTCTTCGAGCTCGGCGCCCGTCGGCGGACGACCGAGCGTCTCGATCAGCGCCGCGAGATCGCGGCCGACGATCTCGACGCGGCGCACCTCGAGTTGCTCGCGCTTGACGAGCTCGCCGACGAGCTTCCGGGCACCGACGAGCCGGTCCATGGCTACCCAGCTTACCGGATCGCTCGACCTGTAACTCGAACCGCTCGGTCCGGATCAAGAACGCATCTCAAAAACGGCGCAGCTCGCCCGGAGTGCGAGGCATGCGCACGGCGCGGTGCGTGTGCCGGAGTGTTGGAACGCCAAGACGCCAAGACGCCAAGACGCCAAGATTTTTATTGGAAGATTGTTCGTGCTCATACGGGTCCATGATGTGCACCCCCCTGGGACACGCCCTGCGGCGTGTGTGCAACCGTCCGCCGAACCCAACCTTGGCGCCTTGGCGCCTTGGCGTTCCAATCCATCTGGAGCAGACGACGGGCAAGAGCGAGCGTCTGGTGAGCCCTTCGTGCTCGTTGGGCTTAGTACGGCTTAGTACGGTCTGCCGCCGGAGTTTCCGCCGGGGCCGTAGTTGCAGAGGATCGTGTTCGGGAACTGGATGTCCGGACAGTTGCCCTTCGCGCAGCCGAGCTTGATCGTCGCGCGCCACACGATCTGCGTGTAGTGACCGCACGTCGGGCCGCTGCACGTGTTGGACGCGTAGTCGTAGCTCGCGCCCTCGCTCGCCCAGGTCTGCACCGCCTGCTGCGCCGTCGCGGCACCGCCCGAGGCGAAGATGTTCTCGCCGACGAAGTAGGGCTGGCCCGCGGATCGAAACTCCACGGAGCTGTGATCGAGGATCTGCGGGATCGAGTCGGTGTTCTGGCACATCGCGACCCAGCTCGCGGCGGTCGCGGCCAGCGACGGATCCCACTGCAGCGCGGGCAGTGGCGTCGCGGTCTGCACCATGGCGCGCACCTGGTTGTGAAACAGCGTGATGCCCATCAGCTCCGCGGGCTCGCCGACGCCACCGGGCACATCCGCGGGACGGCCATCGGTGGTGGTCGCGCCGCCATCACCTGATGTGCCGGTGATCTCGCCGGAGCACGCGATCACCGAGATCGCGCAGAGACTCCAGGCGCGCTGCATGGTTGCAGGATCGATGGCACAGCGCGGGAGGTCAACTGTTGACTTCACGGGCGCGGGCGACGTACCAACCTCCACAGGAGGCCACGCCAGACCGCGACGCAGACGAACAACTCCGATGGAGCAGGGAAGCCGACGATCACTCGTGATCTAGACGGCACAGCCCCCGCTACTGTGACCGGGGACGACGCGGCAAGAGCCACTGGGAAACTGGGAAGGCGCCGCTAGGACGAACCGGAAGTCAGGACATCTCCTCCATTGGCATTCGGGACAGCGCGCCTTCGCGCTGCACCCGCGTCACGTGGGGTGACATGAAGCGACCCGCTGTTCTCGTCATATCGTGCGTCTCGTCCGTGCTCGGCACGGCCAGGGACGCTCGCGCGGACTCTGATGACGACGCCACGCCAGTCGGCGGCGAGACGATCGTGATCGAGGGCCAGGCGCCGGCACGCGAGGGCGCCCGCGATCGCGATCGCGCCCTCGGCGATGCGCCGTTCGTGACGATCCTGCATCCCGACGAGCACGCGGCAACGGCGTCGGTGGCGGATGCGCTCGCGACCGCGGCGGGCGTGCAGACCCGCAGCCTCGGCGGGCCGGGTGCCTTCGAGTCGGTGAGCGTGCGCGGCGCGTCGCCGGGTCACACGGTCGTGCTCGTCGATGGCGTGCCGCTCGCGCGCCTCGCGGCGGTCACCACCGATCTCGGACGGTTCGCGCTCGCCGGCTTCTCCGAGGTCGAGCTCTATCGCGGCGCGGTGCCGATCGAGCTCGGCGGCGCGGGCGTCGGCGGCGCGGTCAACCTCGTGACCCGACTCGGGCGCGGCGAGGCCGGCGACCGGCTGCACGCGTCGATGGGCGTCGGCTCGTTCGGCGCGCGCCATGCTCGCGTCCACTACGGCGACGATCACGGCCGCGTGCTGTCATCGACGACGCTCGGCTACCAGGGCGCCACCGGTGACTACACGTACTTCTCGGACGGCGGCACGCCGCTGAACCGCGCCGACGATCGCTACGAGGTCCGCCACAACAACGCGTTCGATCAGCTCGATCTCGCGAGCCGCGTCGGTGATGCGGCGCGCACCCGGGTCGGCGGTGCGCGGGTCGCATGGAAGCAGCAGGGGCTCCCGGGCAGCACC
>JACCTC010000270.1 GCA_013812655.1 Deltaproteobacteria bacterium | reverse complement strand
TCGCGGCTGCGCCGGTTGCCGCCGAGCCAGTGGCCGAGCCGGTTACTGCCGCGCCGGTTGCTGCCGCGCCCGTGGCGCCGAGCCGGGCGACCGCATTCGTCGACGTCCGCATCGACTCGAAGCCGGCCGGTGCGACGGTGATGCTCGTCGATCGTGGCAAGACGTCGTTCCTCGGGACCACACCGATGAGCGCTGCCGTCGATCCGGCGCGCCGCTACGAGCTGGTGTTCACGTACCCGAACCGCGCGACCCGCCTCGAGGCGTTCGATCCGGCGAAGACGACGCGCGTCGCGGTGGTGCTCGCCCGGATGTCGTCGGAGGAGCGCGATGCCGCAGCAACGGCCGTCGACAGCGTTGTCGCCAGGCCAGTCGCAATCGCCAAGGCCGAGCCGGTCGCCAGGCCAAAAGCCACGCCGCAATCGACCCCCAGCGGCAAGGCCGCGAAGGTCGCGAAGGCCTCGAAGCCGGAGCGGAGCGGACGCGATGCTGCCGATGGCGCGATCGCGAAGCCGGCGAAGCCGAGCGGCGAGGGCGTGCTCATGGTGTCGAGCAAGCCGCCCTGCGAGATCGTGATCGACGGCAAGCCGACGGGGCTCACCACGCCGCAGCGAGCGATCACGCTGCCCGCTGGAGCCCACAAGGTCACGCTCGTCAACGCGACGGCCGGCATCAAGAAGACCATCGCGGTCAAGATCACCCCGGACCAGCCGACCAAGCTGATCCAGGACTTCATGAAGTAACCCGCCGGCTCCGCTACCATGAGCCCATGATGGTTCGCAGGCTGCTCGGCTGGTCCGTCGTCGGGCTCGCGTTGCTCGGCGCGTGCAAGGTCGAGGACAGCGCGATCCCGGACGCCGACCTCGCAGCGCCGCTCTGCACCGGCGTCATCTACGACAACTGCACCACCGACGGTCAGTGCATGTCGGGCATGTGCAAGCTGTTCTCCGGCGACTTCCAGGTCTGTACGCAGGTCTGCAACGACGCCGCGCCGTGCCCGGCCTCGTCGGGGGCGGCCGCGAAGTGCAACAACCGCGGGCTCTGCAAGCCGACCATCAACAACGCCTGTCGCCCGCCGAGTTGACCCGCGTCCCCGGGCGACGACAGATGGAGCGAGCCAGCGGACGCTGGCGAGCGGGATCGATTGCGGCGGACCCGTCGACCGGCGTACCGTCGCCGGCAAGGAGGGCACGTGGCTCATATCGACGTCTTCAAGGGCTGGGCCGAGACGATCCGGCAGGACATCGACGCGTTCAAGGTGCTGCTCGAATCTGCGAAGGCAGACACGAGCTCGCGCAAGCTCGCCGGTGCATCGCTGCTCTATCTCGTCAGCCGCATGGACTTGATCCCGGACTGGAACGAGGGCATCGGCGTCATCGACGACGTCATGGTGCTCCGGGTCTGCGCGCAGCTCACGCAGGGTCACGAGCGCGGCACGTTGCCGTCCGCCGCCGACATCAGCCTCGAGCGGATGGCGAACGAGGCTGACAAGATCACCAAGTTCCTTGGCGGGCCGCTGTACGACAAGCTGAAGTCGTACTGCTCGAAGCTGACGGAGCAGGCGGTGCGTGGTCGGAGCCCGGCGCAGCTGATCGAGGAGGAGTCGCTGCGCAAGGCGCTCTACCTCGAGCTCGAGGACGAGCTGGTGAAGACGGTGCCGGTCGTCGTCAACGATCCGGTCGACGCCGAGCTGCGCCTCAAGGCCTATCTCACCCACAAGCTGCAGTGATGACGCCGCGCTTCGCGACGATCCTGGCGGTCACGGCGATCGCCCTCGGTCTTCAGGCTCCCGGCGCGCAGGCGCAGGCGCCGGCTGGCGACACGTTCGACGCGGTGGCCGCGACGGCAGTGCGCGTGCGCCGCCTCGAGGATGTCGTGTGGTCGCTGACCGCGACCTGCGACCGCGGTAACGATGTCCAGCAGCGGCAGTGCCGGCTCGTCCGCGATCACCGCGCCAAGGTGCTCGAGGTCGCGACGCTGCTCGTCGACGGTGACAGCGAAGCGCTCGAGCTCGGCACGTGGAGCCCGCAGAAGAAGTCGATGCAGGTCGCACTGACGTCGTGCATCCGCTGTGCAGGCATCGAGCTCGATGGCCGCACCTGGTACCTGATCGGCAGCGGCGCCACGGCCCGCTTCGACGGCGGCAAGCTGCGAAGCGCCGTGCTCGACGATCAGACGCGAATGTTCCCCGACGCGGACACGGCAGCGACGTGGAGCAAGATCGTGAGGACCGCGCACGTGCAGTACCTCATCAAGGTGTTGCCGGTCGCCAAGCGGCGCTGGCTCGTCGCCGGCAAGGACGGCCTCGCCTTCGAGATCGTCGGCTACCGGGTGAGCGCCCCGTGCGATGGCGCCGTGATTGTCGCGAAGCCGCCGTCCGCGAAGGCCGAGCCGGACAAGGAGCGCTGCAGCGGCAGCATCATCGATGGCGGCGCGCCCGATGGCGTCGACGCGCTGACGGCGCAGATGGCGACGGTCGCGATGAAGCCGGTCGTCGATGCAGCGAACGCGTGCTTCAAGCGCAACGGGATCTCCGGCCGCGCGAAGCTCGAGCTGGTGATCGCAGGTGATGGCAGCGTCATCGAGTACAAGCAGACGGGTGATCTCGTCGGTACGCCGACGGCGCAGTGCATCGATACCGCGATGCGCGATGTCACGTTCCCGCGCTCGAAGAAGCCGCGCCAGAAGCTTGGCTTTCCGATCATCTTGAAGTGACCCGGTCGCGCACCAGGCGGCGCACGCGTGCTCTGCTGCCTCGCTCCGTGAAAACCGCGCTGTAAATCTTCGGCTTCGTCGCACCGGCCTGCCGCGGGCCTTCCCAAGCGCCCGACGGTTTGGCATACCGATGGGAGTGACGACCGCCGAGCTCCTCGACGCCTTGTGGCGCGATTACACGGCCTCGACGCCGCAGGCCGGTCGCATCCATCAGCTGCTGGTCGACCGCGGCGAGATCGTCCACAACGACCACGTCGCGCTGCGGACGTTTGCGGTCCCCGAGATCTGCTGTGACGTGCTGGCGGCGCCGTTCGAGGCGCTCGGCTGGCGCGGCCGCCAGCACTACCGGTTCGACGAGAAGCACCTGCGCGCCCGCTACTGGCAGCACGACGATCCAAATCTGCCCAAGATCTTCATCAGCGAGCTCGTGCTCTCCGACCTGTCCTCCGCATCGCAGGCAATCGTGACCCGGCTGGTCTCCCAGCTCCCGCCGGACTTCGGCAGCAGGCCCGATCTGCCGTGGGCGGGCAGGCCGTGGCAGGTGAGTCACGACGAGTACAAGACGCTACTCGCCGAGAGCGAGTACGCGGCATGGGTGGCGGCGTTCGGCTTCCGCGTCAACCACTTCACGATCGACGTCGGTGCGCTCACGACGTTTCCCGATCTGCAGGCGCTCGTCGCGTTCCTCCTCGAGCACCGCTTCGTGCTCAACGACCGCGGCGGCGTCATCAAGGGCAGCCCGGCGGACAAGCTCGAGCAGGCGTCGACGATCGCCGATGCCGTCGAGGTCGAGTTCTCCGACGCGACGGTCAGGATCCCGTCCTGCTACTACGAGTTCGCGCTGCGCTACACGCTACCGACCGGCGAGACGTTCCAGGGCTTCGTGCCGGCGTCGGCCGACAAGATCTTCGAGTCGACGGACGTCAAGCTTCAGGAGTCGGTCGCGGGCCCGTCGGTCAACGTCGCGAAGTAGTCGTTGAGCTCGAGCAGGACGTCGACGTCGACGCCGACGAACTGCACGCCCATCCCGTCACCCGCCGCCCACCGCACGACCGACGTCAGCGTGAACAGCTGGTCGGTCGTCGGCAGCCGGACCTCGACCGTGAGTGGTGAGCCGACGGCCTGGACGAGCTCGGTCACGATGAACGCACCGCCGACGCCGATGTTGCGAGTCTCTGCCGCGATCCACGCGGTGTGCGCGCCGGCGCGAAACCGCACCGACATCACGCGACCCGCGCGGGCCTTGCCGCGAAAGTGATGACGCCGCTCGTGACGTGGACCGTCCATGACCTGTCCCCGAGGATATCTGAGATCCCGCTCGCCGCGAGCGGCCTGTCCTCGGCCAGACTTCGCCCTGGCCGCTAGCTGGCCAGAACCCTTTACCCGATGGTGTCACCTGGGTACCTTCCGCCGCGCGTGAAGGTCCATCTGATCGGGATCGGCGGCACCGGGATGGGGGCCGTGGCGGGGTTGCTCGCGGAGGCAGGACACGAGGTCCGGGGCTCCGACGCGGCCGTGTATCCGCCGATGTCCGATCAGCTCGCGGCGCTCGGCGTCCCGGTGATGATGCCGTACGCCCCCGAGAACCTCGCATGGGCGCCCGATCTCGTCGTGGTCGGCAACGTCCACGGCAAGGATCACGTCGAGGTCAAGGCGGCACAGGAGCGCGGCCTCCAGCTCACGTCGTTCCCCGCGGTGATCGGCGAGCGCCTGCTCGCTGACAAGCACCCGATCGTGGTGTGCGGCACGCACGGCAAGACCACGACGAGCTCGCTGGTCTCGCACATCCTGATCGAGGCGGGGCGTGACCCGTCGATGTTCGTCGGCGGCGTGCCGGTCTCGCTCGGCCAGGGCTACCGGCTCGGCAAGGGGCCGGACTTCGTCATCGAGGGCGACGAGTACGACACCGCGTTCTTCGACAAGGGCCCGAAGTTCGCGCACTACCGGCCGCGCACCGCGATCCTGACGTCGGTCGAGCTCGATCACGTCGACATCTTTCCGTCGTTCGATGCCGTCCGCGATGTCTTCAAGCGGCTCGTCGGGCTGATGCCCGAGGATGGCCTCCTCCTGGTGTGCGCGGAGTCCGCGGACGCGATGCAGGTCGCCCGCAACGCGAGCTGTCGCGTCGAGCGCTACGCCGTGGTCGACGAGGCCGCGCCGGGCACCGACGCCGAGGATGGCCCGATCGCGAACGCGACGTGGTGGGCCGAGAACCTCGAGGTCGGCAAGTCGGGCCGCGTCGCGTTCGACGTGTTCCACAAGGGCGAGCGCGTCGAGCGCTTCGAGACGCTGCTGGTCGGCCGCCACAACGTCGCGAACTGTGTCGCAGCGATCGCGGTCACCCACGCGCGCGGCGTGCCGGTCCGCGAGATCCAGCGCGGCATCGCGAGCTTCGCGGGCGTGCGGCGGCGCCAGGAGCTGCGCGGCGTGGCCGGCGGCGTCACCGTGCTCGACGACTATGCTCACCATCCGACCGCGGTGCGCGAGACGCTGAAGGCGCTGCGCAAGCGCTACCCGCGGCGCCGGTTGATCGCGGTCTACGAGCCACGCAGCGCGACGAGCCGTCGCAAGACGTTCCAGGTCGAGTTCGGCGACGCGTTCGCTCACGCCGACGAGGTGATCGTCGGCAAGCTGTTCGACGCCAGCAAGATCCCCGTCGACGATCGCTTCGATCCCGAGCGCCTCGCACTCGATCTGCACCGCGGCGGCACCAAGGCGAGCTACACGCCCGAGGTCGAGACCATCGTCAAGCAGCTCGCCGAGAGCGCGGCGCCCGGCGATGTCGTCTGCGTGCTGTCGTCGGGCAGCTTCGACGGGCTCCACGACCGCCTGCTCGACGCGATCGGCGATCCGATGCGCCCGGCGCAGCGCGGCGACATGGCCGCGGTCCGCGAGCTGCTCGTCAAGGCCGGCCTCCACGAGGACTCCGCGCGTGACGAACAGTTCGGCAGCTTCTTCGTGCTGCGCAACGAGGACGGCCTGCGCGGCACGGTCGCGCTCGAGGTTCTCGGCGACGATGCGATCCTGCGCTCGCTCGCGGTCGATCCCGAGGCCCGCGGCGCCGGCTATGGCTGGATGCTCGCCGACATGGCGGTCAACCAGGCGCGCTGGCGTGGCGTGCGCCGGATCTACCTGGTCACCGAGACCGCGAGCGACTTCTTCGCCGCGAAGTTCGGATTCCGCGTCGTCGATCGATCGACGACGTCCAAGCAGGTCGCCGCGCACGAGTCCTTCACGCGGCTGTCGAACGCGCAGCTCGTCGCGATGCGCCTCGATCTGTGAGCGAGCCAGCTGTAGCCGAGCTGCTCGCTGCCGCGCAGGCCGCTGCTCGCGCCGCGAGCCACCTGCTGAAGACCGCGCGGCCGCACCAGATCCGCAGCAAGAGCAACCCGCGCGATCTGGTGACCGAGTGGGACGTTCGCTCCGAGGAGCTGATCCGGCGTGTGCTCGGCGAGCGCGTGCCGGGCGTGCCGGTGGTCGGCGAGGAGGGCGGCGGCTCGGCGGCGCACGATGTCGTGTCGTGGCTCGTCGATCCGATCGACGGCACCGTCAACTTCGCGCACGGGCTCCCGATCTGGTCGGTCTCGATCGCGGCGGTGCGCGGGACCGAGCTGCTCGCGGGGGTCGTCGTCGCGCCGGCCCTCGGCTGGTGGTTCGAGGCGACGCTCGGCGGTGGTGCCCGCGATGGCAGCGGGGCGCCGCTCGCGGTGAGCGCGATCGAGCGACTCGAGGATGCGCTGCTGGTCACGGGATTTCCGTACGACCTCGCGACGAACCCCGACAACAACCTCGGCGCCTGGCTCCATCTGTTACGCACCGCGGGCTCGGTCCGCCGGCTCGGGTCGGCCGCGATCGATCTTTGCCTGGTCGCGAGCGGTCAGCTCGACGGCTACTGGGAGCCGCGCCTGCAGGCCTGGGACCTCGCCGCCGGTGCGTTGATCGCACGCGAGGCGGGTGCCACCGTGACGAACATGGCAGGCGGCCCCTTCGACCCCTACACCGGGGAGGTCGCTGCGACGAACGGTGCTATTCATGAGGGGCTGATCGTGGAGCTCGCCCGAGCCTCGCAATCTGCCAGCTGACTGGAGCTCTCCTCCCATGAAGCGCCTCGCCACGATCGCCCTCGCGTTCATCGCGTTCACCGCGTTCACCGTCTCGTCAGCGGTCACGTCCGCGCAACCCGCCGAGGCCCCCGCTCAGGTCAAGCCGAAGCCCAAGGCCAAGGCGAAGAAGAAGCCGGCGCCGAAGCCCGCCGACCCGTACGCCGACCCGGCACCGACCGATCCGTACGCGGACCCCGCCGCGCCGCCGATCGCGACGCCTGCGGCCACCAAGGCGGCGCCGAAGAAGCCTGGCAAGAGCAAGCCCGGCAAGCCTGCCGATCCGTATGCCGATCCGCCGGCCGATGTGGACGTGCCCGATGGCAAGCCGCCGGTCGATCCGTTCCCACCGCCGATCCGGCCCCCGACTCCGCGCTCGCCAGCGTCGCTCCATCCCGAGCCCGGCGATCCGATGACACCGGATCCGAAGGCCGATCCAAAGCTCGAGCCCAAGCTCGACGCCAAGCTCGATCCGAAGGCCAGGTCGACGAAGGCCAGGCCGCTCGATCCCTATGCGGCTCCCGAGCGCAAGGACGACCGGCTCGCGATCCCGGCGCGGGTCGGCATCACCGACGCGACGACGATGCAGGGCCTGCTCGCGGTGCAGCGGCTCGACGGCTGGTTGCTCGTCGATCGCGACGGCTCGAACCCGATCGCGCGGCGCCTGGTCGCGCCCGAGGGCCACCCGACGCGGCCGTGGTTCTACCTGATCCCGGCGAAAGGCAGCGCGATCGCGCTCGTTCACGACGCCGAGAAGCGCAGCTTCGAGCACCTCCCGGGATCCAAGCTCGTCTACCAGGGCCATCGCGACATGGACAAGCAGCTGCGCGTGATGCTGAAGGGCATGCGCACGGTCGCGGTCGAGTACTCGATGAAGGCGGCGGTGCCTTCGGTCTCGCGGGTCGATGCCGGCACGCTCGAGCTGATCCGCGCCGTCGGCGTGCAGGTTCGCTCGTCCGACACGCTCGTGCAGTACACCAAGGCGATCTGGGGCGATGCCGGCCGCACCGCGCACCACGTCGCCGCGCATCACCTCGTCGAGCTCCGCAAGGAAGCGCTCGCGTTCATCGCGAAGCAGGTCGGCGCCGGCGTGCCGGTGACCGAGCACGACGTCCAGCAGCGGCTCGTCCGCGGCATGACGATGCGCGGCCTGACCGGCGCACCGCCGATCGTCGCCGCCGGCGCCAACACCGCGGACCCGTACTACGTGCCGACCGCCGCGAAGACCGCGCCGATCCGCCGGGGCGATCTGCTCGTGCTGTCGCTCGCCGCAAAGCTCGACAAGCCCGACGGCATCTACGCCGCGCAGACCTGGTGCGCGGTCGTCGATGCGACCGTGAGCCACGACATCAAGGCCGCGTTCGAGACCGCGAGCCTCGCGCGCGACCACGCGCTCGCGTTGATCGCCGATCGCGCGCGCAAGAACCGCCCGGTCACCGGCGCCGAGGTCGATCGCGCGACCCGCGCGTTCATCAAGAAGGCCGGCATGGCCGACCGGGTCATGCATCGCACCGGTCACTCGCTCGACAACGACCTCCAGGGCGGCGGCGCCGACCTCGACGACTTCGAGGTCCACGACACCCGCATCCTCACGCCGGGCACCGGCTTCACCGTCGGTCCGGGCGTCTACTTCGCCGGCCAGTTCGGCGTCCGCTCCGAGGTCTCGGTGTACCTGTCGCCGAGCGGCCCCGAGATCACGACGCCGGCGCAGGACGAAGTCCAGCCGCTGCTCCGCTGACTGCGATGCGCGACGACGTGACGGCGTTGATCGTCGCCGGCGGCAGGGCGACACGGCTCGGCGGGGTTGACAAGCGCGAGCTCGTCGTCGACGGCCAGACGATCTTCGAGCGGCAATGCGCGGTGCTCGCGCCGCGGGTCGCCGAGATCGTGGTCTCGACGGCGCGCGACGTGGCGGGGTTTCGCACGGTGCGCGATCCGGTCGCCGATGGCGGGCCGCTCGCGGGGATCGCGGCCGGGCTCGCGGCAGCCACCACGCCGTGGCTGCTCGTGGTCGCTGGCGACATGCCCTATCTGTCGGCCGCGGTCATCGACCTGGTGCTCGCGCAGGCCGGCGACGCGGCGACCGACGCGGTCGGAGTCAAGCTCGGCGAGGTGCCTGAGCCGCTGGTCTGCGTGCTGCGGGTCGCGGCCTGTCGGCCGGTGGTCGAGGCCCGGCTCGCCGCCTGCCAGCTCAGGGCGGCCGAGCTGCTGACCGGGGGCGAGCTCCGCGTGTACTGGCTGGACGAGGCGGCCGTGCGACGCGTCGATCCGGAGCTGCGAGCGTTCCTCAGCATCAACGAGGCGGCTGATCTGCGCTGACAGGGTGCGTCGGGGATACCGGTGGGGTTCGCCCCGGGTTCGTCAACGAGATCAAGGCTTCCCGCGGCGTCGCCGATCCGGTAAGAGGTGGCGGTGATGCGCATCGGCGACATTCCTGTCGACCCGCCCGTCCTGCTCGCGCCGATGGCGGCGGTGACCGACCTGCCGTTCCGGACGGTGTGCGAGGAGTTCGGCGTCGGCCTGACGATCACCGAGTTTCTCTCGGCGCACGCGCTCTCGGTGGGCGACCCGAAGACGACGGGCAAGCTGACCGCGTCGCTCGATGGTCGCCGGTTCGGGGTCCAGATCTTCGGCCGCGAGGAATCGATGATGGCCGACGCCGCGAAGCTCGCGGTGTCGATCGGCGCGTCGCTCGTCGACATCAACATGGGCTGCCCGGCGAAGCGTGTGGTTGCCGGCGAGTGCGGCTCCGCGCTGATGCGCGAGCCCCAGATCGCGCAGACCCTCGTGCGCGCGGTCGTCAACGCGGTGCCGGCGCACGTGCCGGTCACCGTCAAGCATCGGGCAGGCTGGAACCAGGACAACCGCAACGCGCCCGAGTTCGCGTGCGCGATGGTCGAGGCCGGCGCGAAGATGATCACGGTGCACGGCCGGACCCGCACGCAGGGCTTCTCCGGCAAGAGTGACCCCGAGATCATCAAGCTCGTGCGCGATGCCGTGCCGTCGCACATCCCGGTCGTCGGCAACGGCGACGTGCTCGACGTCGAGGGCTACGTCCGGATGCGCGAGCAGACCGGCTGCGACGCGGTGATGATCGGCCGCGGCGCGATGGGCAACCCGTGGCTGTTCGCGCGCCTCCGCGAGGTCTGCGCCGGTCGTCCGGATCCCGGACCGCCGGGCCTCGAGGAGCGGCTCGCGGTGTATCGCCGCCACGTTGGCCTGATCGAGACGCTGCGCGGCGGGCCCCGCACGCTCCACGAGGTGCGCAAGGCATGCGCGTGGTACGCGCGCGGGCTCTACGGCTGCAACGCGCTCCGGCTGCGGGTCTGGGAGACGCCGGATCTCGCGACCGCACGCAGCCTCGTCGAGGATTACTTCACGCAGCTCATCGAGCGGCAGTCGCGCCTGGGCCTCGCGCCCGAGATGGGGGCCGGCCGCGACGAGATCGACGGTGACCCGGGTGCTGCCACGACCGCAGCTTCTGCCTCGGTCGCCGGCGAGGCTGCCTAGGTGCTCCGCGGCAACCTCAAGGCCGATGACTTCCTGGTGGCCGAGAGCGCGTCGATGCGCGCGGTGCTCGGCGCGATCGCCGAGTTCGCCGATGGCGACGCGCCGGTCGTGATCTGCGGCGAGCACGGCACCGGCCGCGAGCTCGTCGCGCGCGTGCTGCACAACCAGGGACCGCGGGGGAGGGGCCGGTTCGTCGCGGTGCGCCCGACGTTCGAGGACGTGCCGTGTGCGAGTGGCGATGACGCCTGCGAACGCGCGCGCCGGGCCCTCCGCTCGGCGAGTGGCGGCACGCTGCTCGTCAAGGACGTCAGCGACATGTCCGCGCCGTCGCAACGGACGCTGAAGCGCGCGATCCGCGACCGCGCCCCGGCGAAGCCTGAGACCGAGCAGTTCGACGTCCAGGTCGTCGCGACCGCCGATCTCGATCTCGAGAAAGCCGTCGACGCATCGATCGTCTCGCGCGAGCTCTACGAGCTGTTCCGGCCGCGTCGCATCGAGGTGCCGCCGCTGCGCGATCGCCTCGACGATCTTCCCGTGCTGTTCGAGCGCTGGATCAAGCACTACGCGGCCGAGATCGGGCGCACCAGGCCGACGGTCGCCAGCCGGGCGGTCGCGCGACTCGCGGAGTATCCGTGGCCGGGTAACGTCGGCGAGCTCAAGTCGATCGCGCGCCGGCTCGTCGTGCGGGTGACCCGCAACAAGATCGAGGCCGGCGATGTCGACGAGGTGCTGCCGGTCGTCGCGTCGCGCGTGCCGCTCGAGGACCTCGCCTTCGAGGAGATGGTGAAGTCGAAGCTCGCCGGCCTGCTCAAGCGGATCGACGGCTATCCGGTCCACGACCTCTACGAGAAGGTGCTCGCGCGCGTCGAGCGCCCGCTCTTCGATCTCGTGCTCGCCCACACCGGTGGCAACCAGCTCAAGGCCGCCGAGATCCTCGGCCTCAATCGCAACACGCTCCGCAAGAAGCTCGCCGAGCTCGGCATGCCGCAGCAGAAGAAGCGCGCCGGCCGCGAAGACCGCGCCCTCGATGGTGACTGACGTGCAGAAAATAGTTTTCTGTCGGCACGCAGTGCCGACGGAAAACCCTCTACGCGGAAGGAATCCCCGTGGGGGAGACTGAAGCGCAGCTGCGACTAGCTCTCTAGGCCTCCACCTCGGAGATCTGCCCGAGCACGGATACGGCGCCACGCCTGCCGCCCCTTCACGGGCCGATTGCAGTGGCGGCGCAAGGCACAACGCGGTGGCGATGCTCGGGGGTGCCGCGTACCTCCCGACCTAGATCGCGAGGCGCTCGAGGAAGCTCCGGACGGAAGGAGTGGGGTCGCGAATGCGCCAGCAGCGTGCGTCGTGACCGTCGCGGAGCGGGCGGTCATCCACGGTAGCAACTGGTCACGTTGGATCGCGCGCGATGGGGAGGTACGCGAGCTATCCACCTGGCTTTCCACACCGGCGGAGGGCTTCGCGGATCAGGGCATCGAGCGCCACGTCACCGCCAACGTGAGCTTGCGCCGCCGCTACAGCGGCCGCAGCTTCGTGCTTCTTGTAGCCGAGCGTGACGAGCGCCGTACGCGCTTCGATCAAGAACGTCGCGCGATCGAGCCTGCTCGGTTGGCCCACGTGGGCCATCGTGTCGTGGACACGCGTGACCACGAGGTCGTGCGGTGCCTTGCCCGTGATCGTGAGCTGGCCGCGATGGAGAGACGCGTGACACCCATCGCATAACACAGCGATATTCGAGGCGTCGTGCGTGCCGCCGTCCTCGCGCGCGACGATATGGTGAAGCTCGAGGTACGCCGCGGACCGGCAGGACGGGATCGTGCACTTGCCACCATCGCGTCGCCAGACCAGGCGCC
>JACCTC010000203.1 GCA_013812655.1 Deltaproteobacteria bacterium | reverse complement strand
TGATCGAACCCAAGCTCGAGCTCGTCGAGAGGCGTTGGGCGCGGTGATGAAGGCGAGCACGATGAGTGCGTCGCCGCAGCGCGACTCGGCCCGTCCCCCGACGTTGGGCTGATCGGCACCGATCGATTGCGCGATTCCGCAGCCGATGATCGCGCCCCGATCAACCGCCGTCTTCGATCAATGCGCGCACGAAGTCGGTGTTGGGAGCCCTACGAAACTCGTCGATCGAACCCTGCTGGACGATCCGCCCCTCTTCGAGGACGGCGATCCGATCGGCGAGCACGGCCGCTTCGCGCAAGTCGTGCGTGACGTAGAGGACGGTCGTCGCGCGTTCCTTGAAGACGGCGCGGAACAGATCGAGCAGCTGACGCTTGTGGTGAGCGTCGAGATTCGAGAGCGGCTCGTCGAGTAACACCGCGCGCGGTTCGAGCACGAGTGCGCGCGCGATCGCGGCGCGTTGCCGTTCACCGCCGGACAGGGCGCCCGGGTGGCGACGGTCCTTGTCGGCCAGACCGACGCGCGCGAGGACGTCGCGGATGCGCTCGTCGCGAACGTGCGCCTCGACGCCGCGCGCATCGAGCCCGAACGCCAGGTTGCCGCGCACCGACAGGTGCGGCCAGAGCGCGAGATCCTGGAACACCACGGCCAGTTCTCGCTCTTCCGGCGGCACGACGATCTTTCCCGCGGCGCTGGCTTCCTCGCCGCCGATCAGGATGCGCCCAGACGCGGGCGCGGCGAACCCGAGCAGCAGGCGCAGGATGGACGACTTGCCCGACCCCGAAGGACCGAGCAGCACGACGATCTGGCCTTGCTCGGCAGAAAGATCGAGGCCGTCAAGGATCGGCCGATCGCCGTATCCGAAGGTCACGCCTTCGAGCGCGAGGGCGGGCTTCATCGTCGCCTCCGGACGACCAGGGCACCGAGCGTGATCATCGCCGCCGTGATCGCGACGTGCACGAGACACAGCCCCGCGACCACCGCGGGTGGACCGTTCGCTTCGAGCGTGAAGATCCGGACCGTGAGCGGCTCGCTTCCCGGCGGATAGAACAGGATGACGGTCTCGATGTCGCGCAGACAGAACACGAGGGCGAGCAACCACGCGAACGCGATCCCTCGCGCGTGGACCGGAAGCACGATGCGCACGAGGCGGCGACCGAACCGCGCACCGGATGCCGCCGCGGCTTCCTCGAGATGGACCGAGCTTTGCGCGACCGCGCACGCGACCACGCGCACACCGACGACGACGTAGCGCGCAACGAACCCGATCACGACGATCGCGAGCGTGCCGTACACGAGCTGCGTGTCGGGGCTATTCCACAGCTTCATCACGCCGACGCCGAGGATCGCGGCCGGCATCACGAACGCCAGCATGCACGCGCTATCGAGGAGCGTCGCCCCGGGCAGCCGGCGTGCAGAGGCGTGACCGATGATCAGGCCGAGCATCGTGATGATCGTCGCCGCGACCGCGCTGGCGAGGAGCCCGTTCCACGGTGCGTCGCTTGCCCACTCCGCGACGCCGGGCGCACCGCCGTAGCGCACCGCCAGCGCGACGAGCGGCGCGATCGAGATCACCGTCGCCGCGACGCACGCGAGCGTGGCGGGGACTCGCCACCGGCGGAGCGGAAGCGGGTCGCGGGCCGCGCGTAGACCGAGCACCGCGAACGAGCGCCGCGCCGCGAACCGGCGCTCGGCGGCGAGCAAGGCGAGCGTGATCGGCACGAGCGGCAACGCCAACGCGAGCGCCTCGCCGGGCGCGAAGTCGACGCCGCCGAGGCGCGCGAACACTGCCGCCGAGTAGAGATCGACGCGCAGGAACATCGCCACGCCGATCTCGGACAGCGCGAGCGCGAACACCACGATCGCCGACAGCGCGACCGCGGGCGCAGCCGCCGGGACGAGGATGCGCGACGATACGCGCCACGGACGCGCGACGATGCGCGCGGATTCCTCGAGCGACGCATCGACCCCCATCACGCCGAGTGCCGTCAGGGACGTGACGATCGGCGCGAACGTCACGCCGAGCACCAGCACGAACCCGAGATCGCCGAACAGCACACCCGCCGTACCGCTACTGCCGATCAGCCCCTGGCTACCGAACAAGTGAAACCAGCCGAGCGCGGGCAAGAACGGCGGCAGGAACATCGGAAATGCGTGGACGAGCCACAGCACGCGCCGCAGCGGAACGTCCGTACGTCCGAGGAGCACGCCGAGCGGTACGCCGATCGCGAGCGTGACGAGGACAACTGCAAGTGCGATCGCGAGCGTGCGGCCGAGCAGCGTCCACGTGCGGACGCTCGCGAGCGCCGAGAGACCGCCGAGATCGACTCCGACGAGCACGAGCGCGATCGGGAGGATCGCGAGCACGACGATCGCCGCACCCGCGATCGCGAGGACGATTGGTTGCTCGCGCCGGCGCAGCGCGCGGATCAGAGACCCGACCACGCTCGCAGCCAGGGCTGAATGCGCTCGATCTCGTCGGCGACCTTCGCGTAGTCGGTCTTCATGGCGCGGATGTCGCCGACCCGCCGCACGGTGGCCGGCGTCGGCACGTCCGCACGCAACGGCATGTGCGCCGCGGACTCGGCCATCTGCCGCTCGACGTCGGCACTCAGCAAGTGGTCGACGAGCTTCTTGCCGTTCGCGGTGTGCGGGCCGCCGCGCATCAGGACAACCGTCGTCGGCATCACGAGCGTGCCGAGCCCATCCTGATCCGGGTACACGACCTCGACCGGCGCGCCGTCCTTGATCGCCTCGTTCGCGTCATCGATGTCGGTGAGTCCGAACGCGACCTCCCCGGCGACGACGAGACGCTTGACCTCTCCGTTCGAGCTGGCGATCCGCACGTCGTTCGCCTTGAGGTCGGTCATGAAGTGCTTCGTCGCGTCGTCTCCCCACGCGGCGAACAGCGCCGCGACATGCATCGTCGTCGTCCCGAACAACGGGTTCGCGATGGTCGTCTGGCCCTTCCACCGCGGGTTCGCGAGATCGCGGATCGACTTCGGCAGGTCTTCCTTGCCGACCTTGTTCTTGTTGACGAGCAGCACGCGCGCCCGCGCGGCGAACCCGGTCCACGTTCCGTCGGCAGCGCGCAAGCCCTCGGCGAGCCCGCTCGCGTTGGGCGAGATGTACGGCTCGACGAGGTTGCGCTTGATCAGGAGGAATGGCCGTACGGGATCGCCGGACCAGAACACGTCCGCCTGCGGGCGATCGGCCTCGGCGATCAGGCGATTCAGGACGCCGGTGCTCTTGGTCTCCTCGGTGTCGAACACGGCGCGCACGCGCACGCCGCTCTCGCGCTCGAACGCGCGAAACACCGGTTCCGAGAAGACCTGATCGACCGACGTGTACACGACGACCTCGTTCGAGCTCGACTTGCACGCCGCGATCGCGATCAGCGCACCGGCAACAAGGGACAGGGTTCGCATCATCGCTGCGAGTCCTTTCGCGTTCGTTCGAGGGGGCGAGTGGCCCATCCCGAGGTCCTCCACAGCAGAGGCAACGGCAGAACGATCCACTTCGCGAGGCACCTCGTCTTCATGGCGTGACCGCGACCGCCAGCCCGAACAGTTGATTCACGACGACGCCGATGATCCCTGCCGCCGCGATCACGAGCGGCTCCGGCGCCTTCTTCACCTTGAAGATCACGAGCAACGTGACCGCGCAGATCGCGATCGTCGGGATGTCGAAGATCGCGCGCCGGCCGAGCACGAACGCCGCACCCGCGATCGCGCCGGTCGCCGCCGCGGTGACGCCGTTGACGAACGCCTTGATGCTCTCGTTCTTCGAGAACCGGCGGAAGTACGGCGCCGGAATCACCGTGAGCAGGTAGCAGGGCACGAACGTGCCGATCGCCGCCACGCACGCGCCGATCGGGCCCGCGACCAGATACCCGATGAACGCTGTGGTGATGACGACGGGGCCCGGCGTGATCATCGCGACGGCGACGGCGTCGAGGAACTGCCGCTCGGTCAGCCACCGATGCTCCTCGACCACGCCGGCATAGAGGAACGGCACGATCGCGAGACCGCTACCGAACACGAATGCGCCGGCCTTCGTGAAGTACCAACCCATCGTCCACAGCGTGCTCGTCGTCGCCGGTCCGTGGAGGCCCGTCAGCAGGAATGCGGGGATGACGGACAACGTCCGCGATCCCACACCGAAGCGAGGCGGTGCCTTCACCAGCATCGCAAGCACGCCGCTACCTACGAAGATCCAGACGATCTCCGATTCGGTCCACGCGGTGACACCGGCGTTGATCGCGAAGATGGCCCACAACAGGTAGTCCCTGGCGAGTGTCATCCGGACGAGCTTGACCGCGCTGCGCGCGATGATCGCGATCACCGCGGCGCCGATGCCGTAGAACGCGCCCTGCATCCACGACAACCCGCCGAACTGGACGTAGACCGCCGCGAGCGCGAGGACCATCACAAACGACGGCACGACGAACGCGAACCCGACGAGCGTCGCCCCCGACACGCCGCCGCGCACCCAGCCGATGTAGATCGCGAGCTGCGCGGCGAGCGGTCCCGGCGCGAGCTGGGAGAGCGCGAGCCCCTCGGTGTAGTCCTGCTTCGTGATCCATCGCCTGCGTTCCACGAGGTCGCGCTGCATGTACCCCGCAAGCGCGATCGGACCGCCGAAGCCGAACGTGCCGAGCCGCAGGAAATAGCCGGCCAGCTCGCGCATCGAGCACGGGTTCGTCGGCTCGGGCGCGGTAGCGCCGTCGTCCGGAGCAGTGTCCTGGCTCATGCGCCGCGTAGGGTCTTGGAGGCGGCGAGCGCGCGGTCGAGGCGGCGGCTGACCTCGTCCCAGCTCACGTTCTTGAAGAACGCGTCGATGTACTTCGCGTGACCGGCGCCAAAGTCGAGGTGATAGCTGTGCTCGTACATGTCGAGCACGAGCAGGGGCGCGCCGGTCGACAGCGTCTGCGTGTGATTGCCGGAGCCGACGGTGCGAAGGCCGCCGGTGTCGAGCTCGAGCCCGAGCACGGCCCAGCCGCTGCCGCCGCCGAGGCCCATCGCGGTGCCACGAAACTGCGTTTCCCACGCGGCGATGCTGCCGTATGCCTGCGCGAGCGCCTTCTCGATGGCGCCGCCGAGCTTGCCATTGCCGCCGAGGTTGCCGAAGTACGCCTCGTGCAGGTTCTTCGAGTTCCGGAACGTCAGCTCGCGATCCCGCAGCGCGGCCACCGCGAACGGCGGCGTGTCCTTGGTGATCTTCGCCAGCTCCAGCTCGACCTTGTTGAGGTTCTTCACCGCGCCTCCGTAGTTGTTCTCGTGGTGCGAGGTGATGAGGCGCTCGGACAGCCCGTCGAGCGATCCGGGCTTGAACGGCAGTGGAACGACGGTGTGGTTTCCTGCGAGAGCGGTCTGGGACATGGTTCCTCCGGTGGTCGGTGCGGTCGTGGTCGTGGGGGTGGGTCGCTGCGACGGGCAGCCGGCGAGCAACGCGACGCCCGTGGCGGCGATGCCGGCGAGCGCGTCGCGGCGGGTGGGATCGTCGGTGCTCATAGCGCCTCGGTCTTCAGATCGTCGAAGTAGGTGATCGAGTCGGCCTTCGTCCACACGCCGACGCGACCGGGTTCCGTGAACGTGCTGTCGTGATGATCGAGCACGCGCTTGCCGTTCCAGAACACCTGGATGTGATCGCCGCGGATCTCGATCGCGTAGTCGTGCCAGACGTTCGCCTTCACGGGACCGCTCCAGCTCGCGATCTGGCGTCGCTTGCCGTCCTTCACGGTGTAGAGGCGGACGTTGTTCTCGAGCGCGTTCGTGCGCGTGATGTAGTAGTTGTTCGCGTCGCGATAGCGGACGACGAGCCCCGCCGCTTGATCGACCTTGCCCGAGATCAGCTTGCACCGCACCGAGACGCGCACGTCGCGCAGCTGCACGTCCGTCACGGCGATCGGGAACCGCATGTCGGTGTCGTCGGGATCGAGCTGCGCGAGCACGTTCGGCGGCGATGGTGCGTCGGCCTCGGCGCGCACGAGCCATGTCCCCAGCGCGCCGCCATTCGTGCGCGCGAGCGTCATGCCCTTCGGAGGCTGCCCCGCAGGATCCGCGTCGAAGCCGAGCACAGTCGTCGTGGATGAGATCGGTGCCGCCGCGGCATCTGGCGGCGCGGTGGCCGCCACCGCGTCGATGGAGGGCGGCCTCGTCGCGGGCGCAGGCGCTTGCTCCGAGGGCTGCTTGTTGCTCGAACAAGCCAGCGAGAGCATCGTGCTCGTCGCGAGCACGATCGCGGTTGTAGCTTTCACGTCGGTTCCTTTCCGTCGCGGGCCAGCGTCCCGCGCCTGGTCGTGTTGGGTTTCCTTCGGAAGTACTCGCGCAAATCATCGAAGACAGCCGACGCGCGCGCGAGCCGGCTTTCGTCCTCTGCGTGCGCCATCGCGATGCCGGCGACGAGGCTCGCGATGCCGCCGGTCTCCGGACGTCCGAACTTCCCGTCCTTGAGATCGATGTCGTGGACGATCTCGGCGAGCGGAATCAGCGAGACGTCGTCGAGCCCGAAACGTTCGACGAGGACTTCGAACGAGCAGCGGTCACCCTCGTGCGTGTATTCGGCCTCGAACATGTCGAAGCGCAGCTCGCCGGGCTCATGGCGATACCGCTTGGCGTCGACGAACTGAAACCGCGCGTCCGGATCGATGAAGCATCGGATCAGCCACGCGCTCGCCATGCGATCGACGTGGATGCCCTTGCGCGTGATCCACGTGCTGCCCCGAACCTCGGCACGTCGCTGTTCTGCCGTGGTGGTCTCGGCCGGTGGCGCCGGGCAGAGCTTCGCCTCCAGGGCGCCGAGCAGTCGATCCGCCGTATCGCGACCTGGCGCACCGAAGAAATCGATCGCGACGATCTCCTCGAGGCGCCGCCGCAGCCGCGCGACCCCCTGCTCGAAGCGCGCGCGATCGTCGCCATCGTCGCTCAGGCGCGTGGCCGAGCTCGCGAGATCGGCGTAGTCCGCGTCGCGTGCGGCGTGGAACATCGCTTCCAGCTGATCGTCGGCGAGGCCGTCGATGAAGCGCGCCTCACAAATCGAACCGTCACCCCCAGCCGCCGTGATCTCGCGCAGGATCCATTGCAGATCCTCGTGCGCGTCGTCGCTTCTCGGCAGGACATAGATCGAGTTCTTCACAGAGACCGCGCCGAGCCGCTGCAGTTGCCTCCAAGCCTTGACCCGCAGGTACCCCGGCTTCGGTGGAATCTGATGGATGAGCAGGAGCCAGCGCGGATCGCTCATGGCGGGCTCCGATACAACTGCATCTCGGGCAAGATACGGAACTAGATCGCGGTGATACAAGCACGCTCCCGCGCATTCTCCGCTCCGGACGGCGAACCTCCCCCAAGCGCGTGCGCAAGCGTGAGTCTGTGATCCTCGACCGTCGCTTCGTCCCATGCCGGGCACGCAGCGTCGCATCACACACCAACGTAGGCGTCTCCCCTGACACACGAGCGCCCGCCGTCACGAGCGGCCATCCGTCCGGCTACTTTGACCCGTGCGAGGGGCATCCCGTGCCCCGTCGTGGTTGTCGCTTCTTGCCCCTCCGCGTGGACTGCCCGAGTCCGCGCGATTTCATCGCCTCGCCTCACGACTTCTTCACAAGCGTGCATCGGGGGCGCGTTCGGCGCGACTCGCTACGCTTGTCCAAGACCCATCGTTCGAAGCACCTCGACGTCAATCGCGCCGGACGAGCAGCAGTCGGCGAGCTGTCCGTTGATCACGACCGCAGGAACACGGTTGATCCCGAGCTGCTTGGCGCGCGCCGCAACCTTTGGATCCTTCATGTCCAGAACCTGGATGTCGCAGCTCGCGCAGGATGCATCGCGAACGGCCTGGAGGGCTTCGTCGCAGCAGGGGCATCCGGCAGAGAACACTTCGATTGTACGCTTGCTCATGGTGTCGTTCCTTTAGCGGGTGTGAAGGGAAGCGGCGACTCGTCTCGCGGCTTCTTGAGGTTCAGGATCGATGCGGTCAGCATCACGGCGGTCCCGCTATAGAGCGTGACCGACGATGTCGAGAGCCAGCCGACGTAGACGAGGACGGCGCCGGTAAGAGCGATGGCGAAGACGTGCCACCGCTCCTTGTTTCGTGCGGAGATGAAGAACGTGTAGAGGGAGAGCAGCAACAGCGCCGCAAGCACCCACCGCATGACCGAGCTGTCCGCAAGGAAGCTCAGCCCAAGAGCGGGAAGGATGCTGCCCGACGTCGTGAGGC
>JACCTC010000170.1 GCA_013812655.1 Deltaproteobacteria bacterium | reverse complement strand
GGCGCGCACCGAGGGCCTGCTCGGCGGGGCCCCCGACGACTCGCTGCCGACACCGACGCTCGATATCGGGCTGACCGACGAGGAGCTGGCGCGCGCGGGAACCCGGCGATCGCTGCTCGGTCGTGTTGGCGGGTGGTTCGGCGGGCTGCGGCGCGAGCGCTGAAGCTGCGGGCACGGGCGTCGCAGCGGACGTGTCCTCTGGTATACCCGCGTCGATGACGCCGCCCGAGCCGCCCGGTGAGCCCCCATCTGGAGGCGTGCCGCGCACGACGTCGGAGACGTTACCGCCGCCAGTGAGCGGACCTACGACAGCAAGCGGACCTGTCCGAAGCAAGACCGCGACCCTGTTCGCCGCCGATGGCTCGGGGCGGCAGTTCCTCAGGCGCTGGGGCTTCCCGCTGTTCCTGGTGCTCGTGCTCTTCGTCGGACGCAAGGTCCTCTTGCCGTTCGTGTTCGCCGGCCTGATCGCGTACATTCTCGCGCCCGTCGTCCGCCGGATGTCCGAGCGCAAGGACGGCACACGGCGGATGCCGCGCGGGCTCGCGATCATCATCTGCTACCTCGTGTTCATCGCGATGGTGACCGGCTTCATGTTCCTGCTCGTGCCCAGGCTCTCGAGCGACGTCGCGCGGATCGGCCAGGAGGCGCCGGGTCTCTACAAGAAGGCGAACGAGGAGTGGACGCCACAGATGGCGCGCTGGCTCGAGACGCGCTTCCCGTCGCTCGCCGGCGTGAAGACCGTGCCCGAGGAGCCGGCGATCGTGCAGGACGTCCCGCTGCCGCCCGGCACCGCGTTCACGATGACGCCACTGCCCGACGGCCGGTTCGCGCTCCAGCTCGCGCCGAACGGCGTCGACATCAAGCCGCTGCCCGAGGGCGCGTATCACATCAGCGCGAACCAGACCGCGCCCGAGCCGCTCGTGCTCGAGGACAAGCTACGCGCCTTCGTGAAGAAGGGGATGATCGGGCTGCAGAGCAAGCTCGACGATCTCGTGCGGCTCGGTCAATCGCTGCTGACCGCGTTCATCCGCGGCATCTTCCTGTTCTTCTTCACGCTGATGATCGGCGCCTTCATCCTGATCGACATGGAGAAGGTGCACTCGTTCCTGCGCAGCATGTTTCCGCAGAACGTGCGCGCGGATTACGACGTCATCATTGCCGGCATCGATCGCGGGCTCTCCGGCGTGATCCGCGGCCAGCTCGTGATCTGCCTGATCAACGGCATCCTCACGTACCTCGGCATGCTGATCTTCGGCGTCAAGTACAGCCTGATCCTCGCGGTCGTCGCGGCGCTGCTGACGCTGATCCCGATCTTCGGATCGATCCTGAGCTCGATCCCGATCGTGCTCGTCGCGCTGGTCTCCGGTGATGCCGGTATCGACATCGCGCGCGGGCTCGCGATCGGCCTGTGGATCATCGGTATCCACTTCATCGAGGCGAACGTCCTCAATCCGAAGATCATCGGCACCGCGGCGAAGATCCATCCGGTGCTCGTCATCTTCTCGCTGTTCTTCGGCGAGCACACGTACGGCCTCGTCGGCGCCTTGCTCGCGGTGCCCGTGCTGTCCGCGATCCAGGTCGTGTTCATGTTCCTCTATCGCAAGACGTGGAAGCAAGGCCCGGGCGGACGCGGCGAGACCGGCCCGCTGCCACGCACGCAGACCCCCACCACACCGCTCGCGCCGACGCGATCGTGATCGGTGCCATGCGGCCTGGTAGTCACGACCACGACGCCGGTTGATGCGCGGCCCAGCGGGTGGTACGCCCTGATCATGGGGCTGCGAACGATCGCGCTGCTGGGGTGCCTCGCGATGCCGGCGCTCGCGCACGCGCAGCCTAGTGACCCGTACAAGCAGCGCAAGCCCGAGCCGCCGCCGAACATCCCGGTGCCGACGCCCGAGCAGCTGCCGCCGCCGCGGCCAGGCGATGACGTCGTGCTCGCCGAGCAGGTCGCGCGTACGATCGTGCAACGCGCGCAGGAGCTGTTCGATGCGCGGGTCTACGTCGACGCCAAGCAGCTCGCCGTCGAGGCTCTCGTGCGCAGCCCGCGCGGCGCCGCGGCCGAACAGGCGCGCTTCCTGATCCGTTCGATCAACCAGCAGCTCGGGATCTCGGACGACGCACCGAAGCCGATCGATCCACCGCCGGTCGACCTGACCCCCATCGGCGACTCGACACGGCCAGTCACAGCACCGCTGCCACCGATCATCGAGCCCACGCCCGAGCGCGGCGGCTCGGTCCGCACGCGCACGATGGTCTCGACTGCGATCTGGGGCGGCGTGATGGGCGGCCTGTTCGCCGACGCGATCGACGTCGATGGTACGACCGGTAGCGACATCGCCATCGGCGCGGCGGTCGGGGCAGGGCTCGGCGGCCTCACGGGTTCGTTGATCGCGCGCAAGCAGTACACGCGCGGTGACATCGCGCTCGTCGACACGTTCGCCGGCATCGGCACGGTCGGCGGGCTGACGCTCGGCATGCTGATGCAGCCCGCCGAGAGCGAGGCCTACTCGGTGAACGCGATGCTCGGTGTCGTGGGCGGCCTCGCGATCGGCTACATCGCGGCGCCAGAGACCAACACCACGCAACGCCGGATGATCCGGGTCGCGGGGATCGCGGCGATCGGCGGCGCGCTGCCGTTCCTGCTCTACGCCGGCATCTACGACGACACCTCGACGGGCGACGAACGCCTCGTCGGCGGACTCGCGACGACCGGCCTCGTGATCGGCACGTACCTCGGATTCCGGCTGACCGGCGACATCGACGTCGGACTCGACGTGCGAGACGGCGCGAAGCCCGCCGCCAGCGATGCCCCGGCCGCGCTCGTCGGCCGCCACTCCGATGGTCGGTGGTCTGCGGGCTCGCTCGCAGTGCAGCCGCTGTCACGCACGCTCGCGCCCCAGCGCGGCATGCTCGTCCCGCTCGTCGGCGCGCGCTTCTAGTTACTTCTGGTCACGGACGCCGCACACGGAACACGAGCGCGCCGCCGAGCCGGACGTCCTCGTAGTCCGCGAACCCGATCCGCTGGAGCCACGCGCGGAGCTCGCTCGGCGCGAACCGGCGGATGCCGGCGGCGCGTGCGGCGAGCCGGCCGAACAGCGATGGCGCCTCGGCGAACGTCGAGCCGACGTAGTGGCCGCCCGGCCGCAGCACGCGGCGGATCTCGCGGAACACGAGCTCGGGATAGTCGTAGGCGTGGAGCGCGCCCGCGTTGTTGACGCCGCCGAACGCACCGTCGACGAACGGCAGCGCGTGGGCGTCGGCGCGGACGAGCACGACGTTCGTGTAACCGCCGGTCCGCTGCGCGGCGACGTCGAGCATCGCGCGCGAGATATCGAGGCCGACGATCAGCGCACCAGGCGCGGCGGCGGCGAGCGCACGTGCGAACGCGCCGGGCCCGCACGACAAGTCGAGCCACGGACCCGGGCGGTCGTCGATCGAGAGGCCGTGCTTGTGGATGAACAGCTCGCCCGACAGCCCGCCGACCGCGGCACCGGCGCCGGCGCCGGCGAACAACCGGACGAACGTCGGGCGCCAGAACCGATCGTAGACGCGCGCGACGAGATCGCTCTCCATCAGCCGCTGCTCGGTCGTGGTCAACGGCGGTTCTCCGACCGAGACGTCGATCAGGTCGATGAAGCCGGCGGAGGCGCTCGCCGGCTCGAGCCCGCACGCGGAGCACCTGGGTGTCCGCAGGTCGGAGAACGGGGCTCCTGCGCGGCAGCGCGGGCAGGACAGGATCGGCAGGACGGCGGGATCCACAGGTGCGTCGGGTTGTAGCTGAAAGGACGGAGGGATTTCTTGAATGCGGACCGCCTTTTGGGTACGACGCCACCTCAGAGGGAACATGTCCGTCATCAAGTGGGTACAGGGGGTCGGGGCAACGTATGTCCCGGTGCTGATGCTGGCGGTCGTGCCGGCGCTCGGGCAGTCCAGCAGCGCGCATGCGCAGCCGGCCGCGCCGAAGCCTGCCGAGCAGGCGAAGCCGGCCAGGCCGGCGAAGCCGAGGCCGCCCCGCAAGGTCAAGCAGCCCGCGCTCGAGCTGGCGCCGCACGTCGCCGCGCTCGCGGGCGTCGATGTCGAGGCCGCGGCGAAGGCGGCCGATGCACTCGGTTCGAGCGATCTGCCTGCCGCCCACGACGCGCTCCTCGACGCACTCGCGCTTGGGATGCCAAAGACCGTCGCGGTCCCGGCGATCGCCGCGCTCGCGCGCCATCCCGCGCCGTCCGACGTGCCGGCGCTCACGCGCTACGCCGGTCATCACGATCAAGGCGTCCGCAGCGCCGCGCTCACCGCGCTCGCGCTCTATCCCGATCCGACGGCACGCGCGGCCGTGATCGGTGGGCTTCACGACCCGGCTCCGGCGGTGCGTGCGGCTTCGGCGACGGCGGCGGGTCGCGGTCGGATCCGCGATGCAGTCGAGCCAATGTTCAAGCTGATGGCGCGCGGCGAGGAATCCGCGGCGCTCGGGCTCGCGGCGATGGCCGATGCCGATCTCGCGGCCAAGCTCGCCGATCAGCTCGGCAAGGTGCCCGATCCGACGCTCGCGGTCGCGCTCGGCGCGATCCTCAAGCGGAGTGATTTCGGACCGGATCCGGCGCGCGTCGAGATCGTGCGCGCGATCGCGAAGATCCAGGATGCCGCCGCCGTTGGCGTGTTGACCGACTACCTCGACTCCTCGCCAAAGACACCACCGCGGCCATCGCGCCAGGAAGCGCAGGCCGTCGTCGAAGCGCGGCTCGGTGGAGGCAAGCAGTGAAGAAGCTCGTGCTCGCCATGGTCACTCCGATCCTCGGCTTCGGCTTGGGCTTCGCGCTCGTGTTCGCCGTGCTGTTGCTGATGCTCGGTGCGTGCGGCGGCAAGGCCGTGTTCCGGCTGTCCTCCGACGAGAACAACCCCTACCAGCTCGAGCAGACGCTCTCGCGTCGCCAGCTTCCCGCGACCCCGACGCCGGTCAGTGGGCGGCCCCGCGTGTTCGCGCTCACCGCGGGCTCGCCGAAGACGATCGTCGCGTACGACCTCGACAGCGGCAACGTGCTCTGGAAGGCGGACGCCGACGTCGCGTCGCGAATCGCCGTCGGTGGTGACTTCATCGTCGCGCTCGAGGGCAAGCAGCTGGTGGCGCGTGATCAGGCGCGCGGCGCACCGCGCTGGCGGGCCGCGATCGACGGCAAGTTCGTCGGTGCAGCTGCCGATCGCGAGCGCGCGTATGTGGTCTCGCAAGATGGCTCGACCTGGTGGCTCGCGGCGCTCGACGGCAACACGGGCCGCGAGCTGTGGAAGGCCGATGCGGCCGGCGAGCTCGGCACGCCCGCGGCGCACGGCGGCGTCGTGTACGCGCCGTTCCTCCGGCAGTGGCTGTCGATCGTCGACGGCAAGACCGGCAAGCAGCTGACCCGCGTGCGCGGCGTCGACGAGCAGATCTCGATGCTGCACGTCACCAGCCAGCGCGCGTACTACGGCTCGAAGCAGGGCGTCTTCGTGCTGGACGAGAAGAGCGCGTCGGGCAAGCGAGCGGATGCGACCTACGGCACCGTCACCGTGCCGCCGCAGCTCGAAGGCACCGCGTACGGCGTCGACGCGTACGACCCGGTGCAGCTGGCGTACAGCGCAGCGGATCGCAAGCGCGTCCTGTGGACGACGACGACGGTCGATGGCCAGCTCCGCCTCCCCGGCGAGGGCTACGCGATCCACTACTTCCGCTACGTGCTCGGCTTCGACCCGAGCGGCGAGCTGCGCTGGGCCTATAGCCATCCGCGTGTCGAGCTCGTCGCGTCCGAGCACACCGGCACGGTGATCGCCGGGATCTCGACGAACGGCGAGATCGTCGCGCTCGATCCGAAGACCGGCGCAGTGCGCGCTCGCAAGAGTCTCGGCACGACGTCGCCGGTGCTCGGCGCGACGTTCGACGCCGATGGCTGGGCGCCGACGGGTGAGGCCGAGCCAAGTGATCCGGTTGCCGTGCTCGTCGCGATCGCGCGCGACCGCGAGGCGCGCTTCGATCGCGTCAAGGAGCTCGCGGTCCAGCGGCTGGCGAAGCTGGAGGGCCCCGAGGTCACGAGTCATCTGTTGACGGTGCTGTCGGACAAGCGTCAACCGGCAAAGCTCAAGGATACGGTCGTCGAGCTGCTCGTCGCCCGCCACGATCCGTCGAGCCTCCCCGTGCTCGTCGCCCAGCTCTCGATCCGGACCGACTACCTCGCGGGCAGCGAGCCCGATGCCCTCGGGCCGGTGGCGAAGGCGATCGCCGGGCTCGGCGGCCAGAAGCTCGACCCCAAGGCCGTCGCCGCCGCGCTCGCGGCCCTGCAAGTCCACCTCGATGCGCCGACCACGCCGAGCTCCGATCTCGCGCTGGTGATCGGCGCGATGGCTGCAATCGGTGGCGGCGCGGAGCGCCTGGCGCTCGGCTCTCACCTGCTGCTCTATCACGCGAGCGAGGAGCTCGGCGACGACGCCGGCTGGCAGCGGTCGATCGTGGTCGCGCTCGGCAAGGGCGGCCCCGGCGAGCGCGAGCTGCTGCGGTACGTGGTCGCGGATCCGCGCACCCGCCCAGGTCTCGCGTCGACGATCCGCGAGACGCTCCCTGCCGATTGACCGGAGGCGAGGTTCGCCGTCCGGCGAAGCGAGCGCGCAGGTCAGCAATTGACAGCGACCGCACGGCCAGTCACGCTCGATGGTCCGTGCCAGGTCGTCGGTTCAGAGTCGTGATCTGTCGCGGGCCGGAGTGCGGTGATCGCCGCGGCTCGGCGGTGCTGCACGACGCGTTTCGGTCCGCCCTCGACACCCAGGGCGCGCGCGAACACACCGAGCTCGTATGGCAGAGCTGTTTCGGCCGCTGCACGCAGGGACCCAACGTCCTGGTGCGAGAAATTGTCACGGCAGAGCCGGCCCTGGGGAGCGGGTTAGCAACGCTGCCCGGGCCACGTGGCCTGACTGCTCTGTATAATCGCGTGGACGCCGAGCGAGCCGAACGGATCGTCGCGGCTCACGTCGTCAAAGGTCAGATCGTGCGTGAGTTTGTGGAGCGACCTGGCATTCAAGTCAGCGAGCCCGTAGCATCGACGATGCCGACGGTAAGGAAAGACCCCGAGCAATGATGCGAACTTTCATCGCGAGTCTCTCTATGTTCCTGGGCCTGTCGCTGTGCGTGGCTGGTGCCGGTTGTAAGGGCGAGACCGTCGTCAAGCCTGACCCGCAGACCAAGGCCGATCTCGAGCAGTGTCAGAAGGACAAGGCCGAGAAGGACAAGCTGATCAAGGCCGTCGAAGAAGAGAACGCGCGGCTGATGCGCGGGCAGGGCAGTGCCGGCGAGATCGTGGTCGCGATCGAAGGCACCGCCCTGACGGTTCGGCCGGGCAAGCCCGGCGAGGTCCGGCCGATCGACGACAAGGCTGCAGCCGCGGCCTCGAAGGAGTTTCTCGACGTGGTCGCTCGGTCGCGCGGCGCGATCCAGAAGTGCTACGAGCAGGCGCTGAAGAAGAACACCGGCCTGCAGGCCAAGACGATCACGCTGACAGTCTCCGCGAGCTTCTCGGCGGCCGGCGCGTACAAGACCTCGTCGTTCGCGCCCTCGCTCGGTGACACGTTCGACAACTGCATCCGCACGGTCGCGAGCAAGTGGGCGCTGCCGACCAATTCGCCGGCGATGACGTTCAAGGCGCAGGTGTCGCTGACGCCGTCGTGAGCAAGCTCAAGGAGCTCGAGAAGAGGCTCCGCGACGAGCCTGAAAATCTCGGGCTCAGGGTGATGGTGGCCGGCGCGCTGCGCGAGGCGGGGAGACAGCAGGACGCCGTCGAGCTCTACCGCTCGGTGGCGATCGCGTATCGCGATCAGGGCCGTAGCCAGCAGGCGATAGCGGTGTGTCGGAGCATTCTCGAGATCGCGCCGGACGATCCGTCCTGCCACGCGCTGCTCGCCGCGCTCGTCGTTCACCACAAGGGACGCAGCGGGCGCGACACCGGGCAGGTCTACGGCAACGAGATCGTGCTCGAGGTCGGCACGCCGCCACCGGCCGCCGAGCGGTCCGCTCCCGTGCAAGGCGAGCCACGTCCCCGGCGATCGTCGTTCGACGAGACGCCGCTTCCCGGGCCGCTGCCTTACCACGTCGCCGATCCGACGACGCGTAGCCTGAAGAAGCTCTCGGAAGCTGATCTCGGCATGCCGGTGAGCGAGGGAGCCAAGACGCGGCCCGGCCCAACATGGAGGGGCCGCGATTCACTCGGGGCCCCGGGGATCGACGGCGGAACGTCACCGGGTGTCGAGGGCATCGCCAGTGCGGCTCGCCAGATCTCGGCGTCGCTGGTCTCGGGCAGGGCTCCCGAGCACGGCGACATGTCGGCCGAGCTCGACACCCGACGCCGGCGCCGCATCGAGTCCAGCGACCTCCGCAAGATCACGCTGCCGCCGCCGACCGCCCCCATCGAGCGGTACGACCTTGTCGACGAGGACGCGCAGACGCCGCAGCCACACGAGACGTTCCGCATGCGCGGCGGGGACCGCGATGCCGATACCGAGCAGGAGGACGAGGACGACGGCATTCCGACGCTGAGCGACGAGGATCTCGACGAGCCGACGCGGCCGCGCGATCAGCCACTCGAGGTCATGCTGCGCGCGGAGTCCGAGGGGCCGCTCGCGAGCCCGTTCTTCGCGCCGCTGCCCGCCGATCGCCGCGGCCAGGTGCTGATGCGGTTCCATCGCAAGGTCGTCAGGGCGGGCACGACGGTGATCCGCCAGGGCGAGACGGGGCACGCGCTGGTGCTCGTCGAGCGTGGTCAGCTCGAGGTCCGGATCGAGCGCGCGAGTGGCATGCCGTACCAGCTGACGCCGATCGTCGCCGGCGACTACGTCGGCGAGGCGGCGCTGCTCTCGCGAACCCCGGCCCCCGCACAGGTCGTCGCGGCAACCGACTGCGAGCTGCTGCTCCTCACGGCGCGGGACTTCTACGAGATCGCGGGCGCGTTCCCGGCGCTCTGGGCCGATCTCAAGGACGTCGCCGAGCGCCGCACCCGTGAGGTCGAGGCCCGGCTCAAGCGGTGAGCGGACTCACGATCGCTTCGTCTTGAGAATCCGCTCGAGCGCCATGCCGGCGGCGCGCGCGGCGAGCGCGAGCTGATCGTCGAACGTGTGGCGCATGCGATGCTCGCCGAACAGCACGCCGACCACGCGCTCGCGGATCGCGACCGGCACCAGCAGGATTTCGGGGGGGCAGGCGCCGAGCACGGCGGCGAGGAACGTGCGGCTCGCGTCGTCGTGCATCGGTCCGCGATAGGGCAGGCGCGTATCGACGACGTCCTGCAAGGTCGACGGTCGATCGAGCTGCAAGCTCGCGGTCGGCAGCATGCTCGGTGTCGGATGAATCGAGAAGATGGTGAGTCCGGCACCCGGCTTGATCGAGAAGAAGCCGGCGCGGCGGTGCGACTCGGCGAGGTGCGCGATCATCAGCGAGATGACCGCGTTGCGATCGGTCGTGCGCTCGAGCGCGTTGATGAGCTCGATCGAGCGCGACGTCGCTTCCTCGAGCGCGCGCACCAGCGAGGTGGCAGTCTGCGCAGCCGGCGTGCCGCGCGAGGCCTCGGGCGGCGACGGCGGCGCGACGATCAGCGGTGCAGAGTCGACGTCGAGTGGGATCGCGTTCGGCACGTCGTCGTCGCTGCCGGGGATCGCGCCGAGCAGCGGTGGCGGGATCGTGGTGCCGGGCGGGCCCCAGCCGTCGTCGACGGGATCGTAGTCGTTCGAGGTCGGCGCGCCGCGCAGATGACCGGGGACGACCTCGGACGTCCGCGCGGGGATGGCCTCGTCGAGCTCGGCCGCCGACATCACGGCGGTGTGATGGCCCTCGTCGTCATCGCCCGACACCGACGGAGGTCGCGCATGTCCACGCGGATCGGCCGTACGCGGCGCGGTCGGCCGCGGCGCGGTCGCGACGTGCGACCCGGTGTCGCGGCGATCTGGACTTGGCGGGGCGGCGAGCGTCTCGTCCGTCGAGTCGCCAGGCTCGGGGGCGACGGCGCGCGCGTTGAGCCGCGTCGGATCACCGTCGAGATCGGGACGCATCGTCTCGGATGTGGTGGCCCGGTCGTCGACGACCATGTCGGGAACTCCACCGGACTCGGTGTCGCGATGCGGCCGCGTCGCCGCCGCGACGATGCCGATGCCGACCTGCGTGCGCTTGTCGCGACGCCCGGGCTTCGGCAGGTCGAGCACGACCACGTCATCGTCGCCATCCTCGGGCGCGGTTGGCCCGTGGGTGCGCCGCTGCCCGGTCGGCTCGTCGGTCTGCGCGCGGTGCCCGGATGATGACAAGAGCAGCACGGGCTCGGAGTCGTCGCGCGTGTAGTGCTCGTGGATCACGACCCCGACGCTCGTATCGTCGACCTCGATCGTGGTCGCTGGAGCGCCGAGCTGGGGGCGATGCGGAACCACGCTGTCGAGCTCGCCGGACGCCTCGGTCTCGATCATCGACGGCGGCGGTGCGAGGGCGTCCTCGGCGATGATGATCCGTGGTTCGTCGTCGTCGATCAGGCGGACCGGACCCGTGTCGATGTTGACCTCGCCGGCCCGCGCTGCGAGCTCGGGCGGATCCGTCTTCGCCTTGCGTCGACGCGGCGGCAGCTTGCGCGGTCCGGTCGGATCCTCGTCGGGTCGCACCACGCCCGCGCCCTCACGCCCCTCGTCGGGCTCGTCGACCTCCATCGTGATCACCGGGCCACTGATCTGATCGATCACGCTGGCCGCGCCCGAGTCTTCGTCGCTGTGTGCCTCGGGGATCGGCGGGCGGATCGACGGCGCGCGGCGCACCGGCACCCGGATCTCGCCGGAGATGCTGCGCGCACGCGGACGATTTGGCGTGGCGTCGTCGTCCGTCGGTGCGGGAGCAGGCGTCGACGACGTCGTCGACGACGGCGGATCGAGCGGATCGCTGCTCGGGCGCACCGCGTCGATCGGACCGGTCCGCGGTGCGACCGCGTGGTGCCGGGTGATCTCGACGCGCCCGGTGTCGCCCTTCGTCCGCGGGATCGTGGCCTGCGGGGCACTCGCGCCGCCTGTGGGCGCCGGGCTGGCGCCGGGCTGCAGGAGCCGCAAGCCGAGCGCGGTGAGGTGACCGTAGTAGTGCGCGAGGCACCACGCGATCTGCATCTGGCTCGCGACCGCGCGCACGACATACGTGCCGGTGAAGAACGCGATCTCGTCGACGGCGTGGCGATCGGACGGGTCGCTCATCGCGACGGTGAGGTTGTTGTCGTTGTCGAGCGCGACCGGGATGGCGCGCAGCTCGATCGCCATGTCACTCGGGATCGCGGCGATCACCTTGACCGGCAAGCGCGCGAGCGTGTTGGGATTGACCTGCGGGACGAGCAGGCGAGACCGGTAGAAGTCGGTCAGCGCATCGTCCTCGATCGCGCCCTTGGCGACGAGCTGCTCACCGATCGTGCCACCGACCTCGGTGACGATCGCACGCGCGTCGTCGAGGGCACTGGAGGAGACCAGCCCCGAGCGAACCAGTAGGGCGCCCGCATCGTCGGCCACGTTGTCTTGAATGGGCGGGACAAGTCCCGGCCCGTCGGTGATCATGTCGACAGCTCGCCCGCCATGTCAACGAATCCGCGGATCTACCTGGACTTCAATGCAACGGCCCCGCTGTCGGCGGCTGCCCGCGAGGCGATCGCCGGCGCCCTGGCGGTGACCGGCAACCCGTCCTCGATCCATGCCGAGGGCCGCCAGGCCCGCGATCTCGTCGAGCGAGCTCGCAACCAGGTCGCCATCCTCGCGGGGCGGCCGCGCGAGCAGATCGTGTTCACCAGCGGTGGTACCGAGGGAAACAGCCTCGGCGTCCTCGGCCTCGCGGCAGTCGTGGAACGGCGTGGCGGTCCGCGTGTCGTGGTGACCACGGCGATCGAGCATCCATCACTACGCGGTCCAATCCAGGTCCTCGCGGCCCGCGGCTGGGAGATCCGGGGAGGCGGGCCGGCCCGTCTGGACAATGGCAGCATCGCTGGGGCGGGCCTCGTCGCGATCGCGGCGGTCAACCACGAGCTCGGGACCATCGCCGACCTGCCCACGATCGCGGCAGCCGCGCGCGCCGCGGGTGCGCTACTCCACGTCGACGCCGTGCAGGCGGCCGGCAAGCTCGCGCTCGGCGCGATCGATGCGGACGCGCTCGTGCTGTCGGCGCACAAGCTCGGGGGGCCGCAGGGGATCGGCGCGATCGCGCTCGCGATCGACGAGGGCCTGCCGATCATCGACGGCGGGCACCAGGAGCGCGGGCGGCGGTCGGGCACCGAGAACGTGCTGGGCATCGTCGGTTTCGGCGCCGCGGCGGCGGCGGTCGAGCTCGCGCGGTGGCCGGCGGTGAGTGCGCTGGGTGCGCGGCTCGAGGCAGGCCTCCTCGCGATCGATCAGGTCCGCATCCACGGCGCCGATCGGTCGCGGGTCGGAGGCACGATCAACGCGGGCTTCGCCGGCGCGCTCGGCGAGTCGATCGTGATCGCGCTCGACCTCGCCGGGGTCGCCGCCTCCACAGGCGCCGCCTGTACCTCGGGGACGGTGCAGCCTTCCCCGGTTTTATTAGGCCTCGGTTACTCGCCGCGCGAGGCACGGGAGGCGGTGCGGTTCAGCCTCGGGGTCTCGACGACGGACGCCGAGATCGAGAGCGCGTTGTCGGTGATCTTGATCGCTGTGGGTACGGCGCGTAACGCTGTACCCAAGTGAATTGTTCGTCGTCTCACGCGCTTCTTACGCGCGTTCTGCAGTCCTGGGGCGGTACGTTCTCGTGTGATGCCGTCGCGCACTGATAGCAGCAATCCTATCGAGGCTACGCCATCCAGCGAGGTGCGGACGGGATCGAAAGCACAGGACGGAGTGCACACGATCCTCGATGGGATCAGCGATCCATTCATCGTGCTCGATCGCGACAGCACGAGGGACTATCGATCTGCACGCGCGATATCACTGTCAAGAAACACGCCTTCGAGCTGACCTCGCGCCTCGCCGGTCACACGGCGCTGCGCGCCGATGTGAGTGCCGCACTCTCGGACGAGCGCGAGCTCCGGCCGATGTTGACGCGGTGCTGTCAGGCGCTGGTCGAGCAGCTCGACGTCGCGTTCGCCCGGATCTGGACCCTCGACGAGGCCGGCACGAATCTGCTCCTGCAAGCGAGCGCTGGCATGTACACGCACATCGATGGACCGCACGCGGTCGTGCCCGTTGGTATGTACAAGATCGGCTTGATCGCCTCGGAGCGCGAGGCCCACCTGACGAACGACGTTGCCAGTGATCCGCGCGTCGGGAATCCCGAGTGGGCGGCCCGCGAGAAGATGGTCGCGTTCGCCGGGTATCCACTCATTGTCGATAGCCGGCTGGTCGGCGTGATGGCCATGTTCGCGAAGCAGTGGCTGCCCGGCGACACGATCGCCGCGCTCGGCAGTATCGCCGACACCATCGCGCAGGGGCTCGAGCGGCGGCGTACCGAGCTCGAGCTCGAGCAGCGGGTGGCCGAGCTCGCGCGCTCGAACGCGGAGCTCGAGCAATTCGCGTATGTCGCGTGACACGACCTCCAGGAACCACTGCGCATGGTGGCGAGCTATAACCAGCTCCTGGCGCGCCGGTACCAGGGCAAGCTCGGGCCCGATGCCGACGAGTTCATCGGGTTCACGGTCGAGGGCAGCGCATGCAGCGGCTGATCAACGATCTGCTCGCGTACTCGAGGGTCGGCACGCGCGCGATGGAACGCGTGGTCGTCCCCATGGAAGAGGTGCTACGTGCAGTCCTCGCAAACCTGACGAGCTCGATCGAGGAGCACCAGGCGTCGATCACGCACGATCCGCTTCCCCCCGTGCACGGCAACGAGAGCCAGCTCGTCCAGCTCCTGCAGAACCTGATCGGCAACGCGATCAAGTTTCATGGCGCTGACGCCCCCAAGGTCCACATCGGCGTCCGTCGCGATCCACAGGGGTGGGCGTTCTCGGTCGCCGACAACGGGATCGGTATCGCTCCGCAATACTTCGAACGGATCTTCGTCATCTTCCAGCGCCTGAACCCGCGGGAGAACTATCCAGGTACCGGCATTGGCCTCGCGATCTGCAAGAAGATCGTCGAGCGCCACGGCGGCCGGATCTGGGTGGAATCGGCCGGCGACCGAGGGTCGACGATCTGGTTCACGCTGCCTGTCGCTCAGCCAGCCCGGAAAACCACATGACATACAGACCAGTCGAAATCCTGCTCGTCGAGGACAACCCCGCCGACGTGCGGCTCACCGAGGAAGCCCTGCGCGAGGGGAAGGTTCGCAACAATCTGCATGTCGCCCGCGATGGCGTCGAGGCGATCGAGTTCCTGCGCCGCCGTGGCAAGTTCGCCGACGCCGTTCGCCCGGACCTCGTGCTCCTCGACCTCAACCTGCCGCGCCGCGACGGCCGCGAGGTCCTCGCCGAGATCAAGGAGGATCCAGACCTCAAGACGATCCCGGTCGTCGTGTTGACGACGTCGTCTGCCGAGGTCGACATCCTCAAGAGCTACAAGCTGCACGCGAACTGCTACATCTCGAAGCCAGTCGACCTCGAGCAGTTCGTGTCGGTCGTGAAGTCGATCGATGACTTCTGGCTCACGGTCGTGCGGCTGCCGTCCGAGACGAAGTGACGTGAAGATCCTGCTCGTCGAAGATAACCCGGGCGATGCGCGCCTCTTCGAGGAGCTCGTTCGTGACATCCCCGGGCAACCCTACGCGGTCACGACCGTCGGCTCGCTCGCCAATGCCGCGCTTTCACTCGCCGGTCAGGATGTGGTCTTCCTCGACCTCTCGCTCCCCGACGCGCACGGGCTCGGCACGCTGACGTCGATGCTCGCGCTTGCGCGGCAGACGCCGATCGTTGTCCTCACCGGAAATGTCGACGAGCAGGTCGCGATCGACGCCGTCAAGGCCGGTGCACAGGACTACGTGATCAAGGCCGAGATCACGCCCTCCCTGATCGCGAAGACGGCGCGCTACGCGGTCGAGCGCAAGCTCGCCGACGAGAATGCGCGGCGCCTCGCGAAGGCCGACGCGGCCGCCCACCGTGCGCGCTTCATGTCGACGGTCACTGCCGCGATCACCGCGTCGTTCGATCTCGACGTCACGCTCGCGGAGGTCGCGAAGCTGCTGGTGCCGCTCCTCGCCGAGGTTGCCATGATCGATGTCGTGCGGGATGGGAACGGTGGCGCGAGCGACACGAGCGCCGTCAGGGTTGCCCAGGCGGCCACGACCGAGCACATCTCGACGCTGCTCGCTGCCGCTGCGCATCGCGATACTTCGCGCAAGGCTGACCCCCGAAGCCCGGTCGTCGTGGCAATGCGCGAACGCCGCACCCTCCATCTCACGGGCGTCAACGCGGTCGAGCTGGATCAGGCGTATGGAGACATCGCGTCGATCGTGAATGTCTCGTCGATCCTCGTCACGCCGCTGGTCGCCCGCGAGCGTGTGGTGGGCGCGATCAGTTACCTCAGGTGCGAGGGAGGACAGTTCAGCCACGACACCCGTGTGCTCGCCGAGGAGGTCGCCGAGCGCATCGCGCTCGGGATCGACAACGCGACGCTGTATGCCGCGGCGCAACGCGCGATCCGGGGGCGCGACGAGCTGCTCGCCGTCGTCTCGCACGATCTTCGTAACCCGCTCAACATCGTCACGCTGGCGTTGCAGATGATCGAGCGCGAGCCAGAGACGCTGCAAGCCGCCCTGCCGCGTGCCAAGCGCGGCGTGGACCGCATGCAGCGGTTGATCGAGGACCTGCTCGATGTCGCGCGCATCGACTCCGGCACGCTGCGTGTCGACGCGGTTCCCCTCGAGGTGGCCGGGGTGATCGACGACGCGCTCGAGCAGCACCGGGCGCTCGCGGCGACCAAGCGGATCACGTTGCTTCGCGAGGTCGCGCACGATGTACGCGATGCGCAGGCCGATCGTCATCGGCTCGGGCAGGCGATCGCGAATCTGGTCGGCAATGCGTTGAAGTTCACGCCACCTGGCGGCTCGATCCGGCTCGGCGCCGAGGAGCGCGGTGCGCACGTCGTGATGTGGATCGCCGACACCGGACCGGGGATCCCGCCCGAGCACGTCGCGCACATCTTCGACCGCTTCTGGCAGCCCGAGCAGCGTCGCGATGGCGTCGGTCTCGGCCTCGCGATCGTCAAGGGCATCGTCGACGCACACGGCGGCTCGATCGAGGTCGAGAGTCCCCCGGGTGCCGGGACGACGTTCCGGATCGTCTTGCCGATGAGCACGACGACTTCGAAACCCGCGCTCGCGTAGTTGCCGTCACCGCACGCGGTCGACAGGCCGCCGGAAGGTGCCGTGATGGCCGCGTTCTGCTGGCACCGTCCAACAGTAAGCCACCGGATCAGTTGCGCTTTCCGTACCTTGACCCGTCTGTGAGCGCGGGGTATTGCACCCCCATGCGTGACGTCGTGATCGTCGGTGCCGCGCGCACCGCAATTGGCAGCTTCCTCGGATCTCTCGCCTCGGTGCCGGCACCGAAGCTCGGTGCCACCGCGATCAAGGCCGCGCTCGAGCGCGCCGGCGTCGTCCCGGCGGATGTCGGCCTTGTGCAGATGGGCAACGTGCTGCAAGCCGCCGTGGGTCAGGCTCCCGCGCGGCAGGCGCTGCGCTACGCCGGGCTGCCGGACTCGGTGCCGGCCGTCACGGTCAACAAGGTCTGCGGCTCGGGGCTCGAGGCGGTGATCGCCGCGGCCCGCGCGATCGCGCTCGGCGAGGTCGAGATCGCGGTCGCCGGCGGCATGGAGTCGATGTCGAACGCACCCCACGCGATGCGCGGCGTCCGCAACGGCGTGAAGATGGGCGGGCTCGACACCGTCGACACCATGGTGCACGACGGCCTGTGGGATCCGTACTCGAACCAGCACATGGGCAACTGCGCCGAGCTGTGCGCCAAGGAGAAGAACATCCCGCGCAGCGCGCAGGACGAGTTTGCCGCCGAGAGCTATCGCCGCGCGCTCGAGGCCCAGAAGGCCGGGCTCTTCAAGGCGGAGATCGTGGCGGTCAAGATCGCGGACAAGAAGGGCGAGATCAGCGTCGAGACCGACGAGGAGCCGGGCAAGGGCAACATCGAGAAGCTCGCCGGGCTGCGCGCCGCGTTCCAGAAGGACGGCACGATCACCGCGGGCAACGCGTCCTCGCTGAACGATGGCGCCGCCGCGGTCGTGCTGATGTCCGCGGACGAGGCGAAGAAGCGCGGCTCGAAGATCCTCGCGCGGCTCGTCGCGTGGGGCTATCACGCGCAGGCGCCGGAGTGGTTCACCACCGCCCCGGCCGGCGCGATCACGAACGCGCTGAAGAAGGCCGGCTGGGACGCCAAGCAGGTCGACCTCTGGGAGATCAACGAGGCGTTCAGCGTCGTGTCGATCGCGAACAACCAGCTGCTCGGGCTCGATCCGGCGAAGGTGAACATCTCCGGCGGCGCGGTCGCGCTCGGCCATCCGATCGGCGCGTCGGGCTGCCGGGTGCTCGTCACGCTGGTCCACGCGATGATCGCCAAGGGCGCGAAGACCGGTGGTGCGTCGCTGTGCATCGGTGGCGGCGAAGGAATCGCGCTCCTGGTGGAGCGTCCGTGACAGGAGGCGCGGTGGTAAACGACCGCGTCGTCAGCAAGATCGGCGTCGTCGGTGCGGGCCAGATGGGCCAGGGCATCGCCCAGGTGGCGGCCCAGGCCGGGCTCGACGTCGTGATGGTCGATGCTGCACTCGACTTCGCGCAGGCGGGCGTCGGCAAGATCAAGAAGACGCTCGACCGCCTCGTCGAGAAGGGCAAGCTCGACGGCGGTGCGCGCGATCAGACGATCGCCCGGCTGCGCCCGGGTGGCCGCCACCAGGACCTCGCGGACTGTCATGTCGTGATCGAGGCGGCCCCCGAGAAGGAGGAGCTCAAGCTCTCGATCTTCAAGAGCCTCGGCGAGGTCTGTAACGACGAGGCGATCCTCGCGTCGAACACGTCGTCGATCTCGATCACCAAGATCGCGGCCGCGTCGGGGCGTCCCGATCGCGTGATCGGCATGCACTTCATGAACCCGGTGCCGCTGATGAAGCTCGTCGAGATCGTGCGCGGCCTGCCGACCAGCGACGCGACGTACCAGACGACGGTCGATCTCGCGAAGCGGTTCGGCAAGACCACGATCGGCGCCCGCGACATCCCGGGCTTCATCGTCAACCGGATGCTGATCCCGCTGCTCAACGAGGCCTGCTACGGCCTCTACGAGGGGCTCGGCACCGCAGCCGACATCGACACCGGGGTGCGGCTCGGGCTCAACCATCCGATGGGGCCGCTCGAGCTCGCCGACCTGATCGGCCTCGACACCTGCCTCGCGATCGCGGAGGTCCTCCATCGCGAGCTCGGCGACGACAAGTACCGGCCGTGCCCGCTGCTCCGCCAGTACGTCGCGGCCGGCTGGCTTGGCAAGAAGGTCGGACGCGGCTTCTACGAGTACGACCCGCAGGGCCAGAAGAAGGCGATCGCATGAGCTACAACGGATTCGAGACGCTGAAGGTCGACGTCGACGGCCCGATCGCCACGGTAACGATCCGCCGCGAGCAGCAGCTCAACGCGCTGTCGAGCGTCGTGATCGCCGAGCTCACGCAGATCGTGGGCGAGCTCGAGGTGTCGACCGACGTGCGCGTCGTGATCGTGACCGGCGCGGGCGAGAAAGCCTTCGTCGCCGGCGCCGACATCGCCGAGATGGTCGAGATGACGCCGATCCAGGCGACCGCGTTCGCCGAGATGGGCGGCTCGCTCGGGAATGCGATCGAGACGTCGGAGAAGCCGTGGATCGCCGCGGTCAATGGCTTCGCGCTCGGCGGCGGCTGCGAGCTCGCGCTCGCGTGCGACTTCATCCACGCCAGCGAGAAGGCGACGTTCGGCCAGCCCGAGGTCAAGCTCGGCGTGATCCCCGGATTCGGCGGCACGCAGCGGCTGTCCCGGCGCGTCGGCGTCGCGAAGGCGAAGGAGCTCTGCATGACCGGCGACACGGTCAAGGCGCCCGAGGCGCTGCGGATCGGCCTCGTCGACGCGGTGTGGCCGGACGCCGAGCTGCTCCCCAAGGTCCGCGAGCTCGCGATGCGGATCGCGGCGAACGGTCCCCTTGCAGTCGCCGAGGTCAAGCGGCTGATCCATCAGGGCCAGTCGACGTCGCTCGAGCACGCGCTCGCGCTCGAGCAGCGGAGCTTCGGCCTCTTGTTCGCGACCACCGATCAGCGCGAGGGGATGTCGGCGTTCCTCGCGAAGCCCAAGCGCGCCGCCCAGTTCAAGGGCCAGTAGTCATGAACTTCACACCGACAGAAGAGCAGCTCGCGGTTCAGCAGACGGCGCGTGACTTCGCGCAGGGCGAGGTGTTGCCGAAGGCCGCCGAGATCGATCGCGAGCATCGTCACCCCGCTGAGCTCGTCAAGCGGATGGCCGAGCTCGGCTTCCTCGGGATCGCGGTGCCCGAGCAGTACGGCGGCTCCGGCTTCGATCACGTCAGCTACGTGCTCGCGATGGAGGAGATCAGCCGGGCGTGCGCGTCGACCGGCGTCATCATGAGCGTCAACAACTCGCTGGTGTGCGATCCGATCTACCGGTTCGGCACCGACGCCCAGAAGCAGGAGTGGCTGACGCCGCTCGCGAGTGGCCGGCTGCTCGGCTGCTTCGCGCTGTCCGAGCCCGAAGCCGGCTCCGACGCCGCCGCGCAGAAGACGACCGCGGTCAAGAACGGCGACGGCTGGGTGATCCAGGGCACCAAGAACTGGATCACGAACGGCCCGGTCGCCGACGTCTGCGTGCTGTTCACGATGAACGACAAGGCTGCCGGTCACAAAGGCATCACGGCGTTCATCCTGCCGATGAAGACCAAGGGCGTCCGCGTCGGCACGCCCGATGACAAGCTCGGCATCCGCGGCAGCAAGTCGTCGCAGATCTTCCTCGACGACGTCCGCCTCGGTAACGAGCTGTTGCTCGGCGAGGTCGGCGGCGGCTTCAAGATCGCGATGTCGACGCTCGACGGCGGCCGGATCGGGATCGCGGCGCAGGCCCTCGGCATCGCCCGCGCGGCGCTCGACGACTCGGTCGCGTACGCGCAGCAGCGGCGCACGTTCGGCAAGCCGATCGCGCAGCACCAGGCCATCGCGTTCAAGCTCGCCGACATGGCGACCGAGATCGATGCCGCGCGGCTACTGACGCTGCGTGCCGCGTGGCTCAAGGACAGCAAGCTCCCGTATGGCAAGGAAGCCGCGATGGCGAAGCTGTACGCCTCGGACGTCGCGAACAAGGCGGCGCGCGAGGCGATCCAGATCTTCGGCGGCAACGGCTACGTGACCGAGTACCCGGTCGAGCGCCACTTCCGCGACGCCAAGATCACCGAGATCTACGAGGGCACCAGCGAGATCCAGCGTCTCGTGATCAGCAGTTATCTATCCAAGGGCCAGTAGGGCACGTGAAGGGGAACCCCATGACCAAGACCGCACTGCTCGCAGTTTCGATCCTTGCCGCGCTCGCCGCCTGTGGCGGCAAGCGGAAGACAGAAGACACCACGCCCGAGGGGCCAACGATCAGCAACCGACCGGGTGACACCACCGATCGCAGCGCCAGCATGTTCCCGCCCGAGAAGATGGACGAGATCAACCGGCTCCTCGAGCGCAAGCGGCCCACGGTGTCGCGCTGCCTGACGATGGCCGTCGACAACCAGGAGCTGCCGAAGAACTCGCGCGGCAAGGTCACGCTCGGGATGACGATCTCGCCGGCCGGCAAGGCGGGCAGCATCAAGGTCATCAAGACGTCGCTCGAGTCGAAGGCGCTGACGGACTGCGTGATCGGCAAGGTCCAGGAGATCCAGTTCCCCGACCTGCCGAAGCCGTACGAGACCTCGTACACGTATGCCTTCGAGGCCATCCAGTGAAGCTGGGCGCTGCGATCATCCCGTTCGTTGGCGCGTTCGTGCTGGGCGTCGGGGCCGCATGCGGCGGCGGGTCCGCGCCCAAGCAGGTCGAGCCCGTGAAGGAGCCGCCGCGAGTAACCCGCGTGCCCGTCGAGGATGACGAGCCGCAGGATGGCGTCGAGATCCAGTCGACGCGAGGTCGGATGGACCCGCAGGTCATCGAGGCAGGCCTCGCGCCACACACTGCGAGCTTCTCGGACTGCTACACGAGCCGGGTAGGTCGCCGGCGCTGGCTGGGCGGACAGGTCTCGCTGCACTGGGAGGTCAAGAAGACCGGCGAGATCAGCGCGGTCAAGCTCGCCGCGAGCGACCTCGGGGCGTGGCCCGTCGAGAAGTGTCTGCTCGAGGTCGCGCGTGCCGCGACGTTCGGCAAGCCGATCGGTGGCGACGCAGATTTCTCGATCCCGCTCGATTTCTCGGCGAAGGGCCGCTCGCTCAACTGGGAAGAGGACATGGCAATCCGCGCGGTCGGTGGTCAGCTCGCCGCGCTCGACGAGTGCGGAGATGGCGAGCCGGGTGCGAAGCCCAAGGGCAAGCGCGGCAACGGCCCCAAGCCGATCAAGGTCGTCGTGCCGGACGACGTCACGATCACGGTGTATGTCGGGCCGCAGGGCAAGGCGCAGTCGGTCGGGTTCGCGTCGGCGACGTCGGTCCTCGATGACGCGTGGGCGGACTGCGCGGAGAAGACCGCGCTCGGGTGGCGGCTTCCGGATCCGCGCGGCACGGTCGCGAAGCTCGCGGTCAAGTACCGCGCGAACTGACTGACGCCATGGACTTCCAGCCCACCGAAGAGCAGCTCGCCGTGCGCGACACCGCGCGCGAGATCGCGGAGCGCCTGCTGCTTCCACGGGCGGCGGCGCGTGACCTCTCCGGCGAGTTTCCGCTTGCCGAGATGAAGGAGCTCGCGAAGCTCGGGCTCCTCGGGATCTCGGTGCCGGAGGCGCTCGGGGGTGCCGAGATGGGTCCGGTCGCATACTCGCTGGCGCTCCAGGAGCTCGGGCGCGGCGATGCCGCGGTCGCGGTGACGGTCTCGGTGACGAACATGGTCGCCGAGCTGATCGCGAAGTACGGCACTGCGGCCATCGCCCAGCAGTGGGTGCCGCGGCTCGTCAGCGGCGAGCTCGTCGCCGGCGCGTTCGGGCTGTCCGAGCCACAGGCCGGTTCCGACGTCGCGGGGCTGCGCACGATGGCGACCCGCACCGCCAATGGCTGGCGGCTCGACGGCAACAAGCAGTGGATCACGAGCGGCGATCATGCAGGCGTGCTCGTCGTGTGGGCATTGACCGAGCCCGCGCTCGGCCACAAGGGTGTCACCGCGTTCGTCGTGCCCGGCGGCACGCCAGGCCTCACGGTCGCGCGCCTCGAGGAGAAGCTCGGGCTCCATGGCTCGTCGACCGCGCAGCTCGTGCTCGACGGCGTCGAGATCGGCGCCGATCAGGTCCTCGGCGAGGTGGGCGGCGGCTTCGCGCTCGCGATGATGGCGCTCGACGGCGGCCGGATCGGCATCGCGTCGCAGGCGGTCGGCATCGCCCGCGGCGCGCTCGAGGCCGCGATCCGCTACGCGCTCGACCGCGAGACATTCGGCCAGCCGATCATCAAGCATCAGGCGGTCGGCAACATGCTGGCCGACGCCGCGACCTGGCTCGACGCCGCGACGCTGATGACGCTGCGCGCCGCGTACGCCAAGCAGCAGCAGCAGCCGTTCGCGCAGCTCGCGGCGATGGCGAAGCTGTTCGCGACCGAGCACGCCTGGAAGATCTGTGACATCGCGCTCCAGGTGCATGGCGGCTATGGCTACGTCCGCGACTTCCCCGTCGAGCGCGCGTTGCGCGACGTCCGCGCGACCCGGATCTACGAAGGCACCAGCGAGATCCAGCGGCTCGTCATCGCGCGTAATCTTCTTCGCTAGAGAGGTATCGACATGTCCGATCGCAAGCTCCGCATCCTCGTCGCCAAGCCGGGTCTCGACGGTCACGATCGTGGAGCCAAGATCGTGGCGCGCGCGCTCGCCGATGCCGGTTACGAGGTCGTCTACACGGGCCTGCACCAGACGCCGGACATGATCGCCGCGGCAGCAGTCCAGGAGGCGGTCGATGCAGTCGGGCTCTCGATCATGTCGGGCGCGCACATGACGCTGTTTCCCGCGGTGATCGACGCGCTCAAGGCGCGCGGTGTCGCCGACGTCGTCGTGTTCGGTGGCGGCATCGTCCCGCGTGACGATCTCCCGAAGCTCGCACAGATGGGCGTCGCGAAGATCTTCACGCCCGGTGCGAGCACGAACGAGATCATCGAGTGGGTCGAGTCGTACCTGCGTCCGAAGGTCGCTTGATGCGGTTCGTCGGCTGCGTGCTCGTCGCGCTGCTCGCAGCGGCGGCGGCGTGCGGACCGCGCGAGACGAGGCCGTCGACGCCGGAGGGCGTGAGGGGACCTGGCAGCAACATCAGCGAGGCCGCGCCGGTCGATGCGCCGACAGCACGAATCGACCAGCAGGCGACCCTCGCGGCGATCCAGAAGGCGATGAACGAGCTCGACGAGGCCGCGCAGGGCTGCTGGGCCGTGGCCGCGACCGAGCGGTTCGACATCGAGGGCGAGCTCGACGCCCAGATCGAGATCGCGCCCGGCCGCGCGACCGCGACCATCATCCGCGATACCGCACGCAACAAGCGCCTCGCGACGTGCCTCGTCGACCTGCTCGGCGCATATCCGTGGGCACCGCCGCTCCACGGCCAGGCGATCCAGCTGCCGTTCAAGTTCCGCGCGCCGGACGGCCAGAACGTCATCGAGCGCCCGCTGGTCGCGTGGAACGGGCAGGGCAAGGTGTCGGTCGCGGTGCTGCTCGACGAGAACAACTCGGGCAACGGCGCGGCGTCGATGATCGAGCTCGCGCTGCAGGCCGGTGGCTCGACCGGGATGCGGCTCGCCGAGCGGGCCGAGCTCTGGTACTTCCTCGGCGCCGCGACGATGAATGGTCGCGCGGTCGCGGCGGGCGACATGGTGTATGTACCGGCGCAGACCGCGCGCGATGTCGTCGCGGCGAGCGCCGATGTCCACGCGATGATCGTGATGACGCCCGGGGGCCGCGAGGGCAGTGCGCGTGCCGGCGCGCTGCCGACGCGCGAGGTCGGGGCCACGAAGCCGGCCGGCGGACCCATCTTTTTGCCGGCAAGCGCGGCGAAGCGCCACATGCCGGTCGCGATCTTCGCCGAGCCCGCGACGACGAAGTCCAAGCTGCTCGCGGCATCGATCATCACGCTGCCTGCGAACACGACGGTCGCCGAGCACGTCCACGAGCGCGAGACCGAATTGCTCTACATGCTCGCAGGTGCCGGCACGGTGACCATCGCAGGCATCAAGCAGGAGGTGACCGCGACCTCGGTGATCCAGATCCCGCCGAACACCAAGCACACCTTCACCGCGACGGCCGACGTGTGCGCCGTCCAGCTCTACACCCCCGCTGGCCCCGAGCAGCGCTTCAAGGCAAAGCCGTGACGACCGCAGACATCCAGCCGATCCTCGACGGAGACATCCGCACCGCCGCTCGCCTGATGCGAGACCTCGACGATCGCCGCCCCGACGCGATCGCCAAGCTCAAGGCATTGTTCCCGCACACCGGCAAGGCATACCTCGTCGGCATCACCGGTAACCCGGGTGCCGGCAAGTCCACCGTCGTCGACGCATTGATCGCGCACTATCGCGCCGCCGGCGAGCGAGTCGGCGTGGTCTGCGTCGATCCGACGTCGCCGTTCTCGGGCGGCGCGATCCTCGGCGATCGCATCCGCATGCAGCGGCACGCCCTCGATCCCGGCGTCTTCATCCGCAGCCTCGCGACCCGCGGCCACCTCGGAGGCCTCTCGCGCTCGACGTTCGACGTCGCGCACGTGCTCGACGCGATGGGTTACGAGCGCGTGCTGATCGAGACCGTCGGTGTCGGCCAGGACGAGATCGATGTCATGAAGGCCGCGCACACGACCGTCGTGGTCACCGTGCCGGGGCTGGGCGACGACATCCAGGCGATCAAGTCGGGACTCCTCGAGGTCGCCGACGTCCTCGTCGTCAACAAGGCCGATCGCGAGGGCGCCGATCGCACCGAGCGCGACCTCATGCACATGCTCGATCTGCGGGCCACCGGCGAGCGCAAGGAGGTCGAGATCGTGCGGACGATCGCGACGCGCGGCACCGCGGAGGGCTCCGGGATCGGCGAGCTCGGTGCCGCGGTCGAGCGACATCGCGGGCGCGCATGGTCGGGCGAGACCGCCGCAGGACGTGCCAATGCGCGTGCGACGGCGCACCTCGGCGAGCTCGTGCGAGCGCTGCTGGCGGACCGCGCCAGCAAGGCCATGGCGGCTCGCGGTGGGCTCACCGAGATCGCTCAGGAGGTGGTCGAGCACCGAACCGACCCGTGGACCGTCGCCGAGCAGCTCGTCAGCTCGCTGTAGGCGTGTAGGTGGTCGCGTGTAGCGGCGGTCACGTCGTCGACGGAATCTAGGTCCGTCCCGAGGGCGGGTGCTAGAATGGGTCAGCCTCGCCCGTGAAGGCGTTCATTATGACTGACTTAACAAACCGCGTGGGCGCGGTGACGCTGCTGGCGTCGCTGGCCCTCCTCTCCAGTAGCTGTGGCTTGATCAGCTCCGACGTCACGAACTTCAACCTCGATCTGCCCGAGAAGAAGTTCAGCATCGACTCGGCGAGCTGGGACGTCGATGCCGCGCAGGCCGACACGTTCTTCAATGCCACGTGCATGAGCTCGTCGCAGTGCAACAGCGCCGCCGAGCTCGCGTGCGCGATGGACTGCTCGGGAACTTGTAATCCGAGCAGCCGCTGCGAGCTCCAGATGCAAATCGGGCTTCACCAGGGCGTCAACTTGATCATGGAGAAGCCAGAGCTCCAGTCGATCAACGACAAGCCGGTGATCAAGGTGACGATCGATGGCCTCGACTACGAGGTCACGCAGAACACGCTGAACGTGGATACGCCCGAGCTCGGCGTCTACGTCGCGCCGATGTCGATCATGGATCCACGGGATCCCGCGGCGAAGAAGATCGGCGTCATCGCGCCGATTCCCGCCGGCACGACGACGACGACGAAGCAGATGCTCGTGTTCACCGCCGACGGCGAGGCGCAGCTCGTCGCGGTCATGAACAACTACATGACGCCGTTCAACGTGCTCGTCGGCGCGACGCTGACCGTCACCGGCAGCCAGTCGGTCCCGACGGGCAAGCTCGACGCGGTCGTCCACATCCGCGCGCACGCCGGCCTCTGAACGCGTGGCCTGCGGTGGGGACGGGCCTCGTGTCCGCGGACCCACACGCGCCCACAACCTGGCGCAACCGCTGCGGAGCCGCCGTGGCACGGCCGATGCTCTTGGTCCTGTTCAGAAACCGCGGGCTATCCCGAGGTCTGAAGGATCACCATGAAGTCTTCCCTGAAAGCAGTCCTGTTCGCGATGGTCGTGTCGTTGTCGGCGTGCGGAGATCGAGTCAGTCCGACACCGACGGAAACCTCCAGTCCCGCTCCGCCGAAGCTCGTCGGTGCTTCCGAGCCCGTCGTCCAGGTACCGCAGGTACCGCGGGTGCCGAAGGCCGAGTTCGGCAAGGCGCCGATCGTCGAGATCGCGATGCCGACGAAGTACGTCGACATCATCAAGCTCGGCAACGAGCTCGTCGCCAAGGGCGAGCATCCGCGCGCACGCGAGCTGTTCGAGGCGGCAGCGAAGCTCGACAAGAAGCAGGCGGAACCCCATATCGAGCTCGCGCGCTCGTACATCACCACCGGCGATCGCTCACTCGCGATCAAGAGCGCGAACAAGGCCGTCAAGCTCGCACCCGAGTCGAGCCAGGCCTACAACACCCTCGGCCGCGCGGAGCTGCTGCGCCACAGCTACGAGGACGCACTGATCGCGTTCCGGCAGGCGACCGAGCTCAACGCCGACAACGTGTGGGCGTGGAACAACCTCGGCTACACGAACCTCCTGCTGAAGCGGTACCAGGACGCGGCGGACGCGCTGGTCGAGGCGACGAGCCGCAAGGGCGCGACGGCGTTCATGTGGAATAACCTCGGGACCGCCTACGAGCACCTCGACGAGCTCGACGATGCGCGCGTCGCGTTCGAGGCCGGTGGCAAGCTCGGCTCGAGCCAGGCGAAGGCGAGCCGCAAGCGCCTCGAGGGTGTCGACACCATCATCGTGATGCGAACCGACAAGCCCGCCGTCGAGCACAGCTACGAGACCGCCGAGCCGATGCCCGACATGCCCGATCCGGAGATCGACGACGTCACCGAGGAGATCACCGAGGAGGACGTCGATGGCGAGCTCGCGCCGAAGGTCGAAGAGTCGGGCGTCGAGGTCAAGATCGAGACCGTCGTCGACGAGGTCATCCTCGACGACGACCTGAACTGAGCGGCGGGGATACCAGCGGCCGCGTCAGGTCCGGGATGCCAGGCCGCGTGTAGAGGCTGGCGTCAGCGGCTGGCGTCAGCGGCCTGGATGATGCTCGCCGAAGCGCACGCGCAGGACATCTGCGATCTCGCCGACGGTCGCCATCGCCTTCACGGCGCCGACGATCGGGACGACGAGGTTGCCAGTGCCCTGCGCGGCGTCGTCGAGCGCCTTCAGTGACCGGGCGTGCTCGCTGGCGTTGCGGCGGGCTCGCACCGCGCGGACGCGCTGCACTTGATCTTCCTCGAGCGCCGGGTCGATCGTGGCAACCGGGACCGCCGTCTCCTCGGTCATCACGAAGTCGTTGACGCCGACGACGATCCGCTCCTGCTTCTCGACGGCGACCTGGTGCTCGTACGCGCGGCGCTCGATCTCGGCTTGCGGAAAGCCCTGCTCGATGGCGCGCACCATGCCACCGAGCTTGTCGATCCGCGCGAAGTACTCGCCGACCCGGCGCTCGATCTCCGCGGTCAGCGCCTCGACCGCCCACGACCCGCCCAGCGGATCGATGAAGTCGGCGACCCCGGACTCGTGCCCGATCACCTGCTGCGTGCGCAGCGCGATCCGCGCGGCCTCCTCGGTCGGCAGCCCGAGCGCCTCGTCGTACGAGTTCGTGTGCAGCGACTGCGTCCCGCCGAGCACGGCCGCGAGGGCCTGCAACGTCACGCGCGCGACGTTGACGAGCGGCTGCTGCGCCTGCAGCGTGACGCCCGCGGTCTGGCTATGGAACCGCAGCATCTGGCTCTTCGGGCTCTTCGCGCCGAACCGGTCACGCATGATCGTCGCCCACAGCTTGCGCGCCGCGCGGAACTTCGCGACCTCCTCGAGGAAGTTGTTGTGGACGTTGAAGAAGAACGACAGGCGCGGCGCGAACTCGTCGACGTCGAGCCCGGCGGCGAGGGCGGCCTCGACGTACGCGATGCCGTCGGCGAGGGTGAACGCGACCTCCTGCACGGCGTCCGAGCCTGCCTCGCGGATGTGGTAGCCGCTGATCGACACGGTATTCCACTGCGGCACGTGCGCGGCGCAGTAGCTGAACGTGTCGGTGATGATCCGCATCGACGCCGCGGGCGGATAGATGTACGTGCCGCGCGCGATGTACTCCTTGAGGATGTCGTTCTGGATCGTGCCGCGCAGCGCCGCCGGCGCGACGCCTTGCTCCTCGCCGACCGCGATGTAGAGCGCGAGCAGCGTCGCCGCGGTCGCGTTGATCGTCATCGACGTCGAGACGTCGGCGAGCGGAATGCCGTCGAATAGCACGCGCATGTCGTCGAGCGAATCGATCGCGACGCCGACGCGGCCGACCTCGCCGCGCGCCATCGCGTGGTCCGAGTCGCGGCCCATCTGCGTCGGCAGATCGAACGCGACGGAGAGTCCCTTGCCGCCCTGCGCGAGCAGATACTTGTAGCGGCGGTTCGACTCGGCGGCCGTCCCGAAGCCGGCGTACTGCCGCATCGTCCAGAGCTGGCCACGGTACATCGTCTCCTGGACGCCGCGCGCGAACGGGTACTGCCCGGCGGGTGACGCGGGCTCGGCCGGCGCATCGGCAGGTACGTACGCGCCCTTGATCTCGATGTCGGCGTCGGTGGCGAACTTCGCCTTGCGGAGCTTCGGCGCGCGGGGCTTGGCGTCCTTGGTCACGAGCCGTGTGTAGCAGAGATACTGCGGCCCCACCGCGGCCCCAATGTCGACCCGTGGGCCGGGTAGCGTGATATGAGAAGGTCCGCATGCCGAATTACTCGAAGCTGCACGACCTGATCAGCCATCGCGTCACGATCGAGTACGACACCGGCGCCCGGATCACCGGCTACCTGGCGTCGTGCCAGCCGAGCTCGGGCCCGGTCGAGTTCGTCGTGATGTCCGAGGCCAAGCTCATCGACTCGCGCGGCCGCGTGCTGCGCGAGCTCGCCGAGCTGACGCTGTGCCCGAATGTCCTGACCACGATCGCGCTCGACGAAGGCCCGCGCGGCCGCGACCCGCGCCCGGGCGTCGGCGATCTGCGGACGACGTAGCCCTCATAGTCGTACACAGACCACAGCACATCGCCGACAGTTCAGCGTGTGCCTGGAACAGCGCCCGTTGGCCGGTACGGTCCAAGAGCTACAGACGGGTAAGCCGCGCGCCCGTCAAGGGCGGAGCGCCGATGTCCACGCCAAGATCCGGTCGCCACGAGTTACGCCCGGCTCTACACTCGGACTGTGGCCGCACCTCTGACACCTGCGCAGTCGCAGAACTTCTGGGATGGAGTCGCGTTCGCGGAGAGGTTCTTCATGGGGCTCGATGAAGTCCACAAGGCGATGCGAAAGCTCTGCGCCACGCTGGAAGCTGATGGGATTCCATACGCGATCGCTGGCGCGATGGCGCTGAACACGCACGGGTACGTTCGCACGACAACCGACGTCGACGTGTTGATGACGATGGACGGTCTCACGTCGTTCAAAGCCAAGCATCTCGGGCTTGGCTGGGTCGAGCGATTCCCCGGTTCCAAAGGGCTCCGCGATACCGAATACAACGTGAAGATCGATGTTCTCCTGACAGGTGACTATCCCGGCGATGGCAAGCCGAAGTCCGTGCGCTTTCCCGATCCGGGCGTTGCCGTGCGGGGCAAGGACTTCCAGGTGCTGTCCGTCAAGGATCTGGTCGAGCTAAAGCTGGCGTCGGGACTCACGAGCAGCGATCGTTTGAAGGATCTCGCGGATGTTCAGGAGCTGATCCGCCATGCGCAGCTCCCGCTCGAGCTGGAGAGCGCGCTCGATCCGATGGTGCGCGCGAAGTACGCGGAGATCTGGCGCGGCACGGTCCTCGCGCCCGAGGAATGATCAGCGCGCAGGGAAACGCGGCGGCGCGTGGCAGGCGTGCTCCGGGTGGGTTCGGACACGGTAGAGCACCACGGCGGCCGACTCGGCCACGACGAAGCCGTCGTCATCGATGACCGGCACCTGGTGACGGACGTCTCCCCGATCCCCTCGAGAAGATCGTTCCGAAGCCATAGAGCCTGATCATGTCGTCCTCCGAGCGGCGGGGCCCTTCGAGGGGTGGATTTCTCCTTCACCGGACGATTTCTGTCACAGCATGGTCCCATCGGGACGCCGGCAAGCGCGCCCGCGAGTGCGCCCGCGTCGCCGACGAACCCCACGATCGATCTCGATTTCCAGCAGGCGCCGTTCGACGACCTCATGCAATTCTTCGCACATCAGATCGACACGCCGATCGGGTCGACGATCGAGCCGACCAAGGTCGATGTCCGCGCGACACGCGAACCCGCGCTCGACGTGCTCGACCGGGTCCTGGCAGAAGCGCACGCCACGCGCACGGAGGTCGAAGCCATCCGGATCGTCGACCATGGTGCGAACGACGCCGCCTCGCTCGGGGGCGACGCGATGTCGCTGAACGTCCGCGCCTTGCCTCTCAACCGCCTCCTCGACCTGGTCGAGCCGAAGCTCGCGATCCCGATCGCGCGGGTCGGCCAACCGTTCCGGGTCATCACCGTGAGCGGCCAGGTGATCGAGGACCAAGCGGCCCCCGTGACCCTGGAGCTCACCGACGTACCCGCCGGCCTCGTCTTGCAGCGCGCGCTCGAGCAAACCGGCTACGGCTACGAGCTCACGACCGGCTTCGTGATCACTCCGAACTGAGCACACCGCGATTCACCACGAGACTCTCGGTTGAGGCCTGGATCGGCCGACCGTCACGCGCGCGCGTGTCGGATCGGGACAGTTGTTGTTGGTCGCCGCGAGCTCGCCACTACGCGACGCCGAGCTTGCCGCCGAAGCGCTGGACCAGCAGGTCGTCGTGGTCGTCGGCGTACGTCGTGACGCGGTTGATCAGATCGAGCACCTCGCTGCGATCGAGATCGAGGGTCGAGCGCTCGCCGACCAGCAGGACCTGGTCGCCGTCGGTCGCGAAGGCCGCGCCACACAGGCTCGCGTTGAGCTCGAGCAGGTGGGTGTGGAGGGCGGCGCGATCGACCGCGCTGTCGGCGGTCATCACGGTCGCGCAGACCCGTAGATGGGTGAACTCGCTGCGATGGATCAGCGTCACCCGTGTCATCGCCGAGCCCTTCGGGATGGTCCACGCGTGGAGCGCGTGGTTGTCCTTGACCCGGCTCGAAGGTGCGGGATGGCCGAGCTCCGAGAGTGCAGCCTCGACGAGCGACACCGTCGAGGCGAGGTTCGACTCGCGCTGGTTCGCGAACAGAGGAGAGGACACGAGCGTAGGGTAACCCGGATC
>JACCTC010000164.1 GCA_013812655.1 Deltaproteobacteria bacterium | reverse complement strand
ACTCGAGGTTCTCCTTGTACGCGATGAAGTCGGTGAGCTCCTCGTAGTAGCGCAGCACGATGTAGACCGTCTGCGGGAGCCGGAACTCCTCGAGGTTGATGTTGCGGATCGCCGCGTCGAAGATCATCAGGTCGTTGCCCTGACCGTCGATCGCGTAACCCGGCTGGACCTCGACCGAGAGATCGCCGCGGGCGCGCGCCGTGACCCGGAGGTCGCTCGCGTAGCCGTAGACGATGCCGGCCGAGTGCATCAGCCGGTTGTGCAGCTTGCGCTTGTCGATGTGGTAGCGCTCGGCGTCGTTCCAGTCCTTCTCGGTGGTCAGGAACCCCTTGAAGAAGTTGATGCGCTTGAAGCCCTGTTGCTGGTTCTCGCTCATGACTTTCCTTCGGGCGCGGGCGGTTCATCTTCGACGGACTGGACGACCTCTGCGCCGATCCCGATGCCGGAGCGCAGGCCGATCGCGAAGAACTCGCGAAGCTCCACGTCTCCCTGCTCCTCGGCGAAGCGCAGGTAGTAATGCGTGTGTGCCGGTTTCTCCATCTGGATGATCTGATGGATCCGGATCACCGTCTCGGCTGTGACGGTCTCGAACTTCACCGGCATCGTGACGACGAAGCAGTGCGCGAGATCGACGGGGGGCAGGATCACCGAATCGAGCCCGACTCGCGCGCCGGCCTCGGCACCGTCGGCCTCGACGCGGAATCCTTTGAACGGCCACGTGTTCTCGTCGATGTCCGGCTCGTGCCCGGTGAACAGCTTGAGAAACAGCGAGAGGCCGCGCTTGGTCCCACGGATCCGGTAGAGGTCGACGGCCCGCTTGATCAGCGCGCGCTTCTCGGTGTCGGGCCAGTCGAGATCGAGCGTGAACGCCGTCCATCCCGCGAGCCAGTCGAGGAAGTCCTGCGGCGCGACGTGCGGATCGTAGAACCGCCAGCCATCGGTCAGGTTGACCTCGACCGAATCGAACATGTGCTCGAACACGAAGCACAGGTCACGCACGAGGTTGCGACCGACCGCGTCGGAGCGCCGGTAGATCGCCGGCAGGTTCTCGAGGTACCCGCGTCGCGCGATCCAGATCGTGACCTCGGTACCCTCGTAGACCATCTGTCCGCGCGCCGGACGTTGCTCGAGCACGGTGTCGCGATCTTCGTAGCTCTCGCGGTAGAGCGTGACGATCCGAGAGAGCCCCGCGTCCTCGAGGACGATGTGCGCCTTGTTGAGCGGCCGCCCGATGACATCGGGGACGCGCACCACGCGGCGGTTGAGGAGCTCGGTCGCCATCTATGCGTTTACCGGATGTCGTCGCGGACCTTCTCCGCGACGTGAACGTGAACCAGGAACGGGAGCTCGTCGTCGTCGAGCCGGAGGTGCTCGACCATGACGTTGCGATACTCGTCGCGGATCTCGAGGGCGTCGACGCCTTCAACGCCGGGTACGCCTTCGACGAGATGAATCAGCTCGGCCTTGAGCACGGGACGACCGAACTCCCAGCCCTTGCCGTCCTTGCCGCCGACGAGCGAGTGGAGATTTCGGCGCAGCTTGACCTCGATGTCCTTGCGCAGCCGATCCGACGTGCCCACCGAGCGGCGGATCAGCACGACCCGCAGCGACAGGTCCTTGTAACGGGGGCGCACCACGTTCAGCACCGTGCCGACCAGCTTGCGCTCGTCGAGGTAGCGCTTCACGAACCGCAGCACCTCGTTCGAGGGCACGAGGCGACGTAACAGCTCCTCGCCACGCAGCTCACCCTTGGGGACGAGCGCGAGGGTCACGTGCCCGCGGTTCGAGCGATCCGGGACACACCGTGCACGCGCGAGGGTCGTCGATGCGCGCAGCGCCAGCATCTCGTAGTCCTCGGACGTGACCGCGCGATCGCGGCTCTTGATCGTGTACGGCGCGCGGTTCTTGGCCTCGTCGATCGACTCGCGATCGGCGCCGCCCATCGCCGACAACGGATTGGTGACGGCCTCGACGTATGCCAGCGCACGGCCGAGCGACGTCAGCGAGCCGGCGTTCACATTGCCGAGCGAACCGCCACCGATCCGATACGTCGGCGTCAGGATGTTATTCTTGCCCTCGGGCGGCACCATGCCGCGCCGGCCGTCGCCGAACGTGATGACGCCGGTGACGTAGTCGAGCGTGTAGTGACGGCTGCGCGGCCCCGACGCGAAGAAGCTGTCGACGCGCTTGTAGCGGACCCACACCTCGTTACTCTGCGAGTTGTCCAAATCGACGGGCCGCGACGCATCTGCACCGAGGTCGGAGAGCTCCTCGACCGGCGGCTTCTGGCGCTCGCGGACCTCGACGACCTCGTCATCGAGCAGTGGCCCACGCAGGAACTTGAAGTGCTGCATCGGCGAGCTGTCAGAGCTGCCGAGCGTCTCGTTGCGAACCGTCTCGACGTTGTAGGCGTCGATCGAGTTCGTCACGATCATCCGGATCCGCGGCGGCTTGACGTAGCCACCTTGCTCGAGCCGCGCGCGCAGCCAGAACCGCTCCTCGGTGAACTTGCTCGACCCCACCCAGTCGTCGGGCGCGAGGAAGAACGCGAAGCCCGAGCTCGTGAAGCCGTGGGTCTCGTCGTCGACGGCGAGCGGTTCCCACTCGCGACCGTCCCAGTACTCCCAGACCACGCGCTGTCCGGTCTCCCACGACAGCCGCCGCATGTTCTCGTACTTCTCGAGCTCGCTGGTCGCGACCTCGGCCTCGTCGGTCGGCAGCGCGCCGAGCCCGAGCTCCTCTTCGAGGTGGAAGTAGAGCCCGAGCGGATCGTTCGGCGGCTTGACGGTGAAGCCGAGGTAGAGCGCCGGCGACTCGTCGGGCTTGGCCTGGAACGGCTGGAAGATCGTGAACTCGGTGCGCGCGACCTCGGTGACATCCGTGAACTGGAAGTCGTTGAACGCAAGTGCGTGGCGGATATCGCGGTAGTCCTCGCGGTAGCGGAACGTCAGCGAGCGCAGCGCGGGCGGCCGCAACGGGCGCTCGTCCTTGAACAACCACTTGTCGGACTCGAGCGTGTACGAGCCCTGCTCGCCGAAGTCGCCCTTCTCGATGCGGACGCGGATCCACCGCTTCGCGACGCCGTTGACCTCGAGCTCGGCCATGTCCTTGGGCCGGCGGAAGCTGACGGTCCCCGACTGCGAGAGCGCCTTGGTGTCGTCATGGAAGCCGAGCTCGTCGCCGGCGCCCGGCAGTGCCCCTCTCGGTGCCGACCTGCCGAGATGTCGCCAGCGCTTGCCATCCCAGTACTCGAACGCGAGCACGAGCTGGTCGCTCGGGTTCGGCCGCGGGATCACGCTCGAGTCCGCGAGCAGCATCTCGATCGAGATGTACGCGTCGGCGGTCTGCAGCAGCTCGTCGCACGCGAGGTAGAGGATGTTGTCGACCTTCGGCTCCTTGCCGAACGGGTAGATGTTCTTGCCGAGGTCGAGGGTCAGGTACGCGTTGTTGTCGAGGTTCGCGTACGCGTGCGTCGGCAAGATACCTTCGCCCACGACCTCGACGCGCGCGCGCACCGTATCGATCTCGGTGTCCTCGGGCGAGTCGGGCACCTCGGCGAGGCGGCCGCGCATCCACAGCCCCTCGATGTGATTGACCGTGGTCGGCTCGAACCGGAGCGGGCCGAGGAACGCGACCTCGCCGCGATCGACCTCGATCTGCGCGGCCTCGAGATCCTTCCAGCGCGAACCTTCCCAGTACTCCCACTCGAGGAGACGCGCGAGATCGCGGTTCCCGCGCTCGGGCGTGCCGAGGTAGATGCGCAGCAGCGCGGCGTCACCGGTGTTCGCGAACCGCGGATCGGAGAGATACATGTACCGCTCGATGCGCTGCGCACCGGCAAACACCTCGAACGCGCCGTCGCCGCTGCCCGGTTTCGGATCGATGTAGCGGCTGTTCTCGGAATACGCCTCGTCGTAGTACGAGAAGCAGCGATCGGGCACGGCCTTCGTGATGACGACGTCGCGCGCGGTCTCGAACGTGACCGTGTGCTCCTCGGTTGCTTGCGGGGTCGAGACCTGGGTGCCACGGGGCACGCGCTGCTTCGTTGCCGCGTCGACGAGCGCGAATCGGGTCAGCGCCTTCGCCGCACGCGGTGGTCGCAGCTTGATACCGAGCAGGTTGAGGAACGCGACGTAGTTCTTGTCGGGGACCTGGTTCAGCCGATAGATCAGGAGGTCGGTCATCCACGCCGCGAGCTCGATCAGCGTGATTCCGGGATCCGACGGATTGTGATTCGTCCACTCCGGCGCGTAGCGCGGGATCATCGAGATGGCTTCCTCGACGATGTCGTGGAAGGTGCGGTCGTCGAGCTTCGGCGGTGGAATCATGGTTGGCTGTGATTGGACTGGAGAGATCAGACGCCGTTCGCGCCGTTCGCGGAGCCCGTGTCTTCGTCATCTTCGTTGCGCAGGTAGAACGGGAACACGAGGTTCCGCTTGTCATTCTTGCCGGCGATGACGTACTCGATGCGGATGTCGAGCCGATTCGGCTGATCGGCGTTGGGCATCGCACGACACACGAGCTGTTCGATGCGCGGCTCGTACTTGTAGATCGCTTCCTCGCAGTACACCTCCGCGCGCGCCGCGGTGATGTCGTTGTTCGGAGCGAACATGAGGTCATGGATCCGGCAGCCGAACTCGGGGCGATTGATGCGCTCGCCAGGTGCCGTGCCAAGGATGATGAAGATCGATTGCCGGACGTTCTCCTCGAGGGCAGAGCTCGAGACTCCGCCATTGAGGTTCACGGACACCGGAAACCGAAGCCCCTTACCGAGAAAGTCGCGATCGTTCGCCATCGTGCAGTTTCGCGCGGCGCGCTACGGAGCGAAGCGACCCTGGATGAACTTCTTGCACTTGCTGCACGAGATCCGGGTCGAGAAGTCGACTTCCTCGATCGTCAGCGGACGATGGTTGCAAAATGGGCAACCGGCCTCGCTCGGACGCCCTGCAGCGACCGCATCCAACACGTCTTGCCACGCAATGAGGGCTTCCTCGTCCACCGGCGAGAGACCTTTCCTTTCCCACGGTTCGGCCACTGGGACGAACGCGCATGAATCGTAGAAACATGGCTCGCCGCGGTCAACGCACGGCGGGCCAATTCGGCGCCGCGCGATGATCCAAGGTTCTCGGACGAGGTGCCGCGTTACTTCTTGTCGCCGGGCTTCGTCGTCGTGCTCGACGTCGACGCCGAACCGGAGCTCGAGACGTTGACATCGACCTTCGCGGAGGCCGCCGCATCGCGCTTCTCGTCGTCGATACGGGCCTGCGCACGTGATTCCGCGGCGCCTTCCGGATTGCGCACCGTGCTCGCGACCTCGTCGGCGTCCGAGCGCGTCGCGTTTGCGTCGACACCGGTGCGCGTGCCGACCTGCGCGGATGCCGCGCCACTCGGGTTCGCGGCCGTCCGGCGTGCTTCATCGACCGGCTCGGTCGCGACGTCCGCGCGGGCGACCGCCGAATCGCGCTGGTTGAATTCGAGCTGCTCGGCGCGGCCAACCTCGCTGACTGGGTCCTTGTAGCCGGTCGTCTCGACGGCGCCATCGACACTCGCGCTGGTGGCGGCGCGCGCCTCGAACTGCTGGTCGAGCTGTGCACCCTTGACCTGGCGACCGCCCGCATCGACATCCGATTCGCCGGGCAGGTTGCGCTCGGTGACACCGACCGCGCCGCCCTTCGCGATCGCCTTGCCGTCGGGACCGACCTCGCGAACGATGCCGGCCTCACCCGAGGTCGGGCCAGCCTGGAACTGCGCATCGGATGCCTGGCGCGTCACATCGCCTGGCGCATCACCGACGCTCGGCGTGCCTGACGTGTCCACGCTCGTGCTGCTCGACACTCCGCTGACGCCAGTGCCTGCGCCGATCGTTGCGGAGCCCGCGGCATCGGGCGTGGCCATGCCGCCACCCGCTACACCGCCGACGTTCGCCGCGCCGCCAGCGTTCGCACCGCCGTCGACGTTGCCGACGCCGCCCGCATCTGCCGCGCCGGTCACGCGACCGCCGGCACCGCCACCGGAGCTCGCAACATCTGGCGTTCCACCGCCAACATCGGACGTGACACCTCCGGAAGGCACGCCAGCCGCGGCTCCACCACCAGCGCCACCGGCAGGCATGCCGCCGTCTGAAACGGCGCCACCGCCGTCGCCGGAGATGCCCGCGCTCGCTGCGCCGCCACCGATCGCGCCGCCGCCCGTCGCGCCGCCGACACCACCACCAACGATGCCGCCACCGGGACCACCGACCGTGCCGCCTGTATCGGCGCCTGGCGTTCCACCGCCGACGGCGCCGCCTGCTCCGCCGCTGATCGCGCCGCCACCGCCAACCGAGCCACTTCCACC
>JACCTC010000149.1 GCA_013812655.1 Deltaproteobacteria bacterium | reverse complement strand
GGCGCGCAGCGACCGGGCGTGCGAAGCACGCGAGCGGCAGTCGAGCCGGAGCGAAGCAGCGACCGGGCGTGCGAAGCACGCGAGCGGCAGTCGAGCCGGAGCGAAGCGGAGGCGAAGAACTAGCGACCGGGCGTGCGAAGCACGCGAGCGGCAGTCGAGCCGGAGCGAAGCGGAGGCGAAGCACTAGCACCGGACGCGCAGCGGGCGCGCAGCGCCCGGGCGTGCGAAGCACACGACCAGAGCGAAGCGGAGGCGAAGAACTGAGAAGCCTCCGGAGCGAGCTGGCGAGTCGAGGTGCCACCGATGTGGTGAATTGCCCACCTGCTCGACCAGTCAGGCGCGTAAGGTGTCACCGGTGCCACGCAAAAAGGTCAAGGCGCTACGCACCACCGCCAAGCCTGCGGCGCCCCTCGGCAAACGGTGACGTCTCGGCGCGTCAGCGAGGTCCAGTGACCCCGCTGTGAGGTCTCAGGATGTGACCACTGCCTCGACGTTTACGCGTCGTGAGCGATCTCGCAGCGTGACGAAATCGTACGCAAGAAGTGCAGCCTCGTGTTTTCCCATGCGTTAGAATGAAGACGCGGGATTCAGAGTCCAAAGGCCCGCAGGTTGCACTGGGATATATCAGGAGCTACGTAGCAAGCATTCGTTAAGACTAGCTCAGGTCAGTTCCTGGCACTTCCGACCCCGACCCGTGAAAGGCGGTCCGCCATGCTGGATCCCTGGATTATCGAAGAGATCCTCAAGAAGGAAGAGGAAAAGCGTCGCGAGTCCGAACGCGGGCACGCGGAAATGCCCGTTCCTCGGCCTCGTGATACTGGCCCCCGGCCGACGGTGACACCGCCACGCGAAGAGTCCGAGCGTGGTGTGATGATCATCGACATCTAGCGAACAACCACCCCGAGAGGCCCCGCCGGCATTGCTGGCGGGGCTTCTTGTTTTTCGGTCGTCGTCGACACCCGCGGGCGCCTGTCGGGCGATCGCGCCCGCGGCTGGTGATTCGACGCAGCACCCGTTGATGGTGGGCTTTCGGGCAGCCAAGTGCGTTAAGTACGCGCTGTGGCGCGTTGGTTCACGATCGCCCTCGGTGTTCTGGGCTGGGGGGTGGTGCTCGGGCTACCGGCAGCAAACGTGCTGCCGGAACCGGAGATGACGGCTGCGCCGTGGATCGCGCTGTTCGTCATCGTGATCCTCGCGGCGCGCGCGCTCGCGTTCCGGCCCGTCGAGGGCAGCGTGCTGTCGCTCGACTCCGCGTACTACGTCGCCGCCGCGGTCTGCGTCGGCTCGGTCGCCGCCGGCCGGATCGTCGCGGTCGCGCTGACGATCGATGCGTCGGTCCGGCTGCTGGTCGCGCGCAAGCACCGGCAGGTCGACCCCGGGAGCTGGTTCACCGAGCTCGGCTACGTCCTGTACTTCGGCGGCATGAGCGGCGGGCTCGTCGTGCTGTGCGGCGCGGCGTTCGGGGCGCAGCTTCCGATGACCACGCGGCCCGACGCGATCGACGTCGCGATCCAGGTCGTCTCGATCGCATCGCTGCTCCTGGTCACCCACTACGCGATTCAAGGCGTCCGGCTCCGGCTGCTCGGCCGCAGCTGGCGGACGTACGTGACCGAGCTCGCGCTGCCCGGCGTGGTCGCCGAGACCTCGCTGATGCCGATCGGCGTCGTCCTCGTGCTGCTCTACGACCCGGAGCAGCCGCTCGGATTCCTGCTGCTGTCGCTGACGTATCTGCTGATCAACCTCGTGTTCTCGCGGCTGTCGCGCACCCAGAAGCAGCTCGAGATGCGGGTGCACGATCTCGAGATCCTCAACGGCACGGCCCGCCGGCTGTCGGCCTCGCTGCAGCTCGAGGAGCTCGTCGAGGCAGTGGCGCGGGAGACCTGTAAAGCGATCCCCGAGGCCGAGGCGGTCGCGCTCGTGCACCGGCGTGCGGGCGGCGAGCAGGGCTTCGTGCTCGACGGCTTCGACCGGCTCAGCGACCGGTTCTTCCGGCAGCCGATGGCCGAGGACGAAGGGATGGCAGGCTGGGTGATGTCGCGCGGGATGGCGCGTCGGATCGATGACCTCGCGACCACGGACGTCGCGATGGACGATGCCGGCGGGATTCGCGCGTGGCTCGGCGTCCCGCTGTTCATGTATGGCGGGTGCGAGGGCGTGATCGCCGTGCAGTCGACGCGCGCCGGCGTGTTCCGCGATGACCACCAGCGCCTGCTCGAGTCGCTTGGCCTGCAGATCGCGGCCGCGCTCCAGAACGCACATCTCTACGAGCTCGCGATGGTCGACGGCCTGACCGGGCTGTTCATGCGGCGCTACTTCGACGCCCGCATCGACGAGGAGATCGAGCGCTCGAAGCGGTACAAGACACCGTTCTCGGTCGTGATGATGGACGTCGACGATTTCAAGATGCTGAACGACGAGCACGGGCATCTGATCGGCGACCGTGTCCTCCGAGCCATCGCGAACGTGGTCAAGGCTCAGATGCGCGGCGTCGATACGGCCGCGCGCTACGGCGGCGAGGAGATTTCGCTCATCCTGCCGCGCACCGAGATGGTCGCCGCCTACAACGTCGGCGAGCGGATCCGGGCGGCGGTTGCCGACATCCGCGTCACCACCGACTCCGAGCCGCCGAAGGTGCTCGCCGTGACAGCCTCGTTTGGCATCGCGTCGTATCCCGAGAGCAAGGCCAAGGACGGCGAGGATCTCGTTCGCAAGGCGGATCGCGCGCTCTATCGAGCGAAGAAGACCGGCAAGAACCGCGTCGAGCTGTTCTGGAGCGACGAGTCTGGACCGGTCCGGATGCCGATGCTGGGCGGGGACTAGTGGGCGACGATCGCAGGAGCGCCGAGCGTCGCGTTGGCTGGGCGCGGATGTGGGCGCGCGCGAAGCAGATCGTCACCACCGATCCGACGGGCTCGGATGATGACGATCACGTCGTCGACGAGGAAGCCGCGCGCGTGCTCGCGGCGCAGGCGGGGCGGCTCAAGGGTGGGCTCGCGAAGGTCGCGCAGCTCGCAGCGTACGATCCGGGCGCCACGCTCGGCGGGCGCAGCGGGGCGACTGCGGCCGCGCGCCACGTGCTCGGCGGCCTCTGGGATCACGCACCGGCAGTATCCGCGGGCGCGATCGCGAAGGTGATCGAGGACGATCTCGGCAGGGCTCCACAGGCGCTGTTCGCGCACTGGGATCCCTCGCCGCTCGCGTCAGCCTCGCTCGGCCAGGTCCACGCCGCGAAGCTGCGAGACGGCACCGACGTCGTCATCAAGGTCCAGTACCCGGGCGTCGCCGATGCGCTGCGCGCGGATCTCGACGACACCGCGTTCGTGCGCAAGCTCGCAGGCTCGGAGATCGGGCGCAGCCTCGACGAGAGCTCGCTCGTCGCGCTCGCCGATGCGGTCCGCGGCGAGCTCGATTACCGGGCCGAGGCCGCGGCGCAGGAGCGGTTCGCGACCGCGTGGGCTGGCCATCACGCGCTGCGGTTCCCGCGCGTGATCGACGAGCTGTCATCGGCACGCGTGCTGACGATGACGCGCGCGCGCGGCAGGACGATCGTCGACACCGCGTCGACCGGCACGCCCGATCTACGAAGTCAGGCGGCGACCGCGATCTACGAGTTCGTGTGGGGCTCGGCGATCTTGCACCGGCTCGTCAACGCTGATCCGAACCCGGGGAACTTCCTCGTCGAGGAGGAGGCCGACGGCCACGCGCTCGTCTGGTGCCTCGATTTTGGCTGCTCGCTCGAGCTGCCCGAGGCGGTGCGCGACGCCGACCGCGAGCTGTGGTGGGGCCTCCTCGACGATGACTTCGAGAAGGCGGCCGAGCGCTTCCGCATGGGACTCGCGAAGTCCGGCCTCCTGCGCCGCACCGACACGATGGCGAGCAACGCGCACCGCGATTGGGAGCGCATGCTCGCCGCGCCGCTGTTCACCCACGGCGACTTCCACTGGTCGCCCGCATACGCGCGCGAGCTCGCCGAGACGACCGGCCGCGTTCTGGCGTCCGGCGGCGTCGGCCTGCCGGCGAAGATCCTGCTGCTGTGGCGCCAGCGCCTGGGGGCCGCGGCGATGATCGGGATGCTCGACGCCAAGGCCCCGTTCAGGCGCGCGCTCCTCGAGCTGATCGGCACCGGCCGCCGCGCGCTGCGCTAGTGAATGCAGGGTCCCGCCGAGCCGATGATCAGCGGGCATGTGCTGCGAGCGCATCGTGGAGCCCCAAACCTGGCGCTTCGCCGTGCTCCAGCGCTCGCCGTGCGGTGGAAGCACAACTACGTGTGACCAGGGAGCTCGTGATTCCAACCGGTCGAACCATTGCGTGTTACCGATGCTTCCGACGCGAGGTCCCAAGGGGATCGCGGGTTGGGGGCGGGGGGTTACCTCGCGGTACGACAGTCGGCACCGTCAGGAACCTATGCGTCTGGAATCACTGCGTTTCAGCCGAGCTGGCACGCTCGGTGAAGCTACGAGTGACATGCGTAACCAGCAAGCGACAAGCACAACCCAAGAAGAAGCACTGCCGGCCAAGCGTCCGGTCGTGATGCTGACCCTCGACGAGGGCCGCACCCCGTTCGTCGCGTTGGACCGCGCGATCACCCTCGCGCGAAAGTTGAGCTCGGACCTTCTCGTCGTCGGAGCGGTGGCTTCGGGGGAACGCGTGGAGGAGCGAACACGTGCCCAGCTCGTACGGCTGATGTCGCGACTCGACCTTCTCGTCGTGCCGCACGGCATCGAGATCGTCGTACGCCAGGGCGCGCCGTGTGAGGTCGCGGTCAGCGTCGGTAAAGCCGCCGATCCAGTGCTCGTGGTAATGAACCCGTCGAACCACACCGCCGGTGGACTGGCTACCGCGGTGTCGGATGCGTTGGGTCGCCCCGTGCTCGTCGCACGCGACCCTGTGCCCGAGGGCCATGTCGTCGTCGCGACCGACATGCTCGACCTCCGATATCCCGTGCTCTCGAGATGTCGTCCGCTCGCGCAAGCGCTGCGTCGTTCAGCGACGTTCGTCCACAATGCGCCGGCGACGTGTCGGCTCGCCGCTCCGCTCGAGGCGACCCGTTCCGACGTATCCGCGAACTGGCTCGCGCAGATTGCAGCCGATGCCAAGCTCGCGCGACTACAGACGCTCGCGGCGGAGGCCGGCGACGACGTCGAGGCCGTCGTGGTTCGGTCCGACCGCACCGTCGATGCCATCCTCGAGGTCGCGAACGGGCGCAATGCCGATGTGGTTGCCGTCGGGCACCCGATAGGCTCGGGACGTCTGCGTTTGCGAAGTCATCACACGAGCGAGCGTATCGTCGAGCACTGTCGCCGCAGCGTCCTCGTGATTCCGTTCGAACGCGAGGTGCGCCGGGCATCCTGATCCGATCACGTCGGGATCCCGCTTCGCGGGGTGCGACGCCGCTCGCGTGGGCAATTTGCGCCCAATTTGCGCCGAAATGATCGCCGACGATCTCCGTGACATCGACGCGTATATGCTGAAGCTCGTCCAGAAGTAACATCAAGCGCACCGCCCTCGTGGACCGAACCGGCACCATCGTCGCGGCGACAAACACGTCCTCGACGAATGCGCGCGCGTGCGATTGGCAATAGCTTCCGCAGTGAGTGCTCTCGTCACAAAGAATGAAGATCTCGGAAAGGACGATCATGTATCCGATCACGATGACCGCGATGAGCCTCGTCATCGCCTTGACGCTTGCGTGCGGCGGGACGCGCGCACCCGCCGCGACCGAACCGTCGTCGACCGCCTCGCTGCCACCACCGAGCTACGCGTTCGAGGTCGGACCGATTCCACTCCAGGGTGAGCAGCTCCAGCCGCACGCGCTGTCGACGCTCGAGTGGCCGAGGGTGGCACCAAACCGATCTCTTGCAGCGCAGCAGCGCAGATTCGACAGCGCGAGGAAGGATGCCAAGGAGCGGGAAGGCCAGGACCTCGCGACGCTGCTCTGGTACTCCGAGCC
>JACCTC010000125.1 GCA_013812655.1 Deltaproteobacteria bacterium | reverse complement strand
CCCCCGCGTCCGCTTCGCGCCCGCCAGCCGCTTCGCGTCTGGGGAAAGTTCTCTGGCTCGGTCGCGGCAGTGGTCGCCGGAAGTTGACATGGTGATCCGTGCTGGCGAACGTAGCGCCATGCCTGTCGTCGAGCCGGTGTATGACGAGCGCGGGCTGGTCCCGTGTGTCGTCCAGGATGCGACGACCGGGACACTGTTGATGCTCGCGTGGATGAATGCAGATGCGCTGCGGCTCACGCGCGAGACCCGCGAGATCCACTTCTGGTCGCGCTCGCGGCAATCGCTGTGGAAGAAGGGCGAGACGTCCGGCAACACGCTCGCGCTCGTCGAGCTGCGGATCGACTGCGACCGTGACGCGATCCTCGCGCTCGCTCGCCCGGCCGGCCCGGCGTGTCACACCGGCACCACGAGCTGCTTCTTCGCGACCGACGAGGGTGGCGATGACGATGGTGTCCCGGCATTCGGCGGCGCGCAGATCGTCACCCAGCTCGCGCGGATCGTCGAGAGTCGGCGCAGTGCGACCGCGCAGAAGAGCTACACGCGCTCGTTGCTCGAGGCCGGGATGCCGAAGATCCTCGCGAAGATCGCAGAGGAGCAGGGCGAGCTCGCGGCCGAGCTGCCCGCCGGCGCGACCGACAAGGTCGTCCACGAGACCGCGGATCTGCTGTTCCACGTGCTCGTCGGTCTCGCCGCGCGCGACATCCCCGTCGAGGCGGTCTTCGCCGAGCTCCAGCGGCGGTTCGGAACGAGCGGACACGCCGAGAAGGCCGGACGTCGCAAGGGCACCGAGTGATCGATCTGGAGGGGGCTGGCGGCCTCCTCGCGCCAGGCGGTGGCCTCGAGCGTGCGATCCCGCACTACGAAGATCGACACGAGCAGCGCGCGATGTCCGCGGCGGTCGCACGCGCACTCGACGAGGCGCGGCCGCTGATCGTCGAGGCCGGCACCGGGACTGGCAAGACGCTCGCGTATCTCGTCCCCGCGCTGCTGTCTGGCAAGCGCGTCGTGGTGTCGACCGGTACGCGCGCGCTGCAGGATCAGATCGCGCGCCACGACATCCCGCTCTTGCGATCGATCCTCGCGCGCCCGTTCTCGGCGGTCGTGCTCAAGGGCGTCGCGAACTACGCGTGTCGTCGCAAGCTCGCCGAGCTGTCATCGCGTGCGCCGCAGCGCATGCCCGCGAGCGACTTCGCCGCGAGCATCAAGATGCCGCACGACCGCGACCCCGCGAGCGGCTTCGCCGCGAGCATTCGGACAACGCCCGGCCGCGACGCGGCGGGGATCAGCGTCGCCCCCGATGATGTCTCGGTCGCCGCGCTGCTCGACTGGTCGAGCTACACCGAGACCGGCGATCGCGCCGAGGTCGAGTGGCTCGCCGAATCCGCGCCGCTCTGGGCCGAGGCCACGACCACGCCCGACGCGCGCGTCGGCCCGCGCTGCCCGTACTTCGAGCGCTGCTTCGTCACCCAGGCTCGCCGGCTCGCCGAGAGCGCGCAGCTCGTGCTCGTGAACCACCACCTCTACTTCGCGGATCGCGTGCTCCGCGCCGCGCACCCCGGTGCCCGCGTGCTGCCCGATCACGACGCGGTGATCTTCGACGAGGCGCACCAGCTCGAGGACGTCGCGACCGAGCACTTCGGCGCGCGGATCTCGACTCACAAGCTCGCCGAGCTCGTGCGCGACGCCCACCTCGCGCTCTCGCAGATGCCGCTGTGGACGGGCCGCGCAGGCGTCGACGTTATCCAGACCGTCGAGCGTGCCGGCATCGGCATGTTCTCGCAGCTTCGGGCCGCGCTGCTCTCCCGCGACGACGGTGGCCGGATGCCGCTGCCCGACGGGCTGTTCGATCACCCCGAGCGCCAGCACGCGTGGTTTCGACTCGATAGCGCCCTCGAAGATCTCGCCCGCGCCGCGGAGGCCGAGAGCGAGCCCTCGCCCGATGACGATCACGAGTCGCCGTCCGGCGAGGCCGGCGCCCGCGCATCGCTGACGAGCCTTGCCCGCCGCGCGCGCGAGGTTCGCGACGATCTCGCGATGATCGCGGAGCAACGCCAGAAGAGCCACGTCTACTGGGGCGAGGTGCGCGCGTCGGGGACGTTCCTCACGGCGTCGCCGATCGACGTCTCGGATCTGCTGCGCCGGCACGTCGTGCGCGCGGGACCCACGCCGATCTTCACGTCGGCGACGCTCGCTGCCGCCGGTACGTTCGCGTACGCATGCACGCGGCTCGGGCTCGACGGCGCCGGCGAGGTCGACGAGCTGCTGGTGTCATCGCCGTTCGATTACGAGCGCCAGGCGATGCTGTACGTCCCGCGCGATCTTCCTGCCGTCGCCGACGGGTTCTCCGAGGCTGCCGCCGAGCGCACCCGCGAGCTGCTCGCGATCACACAGGGCCGCGCGTTCTTGCTGTTCACGAGTCATCGCGCGCTTCGCGAGGCGACGATCCGGCTCGCCGACCTGCCCTATCCGCGGCTGGTCCAGGGCGAGGCACCCCGCGCGACGCTGATCGACAAGTTTCGCGCGACGCCGAACGCCGTGCTGCTCGGCACGAGCTCGTTCTGGGAAGGCGTCGACGTCCCCGGCGATGCGCTGTCGCTCGTCGTGATCGACAAGCTGCCGTTCTCGCCACACACGGATCCGCTGATCGCCGCACGGATGGCGGCATGTGCCGAGACCGGCCGCGATCCGTTCGAGACGATCCAGCTGCCTGCTGCGGCGATCGCGCTCAAGCAGGGGTTCGGCCGGCTGATCCGCCGCCGCGACGACCGCGGGATCGTCGCGATCCTCGACGGCCGGATCGTCACCCGCAACTACGGCCGGGTGTTTCTCGAGACGCTGCCGACCGGGCTCCCCCGCACGTCGGTCCTCGAGCAGGTGCGGCGCTGGTGGACCGCCGCTCCGTGAGCCAAGCTGCCGGTATGTCCCTCTGGCCCGTCGGCATGATCGGCCTTGTCCTCGGCGGCTTCGTCGCCGGCGCGATCCCGTTCGGCGTGCTGATCGCGCGACGCCGAGGCGTCACGATCCAGGAGCACGGCAGCGGCAACATCGGCGCGACCAACGTCGCTCGCGTGCTCGGGGTCCGGACCGGCCTGATCGTGCTCTTGCTCGACGCCGGCAAGGGCGCGCTGCCGACGTTCCTCGCGCTGCACTACTGCGGCTGGCCCTCGATCGTCGCGCTGACCGGCGGCGCCGCGATCCTCGGTCACTGCTTCTCGCCCTTCCTCGGCGGCAAGGGCGGCAAGGGCGTCGCCACCGCGTTCGGGGTGTTCCTCGCGATCGCGCCGTATCTCGCGGGGATCGCTGTGCTGGTGTTCGTCGTGATCTGGCGGATCACGCGGGTCCCCGCACTCGGCTCACTCGCCGGGATGGCGGCGATCAGCGGGCTGCTCGTCGCGCGCGGCGATGGTCCGTACACCGCGCTCGCGTGCATGACGACCGCGCTGCTTGTCTACACCCATCGCACGAACCTCGCGAAGCTCGCGCGCTGATCACCAGCGCTGGGCGATCTGCTCGACCGGTTGATCGGCAACCCGCGCGAGCGCAGCGCGGGCCGGACCGATGCCGGGGATCACCATCTCGCCGACGAGATCGACGAGCGGCGCCAGTGCGAATCGGCGCTCGGCGAGGTGCGGGTGTGGCACGACAAGCTCGGGGGTTCGGATCACGCGTTGGCCCCAGACCAGCAGATCGAGATCGATCAGCCGTGGCCCCCACCGCACCTCGCGATCGCGATCGCGACCGAGCAGATGCTCGAGCTCCTGCATCACCGCGAGCAGCGCGACCGGCTCGAGGTCGACGCGGAGCCACAGCGCGCTGTTGAGATACGGATCCTGCGCCGGCCCGATCGGCGCGCTGCGATAGAGCGGTGCTGCTCGTAGCTCGCCGAGCTCGGCGAGCGCATCGCGAACACGCTGGAACCGTGCGGTGATCGCGACCTCGCTACCGATGTTGCCGCCGAGCCCGATGATGATCGGCTCGATCGGAGTCGTCATGGCGTCACGCGCGCGCTTTCACGGTGTTGCGCAGGACGCCGATGTTCTCGATCTCGACCTCGACCGTGTCGCCGACCGTCAGGTTGCCGACGCCCGATGGCGTTCCCGTCGAGATCACGTCGCCGACCTCGAGCGTCATGTGCGCGGTGACGAACGCGATGATCGCCGGGACATCGAAGATCAGATCGGCGGTCGACGAGTCCTGGCGGATCTCGCCGTTGACCCGCGTGATGATGCGGAGGTTCGCCGGATCGAGCCCCGCGACGATGCGCGGCCCGATCGGGCAGAACGTGTCGAAGCCCTTGGCACGCGTCCACTGACCGTCGCGCTTCTGGAGATCGCGCACGGTGACGTCGTTCACGCAGGTCAGTCCCAGCACGACGTCGAGGGCGCGCTCGCGCGAGATCCGGCTGGCGCGCGTGCCGATCACGACGCCGAGCTCGCCCTCGTAATCGACCCGCTCGTAGCCCGCGGGGCGCTCGATCGCGTCGCCATCCCCGATGATCGCCGAGCGTGGCTTGAGAAACATGAGGGGCTCCTCGGGCAGCCCCTTTCCCATCTCGACGGCGTGGGCGCGATAGTTGACGCCGATACCGATGATCTTGCTGGGGACGAGGTCGATGTGCTCGACGGTGCCGGCCTTGACGACCTGGATCTTCATGGCGGGAAAGGTAGGACACCTCGCAGGAGCTGTCATTGATCACCAGGGTTGGGCCCCGTACAATTAACCGTGATGGGCCGGGCTCCTAACTCTGGAGCGCCACTGCGCGTATCTGCGCACGTGGTGCCGAAAGCTCCTGCCCTTGCGTCCGCAGAGGAATTCGACGGCGACAACGACAACGAGAAGACGACGCTCGAGTCTGGCTGGGAGGACGAGCCCAGCACGACGATCGAGCAGGGCGAGGTCGCTGAAAAGATTCGCTCGATGGTGAACGAGCCCGCGCGTCGCAGCATCACGAACGTCACGAACACGAACGGGGCCGGCCTCGACGAGCCCACCGTGGACGACCAGCGCGCGAAGGCCGAGCTGTCGATGATCACGCCCGCGATCGCGCGGCTCTTGATCACGCAAGGCAACGACACCGGTCAGCAGCTCGAGATCAAGCCCGGCAAGAGCTACACGATCGGCCGCGGCATCGACAACGACTTCGTGCTCACCGACATCGCCGTGTCGCGCAAGCACTTCGATCTCCGTCACGAGGCTGGCGAGTGGGTCGTCGCGGACCGCGGCTCGGGCAACGGTACCGTCGTCAACGGCGCGATCGAAGATCAGCCGTTCGTGCTCGCGAACGGCGACACGATCGAGATCGGTAACACGACGTTCCGGTTCGACCATCCGAATGGCGCCGCACGCCACTCGCTCAACTCGACGTTCGACCTCGATGGCGAAGAATCGTCGACGGTCGCCGGCAAGCCGATCCGCGATGACATCGCGACGCCCGCCCAGCGCCTGGCGCCGCTGCCGCCACTGCGCGCCAAGACGATTCCGCCGCCGGCTCCGCTGCCTCGACCGCGCGCGCCCTCGGCCGCGCCAGGCTACGGCTATGGCGCTCAGGGCTCGATCCCGCCGCCGAACCTGCCACTACCGACTCCCGCGTCGACAATGCCGCTGCCCAGCACGGCGAACGGCGGCAACCGAGCACCCGTCCTCGGCGCGCAGCAGCCGACGTTGCTCGGGGACAGTAGTGGCCTCCGTTCGCACATGCAGGCATCGCAGAACGGCGTCGCGCCGCTGGCAAACAAGCTGCCGACGACGCTTCCCGGGCAGGGTCCGAACCAGCTGCACCACCACAACTTTGGCTATCCGAGCGCGTCGGACATGCCGCATCAGCACGTTCAGATCGCGCAGCTGAACGGCAACCCGCGAGACGCGACTTCGACCGCGCTCGTCCAGCCATCTCCGTATGCGGTCGGTGCGATGTCAGGCGCATCGCAGTACGTCGCACCGCAGCTGTCGCGGCGCACCAAGCTCGCGCTCGGCGGTGCGGCGCTCGCGCTGTTCGCGGCGATCTCGACGATCGCGATCATCAAGAACACCTCGAAGCCTCCCGCACCGGCGAAGAGTCCCGGGAAGTCCTCGGCACCGATGGTCGAGCCGATCGACGACGACCGGGCCACTGCGCCTGCCCCGGTGACGCCGTCGGCCGCGCCGACCTCGGCGACCAAGCCAACCCCGAGCGTGGCGACCAAGCCGACGACGGTCGCGTCGACCACTCCGCCGACCACGGCGCCGGCAACCCCGACGACAACTCCCCCGACGACAACTCCCCCGACGACAACTCCTCCGACAACAACTCCCCCGACCACTCCCACCAAGCCCGCGCCCACGATCGCGACCAGGCCCGAGCCCACCAGGCCGGTGCCGACCATCGCGACCAAGCCGACCCCGCCGAAGCCGGAGCGCCGCAAGCCGACGCGCGAGAAGCCGACGCCGACCGTCACCGAGCGAACCGAGCGAACCGAGCGAACCGAGCGCGCGCCAAAGCGCACCGCAGCCGCCAGCGACACCAGCGACGTCAAGGCGAAGGCCGACTCGCTCTATCGCGCGAAGAAGTTCGCCGACGCCGCTGCGCTCCTCGTCAACGCGGCGAGCTCGATCGGCGGTAGCGAGGGATCGGACCTCAAGTCGGTCGCTGCCGTGTACTCGCAGGTCGGCCGCAACTACAACCTCGGCATGGGGCCGGCGACCAAGGCGACCGAGGCGTTCGACGCACTCAACAAGGCGGCAAACCTCGATCGCGGCGCCGGTGGGGCTTTCAGCGACGAGATCCGGAGCAAGCTCGCGACGGTCGCGCCGCGAGCCGCGGTGTCATTCATGGCCGCCAAGGACTACGAGAACGCGTTCAAGGCGGTCCGCACCGCCGAGAGCGTCGGCGGCGGTAACGCGAGCACGAAGGCCGTGCGGGATTCTCTCGAAACGCGTGCCGGCGAGATCTACGCGGCGGCGATGCGCGAGCTCGACTCGAATCCAGACGGCGCACGGCAGAAGCTCCGGCAGATCAAAGCGATCGTCGATTCGAAGAGCCCGTGGGCCGCGAAGGCACAGAAAGCGCTCAACGGCGGCGGCTAGAGACCGGTTTACCGGCCTGGAGACCGGCCTGAAGACCGACCTGGAGACCGACCGACCGTCCGATTGACCGACCGGTTGACCGACTGGTTGACCGAAAAACCGACCTGGTGTCGGGCGACGATCACTTCACGAGCTGGCTGATCACGCGCTCGAGCTTTTCGAACTCGAACGGCTTGTCGACGTGGGCATCGGCGCCGTAGAGCGGCGACGTGATCTCGTTCACCTGCGCACCGATCGCGGTGACCATGACGATCTTGATCGCCTGGGTGGTCGGATCCTGCTTGAGCGCGCGGGCGACTTCCCAGCCTGACTTGCCGGGCATCATGACATCGAGCAGCACGAGGTCCGGCTGCTCGCGACGAGCGAGCTCGAGGGCCATGTTGCCGTCGCTGGCGGTCGAGACCTTGTAGCCACGTGCCGTGAGCCGCGTGTTCAGCATGGACACGATCTCGGGGTCGTCGTCGACCACCAAAATACTCGCCGAAGCTGGCTGCTTGCTCATGCGGTGACGCTACGCTGCAGGGCTCCGCGACGTCAATAGCCCCACCGGACGTGGTACCTCAGGACGTGCGCCGCTGGATCTGGCTCGCGATCATCGCCGTGATCGGCGTTGCAGCGATCGTGATGGCCGGCGACGTCCGGGAGCTTGGCGCTCGGATGTCCGGGTTTGCCTGGAGCGCGTTCGTGCTGTGTCTCGGGCTCGCGCTCGCGAACTACGCGATCCGGTTCCTGCGCTGGCAGATGTACCTGCGCCATCAGCGCGTCGAGGTGCCGGCGGGCTCGAGCGCGCTCGTGTTCGGTGCCGGCCTGTCGCTCTCGATCACGCCCGCGAAGCTCGGCGAGCTCGTGAAGAGCTACCTGCTGCGCGAGCTCCACGGTAGCCCACCCACGGCGACCGCGCCGATCGTGATCGCCGAACGTGTCACCGACCTGATCGCGCTGCTCGTGCTCGCGGTGATCGGCGTCGCGGCCTACGGCGTCGAGACCACGCTCGTGATCGGCGCGGTGGCGCTCGTCGTGTTCGGGCTCGTGCTGCTCGCGTGGCCACGCCCGACCCGCGCGCTGATCGATATCGTGACCCGACCGCAGATGACCCGCCGCTTCCGCAAGCCGCTCCACGAGATGTACGGTGGGCTGGTCGGGCTGTGCCGGCCGAAGTTGCTGATCGGCGCGACGCTGATCGCGCTGCCGGCGTGGGCCGCGGAGTGCATCGGCTTCGCCGGGATCGTGAATGCGTTTCCGGGAGCGCAGGTCGACCTCGGGCTCGCGATGGTGATCTACGCGGCAACCACGATCGCCGGCGCGCTGTCGTTCCTGCCCGGAGGGCTAGGTGTCACCGAGGGCGCGATGACGCTGCTGCTCGTGCAGGGTGCGGCGAAGCTCGACCGCGCCGCCGCCATCGATGCCACGCTACTCACGCGCCTCGCGACCCTGTGGTTCGCCGTCCTGCTGGGGCTCGGCTGTCTCGCGATCGCACGCCGCCGCATCAAACGCATGACGCGAACAACGGTCACCGGAGAGGCGGATCCCGGCTGAATCGCTATACTGCCGGCATGTCGGTAGGCGTCGACTTCGACTTCGCGCGATGGCTCGCGGCACGCCGCGGCTCGATGGAACAATCTGCGAGAGAGGGCGCGGCATACGCGTTCGCAGCGGAGCGCAAGTTCCGCCGCACCCTCGGGCTCGCGCGACCGGTCACGATGGCCCTCGAGGCCACGACCCGGCTATGGCGCGACGTCGCGCGCACCGAGCTGCTCGGTACCGCCGTCAAGGTCACCGATCAGCAGTACCCGCGGGTCTGGCGTGCCGCGAAGACGGCCGGACTCGCGCTACGCGTGCAGGTGCCGATCGTGTTCGCCGCACCGACCTCGTCGATCAAGGTCAAGGTGCTCGGCACCGAGGATGCACCGCACCTGATCGTCAACCTCGACCTCGCAGAGAAGCTCGATGAGACCGAGCTGGTCGCCGCGATCGGGCACGAGCTTGGCCACGTCCAGAACGGACACATCCTCTACGCGACCGCGCTGCACTACCTGACGAGCTCGGCCGCGTTCTTCGTGCGCTGGGTCGTGCAGCCCGCAATCATGACACTACAGGCGTGGTCACGCCGCGCCGAGGTCACCTGCGATCGCGCCGCGCTACTCGCCGTGCGCGACCTCGACAAGACGCTGACCGCGATGGTCAAGCTCGAGCTCGGGCTCGACAAGGGTTCCGCGTTCAACGCCGAGGAGTACCTGAAGTCGCTGCCCGATACCAAGAAGGGCCTCGGACGCTACGCCGAGATGTTCCGCTCGCATCCCTACCTGCCCAAGCGCGTGCAGGCGCTCCGGCTATTTGCGGACTCCGCGCTCTACGCATCGGTCACCGGCCAGGATCCAGCCGGCAAGCCCAGCCTCCCCGACGTCGACAAGCAGGTCGGCGAGCTGATCTCGGTCTTCTGAGGAGCGCCATGATTCTTCTCGAACATCACAAGCAGGCAAAACGCGAGATCGTGGCGCGCTTCAAGCACCTCGCGGAGGTCGCCGAGGGCGTCGGCATGATCACGTTCGCGCGCGACATCCGGACGACACGGATCCCCAAGCTCGAGTCCGAGCGGTTTCACCTCGTCGTGCTCGGCGAGTTCAACCACGGCAAGTCGACGTTCGTGAACGCCCTGCTCGGCGCCGATATCCTGCCGACCGGGATCACCCCGACGACTGCCTCGATCAACCACGTCGTGTACGCGGCGAGCCCGACCGCGCGCGTGGTCCTCAACGGTGGCGAGAGCAAGCCGCTCGATGCGAGCCAGCTCAAGGAGTGGGTCACCGTCGCCGGCGGCCGCGCGAACGAGGTCTCGTACGTCGAGGTCGGGTTCCCGAGCGAGCTCCTGCAGAACAACGTCGTGCTCGTCGACACGCCGGGCGTCAACGATCTCAACGAGCAGCGCGCCGAGGTCACCTACGGCTACGTGCCGCGCGCCGACGCCGTCGTGTTCCTGCTCGATGCCGGCCAGGCGCTGAAGGACAGCGAGCGCGAGTTCCTGCGCAGCCGCGTCCTCGAGGCCGCGCGCGATCGGCTGATCTTCGTGCTCGGCAAGATGGACATGCTATCGGCCGACGAGCGGAGCGCGGTGATCGACTACGTGCGCGGCGGGCTCGCGAAGATTACTCCGGACCCGGTGCTGTTCCCGCTGTCCGCGAAGGACTGGGCGAAGAGCCAGGACAAGGCGAGCGGGATGCCCGAGCTCCTCGCATACCTCGAGCGCTTCCTCGCCCGCGATCGCGCGCAGGTGATCCTCGACAACGCCGCCGCCGACGCCGGCCGCACCGCCGCCTACCTCGAGAACAACCTCGGCGTGCGCATGCACGCGTACGATCTCGACATCGGCGAGCTCGAGGTCCGGATCAACGCGGTCCGCGAACAGCTCGACACGTCGAAGCGCAAGCTCGACGAGCTGCACATCCGGATCGATGCCGACGCCGAGTCGATCAAGAACCAGATCGGCCTCGACCTCGAGCAGTTCGCGAAGGCGTTCGTGGCCGCGCTGCCGTCGCAGATCGACGCGGTCGATGCCAACGACGTCAAGGCGTACCTGCCGGTCTTCATCGAGGACAAGTTCAAGGAGTGGGCGGAGCTCGAGGGCGCGAAGCTCGCGGCGATGCTCGAGCACCTTGCCGAAGAGGTCATCTCGATCACGAACGAGAACGTCGCGGCCGCCGCGGCGACGCTCTCGGAGCGGCTCGGTCCGAACGACACCCAGGTCGACATCACGGTCGACAGCTTCAAGTACGACGTCGGCATCTACGCGGTCGGTGCGCTCGGCACGACGGTGATGCTGTTCGTCAACGCGCTCGCCGGCGGGCTACTGACGCTCGCCGCGCCGATCCTCGCGATCGTGCTGAAGTCGAAGATCGCGGGCGACATCCGGGTCCAGGCCAAGGAAAAGGTCCCCGCAGCAGTGCTCAACGCCGCCGAGGCGATGAAGCCGCACTTCGATCGCTGCATCGACGACTTCGCGAAGCGGCTCTCGGAGTTCGTGTCGAATGCCGGCAACACGCTCTACAAGGGCATCAGCGAGATCCTCGATCGGACGATGCGCGAGCGCCGCGAGGCCGGCGGTGAGATCGAGGGACTGCGCCTTGTCACGACCGAGCAGATCGCCCAGGTCGTCGCCGCGCGCGCCGCGATCCGCCAGCTTCGCGAGGGACTGTGGTCGTCAGAGGAGCCACCGCCCGACGTGTCCGCGGACAGCCCCGACCTGCCACCCGCTGCCTGATCGGCCGGCGGTGTCGGTGCCGGTCGTTGCCACGCAACGGCCTGGAGAGCTGACACGGCGAGCTGCGGCATTCACCAGCGGTTACCGTAAGCGTTTGGATTTACTGCAATCTGACCTCGGCAAAGCTCTTGCTCGTTGGTCATGACATGCGAATCGTCAGCGCCTTCCTGCTCGCCGCTCTCGTCGTTTCCATGGCCGCCACCACCATCGGTTGCGTTGCGCCCGCAGACGACGACATCGACACCGCCGACACGACCACGGAGACCGACACCGATACCGAGCCGCAGACCCCGGTCACGCCGGTTGTCGATGGCACCTACCGTGTGCGCACCGAGATCGACCTGACCGTCGAAGCGGTGCTGCCCGCGACCGCGCACGACATGGTCGTGACCCTTCGCGACTTCTCGACGAACCCCGCGCGCACGATGTTCGACACCGCCGAAGACGCCGGTGTCTCGGCCGTCCAGGACATCCGCGACGCGCTGCCCCAGTACGTCGAGGAGAAGCTCGAGGGCTGGATCAACGGCGAGATCGCGAAGGTCACGGTCAACGGCGTGCCGATCACCCAGATCGCGGGCGACATCGCGGCGCTTGCCGAGCTCAGCCTGACCACGTTCGCGATCGATAGCGAGCTCGCGATCGATGGCACGACCGCGACCCACTCGCTCGTCACGCTCGACCTCGCGCCTGCGGGCCTCGCCGCGCAGTTCTCGCTCGCCGCGCTGCATGCCGAGGTTCGCACCGCGACCACGACTTGTACAATGACCGCCGAGACCCTCGAGCTCGGCGCGCACGGCTTCGCGCTGCCCTACGGCGAGTACGTCTGGCAGGCGCTCGAGGCCAACACGCGCGCGGCGTACGGTACCGACATCCGCGGCCTGATCGGCACGGCAGTCAACTGCCCTGCCCTCGCCACCACGATCTCGAACAAGTGTGCATGGGGCTACTGCGTCGGTCACCGCCCCGAGCTGCTCGAGATCTGCGAGCGCGGCCTCGACGAGGTTGTCGAGCGCGTCCACGCCAGGTTCGCCGAGAAGAAGCTCGACGCGCTCTCGCTCGCACGCGGTATGGCGACCCTCGTCGACGCGGTCACGCGTGACGGTACCGTCGAGGCGATGACCGGCGTCTGGCAGGCGCAGATCAACGTCGGCCAGGGCCTGCGGAACGCGCCGGCGACCTTCTCCGCGACCCGCTAGCGGCAGCCGTGGGGCCCGAGTCCCGCGGGACGCGCGCGAGGCTGTGGGCACCCGATCGGTGTCCGACCTCACCATGGTTGCGGCGCAATGCACTGCGGCAATTCCACAGGTACGAGCACTTGCACGAGGCCACGGACTGGCCGAGCGCTTGCTGTGTGGGAGGACATGCGCACAGCTCTCGTCGCTTCGCTGCTGACTATCTCCCTCTCGCTTGGCTGCGGCACGTCGGGAGATGACGCGAACGAGGACGGCGGGACCCCCGAGAACCCGGTGCCGGCGAAGACGTCGCCGTACCAGCTCCAGACCAGGATCGATTTCACGGTCGAGGCCGTGCTCCCGCCGCAGATCGCCAGCGCGGTCGCCACGCTGCGTACGTTCTCGACGAACCCCGGGAAGGCGCTGTTCGACCTCGCCGAGCAACAGGGCGTCCCGGCCGTTGGCATCATCCGCGATGTCCTCCCGGCGGTGCTCGAGGACAAGCTCGAGGGCTGGATCAACGACGAGGTCGCGAAGGTCAAGATCAACGGCAAGCCGATCATGACCTACGCCGGCGAGCTCGCCATGCTCGCCGAGTTCGCGCTGTCGGAGTTCGCGGTCGATAGCGAGATGTCGATCCTCGGACCTGAGGTCACCCACCGCCTCGCCGCGATCGATCTCACGCCCGCCGGGATCGACTTCAAGCTGCCGATCGGGGGCCTCGCGGGCGACATCCTCACGCAGCAACCGTCGATCGAGGTCGTCGAGGGCGGCTTCATGAGCTTTGGCGAGCAGCACTTCGGGCTCAACTACGGCGAGTACGCGTGGCAGGGTCTCGAGCATGCGTCGACCTCGCTGTTCGGCGCCGACATTCGCACCACGCTCGGCAACGCCATCAACTGCCCCGCGCTCGCGAACGCGATCGCCAGCAAGTGCGTCCTCAATGCCTGCGTCGGGCACGCGACCGAGATCAAGGCGATCTGCAACGGCGGCCTCGACGCACTCGTCGACATCACGCACGACCGGATCGCGGCGTTCCGTCTCGAGGTGTTTCACTTCGCGAGCGGCACCGCGCAGCTCGTCGACGACGATGCCGATGGCTACGGCGACCGCATCATCGACGGCGTGTGGGACGCCGAGCTCAACATCGGCCTCGGTCTTCGCCACGCGCCCGCGTCGTTCTCCGGTTCCCGCTGATCGAACCGACGCCGGCCGCGCCTCGAACATGCAGGGTCGACTCGCGCGCTGGCAACCTGCGCTGTAGGCTGCCTTCATGTCGCTGTGGACGCGCGTGCAACGCCGGCTGGGAGACCTCGCCGGCGAGCTCGTCCTCGACGAATACCGCGACCAGCTGAACCAGGCGCAGCTGCTGCTCGTTGCTGGTGATATTGCCGGCGCGATCGACGTGCTCGAGGCGCTGCTCGTCGCCAAGCCCGATCATGGTCAGGCGTTGATCCTGCTCGGCGAGGCCCGCCTGGTGTCGCGTGATCCGGAGCGCGCCCGCGACGCACTCGAGCGCGCGCTCAAGTTACGGCCCGGTGATCCGACGGCGCTGGTCGGCCACGGGCTCGCGCTGGTCGCGCTCGGTCGCTACGAGGTCGCGATCTCGTCGCTCGGACGCGCGGTCGCGGAGGCCGGCGGTGATCGCGCGATCCTCGCGGATGCCTACCGCGGGCTCGGCATCGCGTGGCGCCGGCGCGGCGATCTCGACAAGGCGATCCGCGAGCTGCGCAAGGCGGTCACCGAGGACGGCGATGATCTCGAGGCGCGCGCGTCGCTTGGTGAGGCGATCGTCGCGGACAGCGGGTCGCTCGACGAGGCGCTCCGTCACCTCGAGCGCGCGGCCGCGGCGGTCCAGCCTCCGGTGCTCGCACTCTACGGGCTCGGCCGGCTCTCGCTCCTCGAGGATGCTCCGGCGCTCGCCAGCGAGCGGCTCGCGAAGGCCCGCGCGATCGCCGACACCGACGGCACGCCACTTGGCGCTCAGCGCCGCGTCGACATCGTGATCGCCCAGGGCGACGCCGCGCTCGCGCAGCGCGATCCGATCCGCGCGCACGGCTACTACCTCGAGGCGCTGCAGGCGGAGTCGAAGCGGCCCGATATCCACGCGAAGCTCGCGGGCGCGCATCGCGGGATCGGCAACCTCGAAGCCGCGCTCGCCAGCTACGACCGGGCGCTCGCCCTCGGCGCGGGCCTCGACGTCCTGCGCTGCGCCGTCGACACCGCGATCGAGGCAGGTGATGCGACGCGGGCGCTGCAGTGGGGCAACGACCTGCTCGGTGCGGATCCCGCCGACGTCCGCGCGCTGGTCGCTCGCGGCACCGCGATGATCGAAGGCCAGCCCGAGGCTGCGCGCGCGCTGTTCGAGGTCGCGGCAGCACGCGACGATGTCGATGCCCACGTCGCCCTCGCGCGTCTCGTGCTCGCCAGCGATCCTGCGAAGGCCGCGACCTCCGCCCTCGCCGCGCTGCGTGTCGATCCCCACCACGGGCGCGCCCGCCAGATCCTGACCGACGCGCGGGCCGCGGCCGTCGGCACGCCGAGCGGCGAGATCGCCGAGCTGGCGCGGTTCGTCGAGCGGATCGTCGAGGGGCGGCGCGAGCTCGGACACCTCGTCGGCGATGTCGCGCGCGCTGCCGCGAACCTCGATCAGCCGCTGCTGGTCACCGTGATGGGCGAGTTCTCGAGCGGCAAGTCGTCGTTCGTCAACGCGTTCATCGGTGCCGACGTCGCGCCGACCGGGATCACCCCGACGACCGCGACGATCAACGTCGTTCGTTACGGCCGCGAGCGCGGTGGCCGGATCATCACCGCCGACGGCACGACGCTCGAGCTGGGCTGGGATGCGCTGATGACACACCTCCGCGCGCTGACTGCGGAGGCTGCGCGCGCGATCGATCGCGTCGAGATCCTCGTGCCGCTGCCGCAGCTCGAGAAGATCAACATCGTCGACACGCCGGGACTCAACTCGATCCAGCCCGAGCACGAGGCCACCGCGCGCGCGTTCATCGGCAAGGCCGACGCGGTCGTCTGGGTGTTCACCGCCGCGCAGGGCGGCAAGGCGAGCGAGAAGCTCGCGCTCGCGGCGATCCGCGAGGAAGGCAAGCGCGTCCTCGGCGTCCTCAACAAGGCCGACCAGCTGTCGGCGAGCGAGACCGACGAGGTCGTCACGTTCATCACCGGCGAGCTCGGCGAGCTGGTCGAGGCCATCGTCCCGTTCTCGGCGCGCCGAGCGCTCGACTGGAAGAAGCAGGATCGCCCCGGCGATCCGACACAGCCGGCCGCGAAGCCCGAGGCAGGGCCCGGCGAGCGACCCGATGGCAACTGGTCAGCGCTTGCCGGCGCGCTCGAGGAGCGGTTCTTCCAGCAGGCACGCCAGCTCAAGCGCGACGCCTGCGCGCGCACGCTCCGCCACGTGCTCGGCGAGGCGCAGCGCGTGATCGAGGCGCGGCGTGTCGAGGCTCAGGGCGCCTCCGACGCGGCACGCGCCGGCCGCGACCAGCTGATCGCGTCGGCCCGCTCGTTCGCCGCCGATTCGGTGCTGGCCGAGCGCAAGGCGCTCTCGGAGCTGACCGCCACGCTGTATCGCCGCGCGGCACGCGAGGTCCTCGATCTGGTCCGCCCGCGCCGGCTTCCGTTCTCGTCGCACACCGCCACCGACGCCGATCGGGATTACCTGATCGCGCTCTTGCAGTCGGGCTTCGATACCGGCATCGACGCGGGACGCCGCCGGGTCGCCGACGATCTGCTCGCGCGCAGCAAGGTCGCCGAGGCCGCGGCACGCACGCTCGCACGGGCGCTCGGGGTCGATGTCGTCGGCGATCTCCAGCGTGCCGCCGACGATCGGATCGGCCTCGCGCTGTCCCGCGTGTTCGACCGCGCGCGTGCGTATCTGCGCGGCTACCTCGAAGGTGGTTACGTCGAGGTGTTCTTCCGCGATCGTGTCCCTCGCCTCGAGCTCGCCGAGGACGCCGTCTATCACGCGCTCGTGCGCTCGGCGCCGGATCTCGACCGCGAGCTCGGAGAACCACTGTCCCGGGCGGCCAGCGACGCGCTGAATGCCTTGGCGCGCCGGCTCGAGCACTGGGGCGCGGTCGCCGATGTCCAGGCCTTCGATCTCGAGGTCGGGATCAGCCGCGCCCTCGAGATCGCAGCGGCCGGTGTTTCGTAGAGACGGTAGATCTTCGATGTTGTAGTGTCGCGACCCTCGGTCCGACATGGCGCGCGCGAAACCTCCTAGCAAGTTTGCGAGCGGTACTGGTAGAGGGACCGGACCGATCCCGAACCGGCTGACGCTCGGGATCGATGAAGCGGGACGCGGCCCGGCGATCGGACCGATGGTGATGGCCGCGGTCGCGCTCGACTCGCGCTCCGCTGCGATCCTGACCCGCGCGGGCCTCAGCGATTCCAAGACATATGGCGCTGGTGACGATGCGCACGCGATCCGCTGCGAGCTCGACCAGATGATCCGCGCGCGCGCGAAGTTCGTGATCGCCGTCGAGGTCGAGCACACCGAGATCGACGAGCGCGTGCAGCGTGGCGAGCTCAACGTCCTCGAGCGCGAGCTCGCGATCAAGATGATCGAGCGCGCGTACACCGAGCTCGGCGTCCTCGAGCTGCAGCTCGACAAGATCATCGCCGACGGCAAGCGCATGTTCGCGCCGCTCTGCCAGCGCTTCGAACGCTTCGAGTCTCACGATCGCGCCGAGGAGAAGCACGCCGCTGTGGCCGCAGCGTCTGTCGTCGCCAAGGTGATCCGCGACCAGCGCTTCCTCGCGATCAAGCAGCAGTACGAAGAGGAGCTCGGCCCGATCGGCGGCGGCGGCTACGCGAACGCCGCGACTCGCAAGTGGGTGCGCGCGTACGTCGAGAAGTACGGTCGCCTCCCGGCCGAGGCTCGACTGAGCTGGCCCTACCCGTTCGTGATCGATCTGATTGGCGACGTCCAGCTCAAGGGACCACAGGTCGAGCTGTTCGCCAGCGGCGTCCTGCCCACGGACCGTGTCTTGCCGGGCGACGACATCCTGCCGAGCTGATCGACGCTCGATCGCTACAAACAGCGGGTGATCGCGGGGTTGATCGCGAGCCGCTGCTTGTAGTACGCGGCGTCCTGCTTGCGGATCCGCGCGACCAGCACGCGCACCGCCGGACAGTCGCTGCGTGCGGCCGCACTCTCGGCCTGCTGCGCGAGCTGCTGGACCGACGGCGCCTTCGGAGCAGCTTCGGTCTGCTTGCGCTGTTCGGACTCGTTGACGATCACGGTGCCTCGGTCTGCGTCCGGCCGAGGCTCTGCGACCGGTTGCTTCGGTGCCGGCTTCGTCGGCGCGACGATCGCGTCCTTGGTCGAGCTCGGTGTGTCAGCTGCGGTGTCGGGCTGGTCGATCGCCAGCCCGCCGGTCGAGGCCGTTGGCGATTCGGTTGGAACCTTCTGCGCGCGCTCGACCAGCTCGGCCTTCGGCTTGGGCGGCGAGGCTGCGCGACGCGGCTTCTTGACGGCGCCGGCGGGCTCTTCCTCGATGCCCCCGCGCTCGCCTCGAAGATTCGCGACGTCCGTACCGTCGGCGACGCTCGGAGTGGCGACCTCGGGCGAGGCTGTCGTCGTCTCCACCGGCGGTGGCTCGCCAACCACGGCCGCGCTCCTGGACACCGTCGGCGACGTCATCGTGGGCTCCGCGCTCGGGTCATCCGTCGTCGCGACGGCCGGCTGATCGCGCTGCGTCCGACTCACCAGAACCGCGCCACCCGCCATCAGCACGACGGTCGCGAAGGCGAGCACCGGAGCACGGCGCATCGTCCCTGCGAAGCGTTCCCACCAGGACGCTCGAGGTTGCATCGCCTCGGCATTCGCGCGCGCCGCCGCGAGGAGCTCTGCCATGCCCGCGGCCGGCGGATCCTCCTCGCGCATCGAGACCCACACCGCGCGCATCGCTCTGAGCGAGGCGTCGTCGAGCTCGTCGTCGTCGCCGGAATCCGACGAAGCCGTCACGGGGCGACCTTCGCCAGATCCTTGTATTCGTCGAGCTCGAGCCGCAGCTTCTCGAGTGCGTAGCGCATCCGGCTCTTCACGGTGTTCTCGGGAACGCCGACGACATCCGCGATCTGCTTGAACGGCATGTCGAGGAATTCGCGCATCAAGAACACTTCGCGCTGCTCCTCCGAGAGCGCCGCGATCGCACGCTGCATCGTCTCGTGCAGCTGCTTGTTCACGCTCTTTCGATCACTCGCCATCTCGTTGCCAGGGATCACATCCATCAACGTGCCGCTCTCGTCGCTGGAGTCCATCGGGGCGTCCAGCGATGCATGCTTGCGATGCTTGCGTCTCCTGGTCTGGTCAACGCACAGGTTGCGCGCGATGGTGTAAAGCCACGTCGTAAACTTGGCCTGACGCTTGTAAGCCTCCGCGCCCTTGATGACGCGCATGAAGGCTTCCTGCAGCAGATCCTCGGCGGTCTCCTTGTCGCCGACGAAGCGCAGGATGAAGTTGTAGATCGGCTTGCGATGACGCGAGAGCAGAACCTCGAAGGCGCGAACCTCGCCCTTCTGGTACAGGACCATCAGGTCTTCGTCTGCTTGGTCGGTGAGCATGGAGGCTGGCGCGAGGCTGGCGCGAGACTGGCGCGAGGCTAGGTCCGCGACCTTCGTCCTGTTTTCGGCGTCACACTACCCCAGGGCACAGCTGACGAGCAAACCCCGTCGCGGCAGTCAGCCTTGTGAACGGAGGAGAGGTAGACCGCTTACGGGGTCTGACACGTTGGACAGTAGTACGTGGCCCGTCCTTGGTGGACCGCGCGCTTGATGAGCGTCTTGCACTCCAGACACGGCTGGCCGGCACGAGCGTAGACCCACAAATAGTCGGCGTTCTCGCCGGCGACACCGTCGGCAGCGACGAAGTCCGAGAGCGTCGTTCCGCCATTCTCGAGCGCGTTCTCGAGGGTCTCGCGGATCGCCGCAGCGAGCAGTGCAGCGGCGGCGACCGTGAGCTTGTTCGACCGCTTCGTGGGTCGCAGCTTGGCGCGCCACAGGGCCTCGGACGCATAGATGTTACCGACGCCCGCGAGGACGCTCTGGTCGAGCACGAACGCCTTGAGCGTGGTCTTGCGGCGCTTCGCGAGGGTCACGAGCGCGGTCGCATCGACTCCATCGACGAGCGCATCCGGCCCGAGCACGGCGAGCGCGGGGTGGAGCCGCTCGCGGGCGCGTTCGACCACGTCGAGCTGCCCGAAGCGCCGAGCGTCGACGAAGCGGAGCTCGCGCGCGTCGAGCCCGAGCACGAGATGCGTGTGGTTCGCGCGCGGCGTGGCGGCATCGACGATGCAAAACCGACCGGTCATCCCGAGGTGGACGAGCAGCGACTGCGGTCGATCGGTGTCGACGAGCAGGTATTTGCCGTGCCGACGGATCGCGACGATCGTGGCACCGACGAGCGCACGCAGCTTCGCGCGCGGCGGACGGCGCTGCATGTGCAACGGCTTCCCACTGTCCCATACCGCCTCGATCCGTGCACCGACAGCAGGAGCCAGCGTTCTCCGGACGGTCTCGACCTCGGGCAGCTCGGGCATTGGTAGATCTAGCCTTTCCCCGTCGAGAAACGGGTGCCGGCTAGACCCCCTTTCAAACCGTGCGTGCGGATTTCCCGCACACGGCTTACGGGCGGTCGTTTCAGGACGTGATGTGGCATTACGCAGCCTCCGGGTAAGCGACGGTGCCACCAAGGCGATGAAGTCCGAGAGTGTAGAAATAGGACCGTTTCCAACGACGAGCTTCGCCAGGTTTCAGGTGGCGACCTTTGCGATGCACGCGCATCCGCTTGAGGCGCCACGCGACGTAACCGTCGATGCCGTTGAAGTGGTCCGCAGCATTTCCGGTGCGGAAGTACTGACCCCAACCACGCAGCACGGGATTGATCTCGGCGATCACGTCGCGAGGATCCACGTGACTTCGTCGCTTCGGAGTCATCTCCTTCACGCGCTGTCGGATCCGCTTCATGCTCTTCGTTGAAGGCCAGCGCTGGAGGAAGTAGACGCGCTTGCGTCGTTTCACCCATTCCGGCCCCGAGAAGCGCTTCCGCAGCGACCAGCGACAGCATCGACTGGTGATCGATGTTGCCGAAGAAGTCGCGGATATCCGCATCGAGCACGTAGTTGAATCCGCGGTTTGACTCCACGCGGATCTTCTCCAGTGCCTGCGTCGTCGAACGCTTGGGTCGAAACCCGTACGAGCAGTCCTTGAATCCGACCTCGAAGATCGGCTCGAGAACAAGCTTCGCAGCCGTCTGCACGACACGATCACGGACCGACGGAATCCCGAGCGGTCGCTGCTTTCCATCAGCCTTCGGAATGTATCGGCGCAGGACCGCCTGCGGCCGGTACTCGTTCTCGCGCAGCTCGGCTCGGATCGCTTCGAGGAAGCTCTCCACGCCTTGCTGCTCGATCGCCGCGATCGTCTGTGTATCGACGCCCGCGGCCCCCTGGTTCCGTCTCACCTGGTTCCACGCCTCCTGCAGGACGTCACTCCTGTGGATGCGATCGTACAGCGCGTGGAACTTTCGACCCGGTTGTTGCTTGGCGACATCCCGCAGCTGACCTTGGAGGCTTCGTACGTTGTCCTCGGGACTTCGCCCTCGGGGGGAGTTGGGACGCTTGGCGTCCATGCCCTTGTGCGTACCTCTTCGATCCGCTCGACCTGTACCCCAGAGACCCTTCCCTCCGATCGCGTTGTTCGTCGCGATCCTCGTCGGTACTTCGATCTCCTCGGACTTCCGCTGCACGACGCTCGATTTCGCCTTGGGCTTATACGAGACACCTTGCCGTGACGACGGCTGTGCAGACGGAGCTCTCGTGTTCCATGCTGATCCTTGTACGCGTGCTGCGTCCTCTACCCCGCCGAGGTCGCTTTCGAGATGGTTGTCTCTCGACATCGATGTTGCCTTCGCCGTGAAATGAGCGGCTCGGCCCTCGGGTTGTAACTGTGACGAGGCTGCAGACTTCACTTCATGTTGCGGCCCGCGTACTCGCTCCCCGCTGAGCAGCTCTCGCTGGTTCACGGGCTTTTGTCGGCCAGCTTCGTCCACGTCCCTCTCGGTCCGTGTGGTGGCTCTGCTACTCGACGCGTTTCCGCTTACCGAGACGGGACTTGCACCCGCTGGATCCTCACAGCCTGACACCGGGTTCGTTCCCTCTTCGAGGAAACGGTTTCCGCCGTCGTCACGACGCACCATCGCCCGCTGCTTAGGGACCGGCGCCAAATTACCCGATCGGCGCGTCATGTCGCACCGTCGGGTGGATGGTGTAGTTCCACTCGCCGTGGAATTCGTGGGGTTCGAGGTTCACGAGGTCGAGTTGCTTGTTCGAGACTCGGCGGCCCTTCGGGTAGATGCGATCATCGATGCGGCTTCGCACGGTGAGGCCGGTCGCCGTCGTTGTGGCGGCGATCAGGTTGACGATGACCTGATGGGTGATGAGCGGCTTGCCACGCCAGTTCTTGGTGATGAACGAGAACAAGCGGTGCTCGATCTTGTTCCACTTGCTGGTCCCCGGCGGCAGATGACAAACGGTGATCGGGAATCCGACTTCGTCGACGAGGCCCTGTAGCTCGAGCTTCCACAGGCGCAGCCGGTACCCATTGCTGCCACCGCCGTCGGCAGTGATCAGGAGCGAGATCGCGTTGGGATACCTGGGTGCACCCATCTCTTTCCACCAGGTCCGGATGGTGTTGACGGCGAACTCGCCGGTGTCGTGGCTGATACCCACGCTGACCCAAGCTTCGTTCTCGTTAAGGTCGTAGACGCCGTAGGGCGCCACCTTGCCTTTGCCCTGTTCCTTGTTGATGAAGTCATGCACGTTAACGTCCTCGGGATCGCCTTGCGCTCGGAGCTCGCGGCCGCCGTTCTTGTACGCCCCGACCAGTTCTTTCTTCTTCGTGTCCACCGAGATGACCGGCTCGTTCGCTTCGAGTTGTCGACGGATCGTCTCGTTGATGTTCTCGAACTGCGCGTCGCGGTCTGGATGCTGCGCGCCTTCGAGCCGCTTGCGATTCGCTTGGAGGCTGTAGCCGAGGTCCGTGAGCAGCCTCGCGAGCATCTTCCTATTCGTTCGATGACCTTGTTTTTTGAGCGCGGCCACGATGTTTCGTTGGCTGCGTGCCGTCCACAACAACGGCGACTCGGGATCACCACGCGTCGTGGATTCGATCAACGTCTTCAAATCCGGGAGCAACGTCGGATCCTTCTCCGTTTCCTTCTTGCGTCCGGCTCCGGGTCGCCGGCTTCGAGTGAGCGGGAGGTTTGGCGCTGTGCCGGTTTCGAGCGCACGCACTTCTGCGATTCCAGTTCCGATCACGCTCGGTGCCATCCCCGTCGCACGAGACGCGGCCACGATGCCGCCGTAGCCGAACGCGATCGCCTCGCTCGCCACGAACAGCCGTCGAGTCCGCTCCGTCAGGCTGCTCTCCAACTTGCGGTAACGGTCCCCGATTTCCGATTCTCGCGCCGCGCGTTCCTGCTTCTTGGCTGCCTTCTTTTCGGCGGCGGCCATTTTCTTCGCAGCCGCCTTCTTCTTCTTGGCAGCGGCCGTTTTCTTGGCGGCGGCCGTTTTCTTGGCGGCGGCCTTCTTCTTGGCAGCGGCCTTCTTCTTGGCAGCGGTCTTCTTCTTGGCAGCAGTCTTCTTCTTGGCAGCAGTCTTCTTGCTGGTGGCCTTCATCTACACGGCAGATGAAGATCCTCTCCGCAGGCGCAGTCAACGCTCCCGCTGGACTGACTGAGTCCGGATCTCCCCGCAGAAATCGATCAGCACGGATCGACAGCAGATCGGCGACGTGCAACGATCGATGCTCTTATACGTCATCAATCGACCGGTTTATTTGGCGCCGGTCCCTAAGGGGGACAGGCGACAAAAACTCAACGGCGTCTGGCGCCGCGGAGCGGGAGAAAGTTGAGTTTGTGTAGCCTGTCCCCTCGTGAATGCGTCGGTCTGGTCAGAGGCGGGCGCGGGCGAGCTCGGACTGATGGGCGACTGCGGCCCACTCGATGCGTTGTGGAGTTGCGAGGCCGAGGGTGACGATCGCGGTGGCGAGCTGGACCTTCATCGATCGCTGGTAGGCCTGCGCGGCGCGGAGGCGTTCGCGGGTCAGGATGCCCGCGGCGACGAGGTAGTCGCCGAAGCCGGGCAGCTCGGGAATCGGGCCGCGGCTGATCGGTCGTGGCTGGACGTACGGAGCGGGCTTGGCGTGGACGGGCGCCGAAGAGCCGCGCGCAGGAGGCGACTCGACAGGGAGCGAGATCATGCGCGCGACGGCCCACGCGGGCGCGCTCGGCTTGGGGGGCCGCGCGAGCGGTGAGACGGTGTCGAGGTCGTGATCGTTCTTGTCGGGCTCGGCGGCACGTGCGAAGGGACGCGTCGGGCGATCGAATTCCTCGGGGGAGGCGGTGCCCTTCGCGAAGCGGGGCTGGCTGGTGCGCGTGCTGCCGGCGCCGAGGGTCTGTGGCTGCTCGGTGGGGCGGCGCGCCGGCTCGATCGGCGCGCGGTCGAGGGAATCGCGGTTGGGGGAAAGATGACCAGCCGCGGTAGTGGGTGCCGGGATTGTTGTGACTACCGCGGCTGGTCGAGCTGCTGCGTCGACGATGTGGAGCCAGTCGGCGGCTCCCTGATCGCCGGGGTCGAGGCGGAGCGCCTCGCGAAAGAAGATGGCGGCGGACTGGTTCTCGTTGCGGCGCGCCGCGAGCTCGCCGAGCAGCCGGAACGCGCTGCCGCAGCGGGGGTCGAGGCGGATGATGTCGCGGAGATCGGCCTGCGCATCGAGCGAGCGCCGGAGGGCGATATGCGCGCGGGCGCGAATGAGCAGGAGCGGGACGCACTCGGGCTCGTCCTCGAGGGCATCAGAGGTCATCGCAACGACGCCGGGGTAGTGGCGAGCTTCGAAGAGCTCGACGGCCGTCGCGATCACTGCTCGGTCCACCTCGGATGTTTCAGCAAGTGCCGGGCCACGGCGCGATGACGCGCAAGCACTTGCAAACACGATGATTCAGATCCATCCCGATCGGTGACTCGACCCCCGCCCCGCGGTCGGGAGGTCCCGGTAGCGGGAGGGCGATGCAGCCTGGCAAGGTGAGATTCCAGCCGGCATACTGACAAGCGTGCGCTGGCCCTGGGTTTTCGCGGTGATGGTCAGCTCGGCGACCGCCGAGGCGAGCGTGATCCTGCGCTTGCGCCCGGCACGCCCCGCGACACCTGCGCCACGTGTCGACTTCTGGCGCGAGGTGATCGAACCGAACGGCACCGAGGTCGCTGCGATCGTCGCGAATGCGCGCCTCGCGATGTCCCGTCCCGATCACGCGATCAACGGCGACACCGACTGGGCCGTCGAGACCCGCGCGCGGTTCCATCGCGACGCCTACAACATGCTCCAATACGCACGCGCGCTCTCGCCGCAGAACCTCGAGGTGCTCGCGCTGCTCGGGCGCGCCGCGGACGAGCTCGGTCGGACGCGGGAGGCGATCGACGCGTTCGAGCGGTGCGCGGAGCTCGCGGGTACCGATCGCATCATGATCGAGGTCGCCGGCCGGCTCGGCGCGATCTACCTGCGGCTCGGCGAGCACGCCACCGCGGTGCGCTGGCTGCAGCTCGTCCACGGCGGGCTCTCGCCGGTGACCGCGCCCTCGCTGGTCTACCTCGCGAACGCGCTCGCGATGCACGGCGAGGTTCCCCAGGCGATCGACACGCTCGTGAATGCCCTGCCCGCGCCGTCACTCGGCCACTACCCCGCCGAGACCACGCTCGCGTCGTTCGCGCTCGCCGTGATCTACGATCGCGACGAGCAGCGCGGCGCTGCGTTCACCGTGCTCGATCGGATGCAGGCCATGCTCGGCGTGCAGTACATGAGCTACTTGCAGCAGGAGCTCGCGAAGCTGCGCTTCCCCGATCCGGCAGATCTGTACTACTACCGCGGCCTGCTCTACGAATCGCAAGCTCACTACGCCGAGGCACGCGCCGAGTGGACGCACTACGCCGCGATCACGGATGCGCCGTGGCGCGCGCGCGCGCTCGAACACATCGCCGCGATCGATGCGCTGCGCCGCCAGCCTCAGCAGGCTCGGGTGACGCCATGAAGCGCGCGCTCGCCGCCCTCCTCGTCGTCCAGCTCGGGCAATTCGGGCAGCTCACCGAGGCGCGCGCGAACATCTGGGCGGACGCGATCGCGCAGAGCGCGCCGGATCCATCGAAACAGGTCTACGAGAAGGCGATGCGTGACGGCGACGACCACGTCCTGCTGGCGAACATCGAGAGCTCGGCGCGTGCGGAGCGCAGGCGTCAGGTCCAGAACGCGCTCGACGCGTATCGCCGAGCCGCCGCAGCGCGCCCCACCGAAGCCGAGCCGTACTTCCGGATCGGCGCGACGCTCAACTCGTTCTACCTCGACAGCTGCTTCACCATTCCGCAGCTCAACTACACGCCGAGTCCGCTGCGTGATTGCCGCAGCGACACGATCGATCCCGTGATCGCACAGCAGACGATCGATGCGTGGACCGCCGCCGAGGCGCGTGCACCGCTCGACCCGCGGTTCTCCGCGAGCGAGGGCGAGAGCGTGCTGTTCGATCGCGCGATCCTCCACACCAAGCTCGGCACGAAGCAGAGCCTCGAGGAGGCTGCCCGCGACTACGAGCGTTACCTCGAGCGCAGCGACGGTAAGAACGAGAACATCGAGAACGCGTGGAGCAACCTCGCCGAGACCTACATGATGCTCGGCCGGCTCGAGGACTCGATCAACGCGTACCGCGAGCTGCCGTACACCGCCGAGGTGTCGACGATCTACGGTGCGGCCGTCGCGCTCGATCGCGACGAGCGCGGCGAGCTCGCGAAGCAGCTGATCCTCGCGCAGGGCGCGAGCGGGTTCGCCACGTTCAGACTACGCGTCGAGCGTGGCGACACGTTCTTCGTGCCCACCGGCGAGAAGTTCTATTACTACGCGCTCGCCGAGGAGACCTTCGGTCGCGTCGACGCCGCGATCGGCTACTGGCGGCAGTACATCGGCAGCGGGGCGCACCCGCAGTTTCATCCGCGCGCGAAGCAGCACATCGACGCCCTCCTCCTCAGGAAGCGAGCGCGCCCGTCGTCGCCGGTCGATCCGTTCCTGGACATGCGATGAGACGCGAGCTGGTCATCGTGGTGATGACCGCGCTCGTCGCGGCCAACCCCGCGTGGGCGCAGTCGAAGAAGTACCCGCCGGTTCCCGTCGACAAGGACGAGGAAGCCGCGCAGAGGTCCGAGCTCTGGGACCAGGCGACCGATCCGCACAAGCTGCCGTACGCGGAGCTCGTCAAGGAAGCGCAGAAGCTGCTCGGCGATCGCACGGCCGACAGTGCACTCGTCGCGGTCAAGAAGCTCGATCAGGCGATCGCGCTCGTCCCGGGCGAGGCCGAGGCCTATCGCGTGCGCGGCGATGCGCACCTCCAGCTGCTCGACTGGGGCAAGTGCGCCGGCGACTTCCAGGCGGCATGGACGCAGCTGCGCCTCGATCCCGACAGCAAGGGCACGCCTTCACCTACGATGGAGCTACGCCGCAAGCTCGGGCTCTGCCAGGCCCGCAACGGCAAGCTCGCGGACGCCGAGCAAACGTTCGCGGAGGCCGCGGCCACCGGCGTCAACAGCGTCGAGATCTGGATGCGGCTCGGCGAGGTCCGGATCGCGATGGGACGGCTCGAGGAGGCGATCACCGCGCTGAAGTCCGCGATCGAGCAGACCGACATCACCGCGCAGGCCCTCGCGCGCTGGCTGCTCGCCGCAGCCTATGACCGCGCGCGCCGGCCGAGCGACGCGAAGACGACCGCCGGAGAAGCATTGACCGCGGATCGCAACCTGGCCACGCTCAAGAACCCGACGCTGCCACTGCTCGGCGTCGGCGAGAGCGACTACCTGCTCGGCCTCGCGTACGAGTCGTTCCCCGCCGAGACGCCCCGCCCCGAGCACGCGCTGATCTACTTCCGCCGGTTCCTCAAGGTCGCGGCCGATAGCCCGTGGCGCCGCCGCGCCGAGGATCACGTCCGCGAGCTCCGCACCGCGCAGCTGCCCGATACCGTCGATCGCACGAGCGGCAACGCACCGCTCGACGAGAAGGATGCGCGGCCCGCCGTGCGCAAGGCGATGCCGGCGATGCGCGCGTGCCTCGCGAAGCATCCGTACATCGTGATGCGCGTGCTGGTCACCCGGGTCGGGCCCCGCACGCGCGAGACCGCCCGCGATCGCCCGCGCTACCAGGCACCTCCCGAGGGCGTGACGATCGAGCAGGACGAGAGCCTCGAGCCGATGACCCGCGCCGAGATCGACAGCGCGATCCGCTGCATCGAGCCGATCGCCGCGAAGATCCCGTTGCCTCCGATCAAGGAGAAGGACACGTACTACAAGCTGCAGTTCCGGGTCGTCGGCCCGTAATTCGGTGCGCCGTGCGCGCTAGGATGCGCGCCATGATGGATCGTCGGATCGCTGCCGTGCTGCTCGCCCTCGTGGCCGTGGGTTGCAAGACCAAGATCGATGCGAACAAGGCGCAGGATCTCATCAAGAAGATGCTCGCCGAGAAGGGCATCGAGGTCACGCCCGCGTGCCCGGACGGCCTCGAGGCAAAATCGGGCGCCAAGTTCCAGTGCACGGCGATCGATCAGACCGGCGAGCAGCTGACGATCGACGTCACGATCCTCGACGACAAGGGCACCGTGAGCGCGGTGCTCGTCGGTACGATCGTCGACACCGAGGCGCTGTTGCCCGACATCAAGGCAAAGATCGGCTCGGACGACGTCAAGCTGACCTGCGTGCGCAAGGTGATCGTCGTCACCCAGGCCAAGCCCGCGACGTGCGACGTCGTGCACCAGGGCGAGACCCGCAAGATCGAGATCATGGAGACCGATCCCGAGAAGCACCTGATCAACTGGCGGATCCCCGGCGCCGACGGAACGATGCCGGATCTGCCGCCGCCGCCCGCCGACGGCGTCGCGCCACCGCTGTCACCCGCCACCGGTGCGACGCCGGCCGCTCCTGCTACCCCTTGAGGAACGCGACGGTGACGCCGTCGCCACCCTCGTTCGGCTCGCCGGCGCGCAGCTTGTCGATACCCTTGTGGGTCTGCAGGTGGGCGCGGACCGCCTTCTTGAGCGCGCCGGTGCCGTGGCCGTGGATCACGAAGATCGTCTCGCGGCCGGCGAGCAGGCTCTCGTCGACGAACCGATCGATCTGGATCACCGCCTCGTCGACGCGGTGACCGCGGACATCGACGGTGGTCTCGAGTGTCCGCGCAGTCGCGCGACCGCCGGCCGGCACGCCATCGACGAGCTGCACGGGCGCGCCGGTGGCGCCGGCTTCCGCGCGTGCCTCGGCCTTGGCGCGGGTCTCCAGCCCGGCGCGCCGCGCGTTGCGATGCGAGTCGAGGAGGACGTCCTTGATCGGCACGGTCGCGCGCATGGAGCCGACGCGGACCTCGACCTTGTCGTCGGCGAGTAGCTCGACGACCTCGACGCGCCCGAGGTTCGGCACGATCACCGGCGCACCGGGCGTGAGCTGCTCGGGGCGCGCCGGCATGCCGGGCAGCGCGGGACGCCTGGGCTCGAGGCGCGCGACCGTCGAGCCAGGCTCGGCCAGCCGGCGGGTCACGTCCTTGACGTCATCGATGGTGGCCATCGCGGCGCGTGCCTTGACCTCGCGACGGACCTCGTCGATCTCGCGGCGTGCTGCCTTGAGCGCCGCGAGGGTCTCGCCGTGTGCGGCGCGGGTCTGCTTCTCGAAGCGAGCCTGGGAACGCTCGCGAAACGCGCGGGCCGCGGCGCGCTCGGCCTCGGCAGCCTCGAGCTCGGCGAGCAGCGCGGCGCGCTCCTCCTCGATGCGGCGGCGCTGGTCGGCGACACTCGCGAGCAGATCCTCGACCTTCGCGATCTGCGGCCCCATCAGCTCGCGCGCGCGCTCGACGATCGCATTCGAGATCCCCATCCGCGTCGCGACCGCGAGCGCACCCGAGCTGCCGGGCACGCCGAGGTGCAGCTTGAACGTCGGCTCGAGCCTCGCGAGGTCGAAGCCGACCGACGCGTTCGCGAACTTCGACGGATGATCTGTAGCCTGGCCAGGCGGCAGCTGGTCGACGGCGCCGAGCTCCTTGAGCCGCTCGTAGTGGGTCGTGACGATCGCGGTGACGCCGCGGTCGGCGAGCGCCTCGAGCACGGCCTGAGCGAGCGCGGCACCCTGCTCGGGATCGGTGCCGACCGCGATCTCGTCGATCAGCACGAGCGAGCCGGAGCCGGCGGTCGCGAGCAGCTCGCGAAGGTTGACCATGTGACCGGAGAACGTCGACAGATCGTTCTCGAGGCTCTGCGCGTCGCCGATGTCGGAGCGGACGTCGGGAAACCAGCCCATCGCGCTGCCGCTCTCGGCGGTGAGATGGAGGCCGGCACGCGCCATCAGCGCGGCGAGCCCGACGGTCTTCAGCGCGACGGTCTTGCCGCCGGCGTTCGGGCCCGAGATCAAGAGCGTGGCGCCAGCCGCGACGGTGACGTCGTTCGCGACGCAGCGTCGCTCGGCGAGCAGCATCAGCGGGTGCCGCGCATGGAGCAGCGCGATCCGCGGGGCATCGTCGAGGATCGGCTCGGCACTGATCGTGTCGTCGCCCATGATCGCGGCGGCGGCGATCACGTCGAGGGTCTCGGCGGTCGCGAGCGCGGCCTCGAACGCGTCGGCTTCCTCGGCGACCCAGCCCGAGAACTTCGCGAGGATCCGGCGCTCCTCGTCGAGCACCTCGGCCTCGGCGAGCTTCGCGCGGTTGTTGAGATCGACGATCTCCTCGGGCTCGATGAACAACGTCTGGCCGCTCTGCGAAGTGCCGTGGACGATGCCGTGCACGAAGCCCTTGCCGTCGGTGCGGATCGGCAGCACGTAGCGATCCTCGCGCTGCGTGTAGTACGCGTCCTGGAGGTATGGCGCGAACCGCTCGTCGGTGAGCAGCCCCGACATCGACTTCTCGAGCTGTGCCTTGATCGAGGCGAGCGCGCGGCGCAGCGGACCGAGCGCGTCACTCGCGTGATCGACGAGCCGGCCGTCGGCGTCGAACGCCTCGAGGATCGGGTGGTAGACGTGCCCGAGATCCGAGATCGCCTCGCCGCGCGTGGCGAGCCGCGACGCGACCGCGACGTGCTCGCGGAGGTGGGCACGCAGCCGCGACAGCGAGCGGCCGGTCGTGGCGACCGCGACGAGCTCGGGCGCGTCGAGCGCCGCCGACTTGCGAACCCGCGCGATCGCGTCGGCGATGTCGCTGATCGAGCCGAGCGGTAGCGGCGCGGCGAGCGAGCTCAGCTTGCGAGCCTCCGTGATCTCCGCGGCGCGAGCACGCGCGTCGTCGATCGACTCGAACAGCGGCGACGTCCGCACGTGGGCCTCGCCACGCCGCGTCGCGCAGCGCTTCGCCCAGTGGTCGACGAGCGTCGGCCAGCCCAGGTCCTCGAGCGTCTTTGCGGCGGTCATCTACTTCAACCGGGGGTTACTTCAGCCGGGGGTCCCTTGCTTGCCACGAACGCAGCGCCGTGGCGAGCGGGTCACAGGGTCTTGAGGTATTCGAGGAGCGCGTCACGCTCGCCGGCGGACAGCGCGTCGCCGTAGGTGTGGCCGGCGTTGCTGTAGCCACGCACGGTCGTGTCGTAGATCGAGCTCGCGCGGACGCCACGTGGCGGCTCGGACTGACCGGTCGCGAGCTTCGTCGTCCGCCACCCGACCGCGGAGGTGTCGTAGTCGTCGGTGTCGAACGACCGCGTGAAGTAGGTCGCGCGCAACGACGAATCGAGCAGCGCGCGCAGCGTCGGCACCGAGCCGTTGTGGAGGTACGGCGCGGTCGCCCAGACGCCGTCGAGCGGCGGCGCGACGTAGCCAGGCGCCGGCGACAGGAACGCGAGCTCGCCGAAGAACGACTCGTTGAACCACTCGAGGTAGCGATCCGCGAACTGGCCGGCGCCGAGCGCCATCGTGCCGTCGGTACCGACCTCGTCGACCGCGACGATCAGGTTCGGGTACTCCTCGAGGTCGCCGTACGTGCCGTGGCAGCGCGCGCACGTCTGTTCGAAGATCCCGCGGCCGGTCGCGGCGAGCGCGGCGTCGACGGCGTAGGGCCACGCCGGTGGCTGGATCGACATCAGATATGCCCGGACGTCGGGGAAGTACGCGTCGATCGCGCGCGCCTCGTCGACGGTGTCCACGCACAAGGTCGACGCGGTCATCATGATCCGCGCGTGATCGCCGCGGCCCGCGCCGACGTAGAACATCGCGTGCTTCTTCTGCATGTGCCACCACGGCGGCACGTCGACCGGCACGACGATGTCGGGCGGCAGCTCCATCAGCGGCGTGTCGCTCCACGCGAGGGTCTCGCGATCGCGGTGCGCGAACAGCACGGCGGCGAGGTTGTCGGCGGAGTTGACGCCCTGGGTCGCGGTGATCGTGTACGGCGCGATCGCGACGATGCGGTCACGCCAGCGGCTCCACTCGGCGCGCTCGGCCTCGCCCTCGACGAGCCCACCGACCGCCTCGGCGAGCGCGCCGACATCGTTCGTGTAGTCCGCGGTGTGGTTGCCGAGCCCGATCACGAGCTTCCCGGCGATCGTCTCGGCGTGGCACTGCAGGCAGTTCGGCGTGACGACCTCGATGCCGGCCGCCGTGCGAAACGCGGTCATGTTGTATGGCATCTCGGCATTCACACCCGTGCGTCCCGCGAGCCGCAGGCTCTCGGGTGCGGGCTCGAACACCTTGCGATACGCCGACAGCGGCACGCCGCAGCCGACGTAGCCCTCCTCGATCAGCGCGCGCCGACCATTCGCGGCGTCACCCGTGCGTTGCTCGTACGCGGGCATCGGCCCGACGGGCGAGCTCGGGCCATCCGGCGCGCCGTCCGAGCCACACGCCACGAGCACGACCAGAGCCGGCGCGATCCTCATGAGTGCGTCGTATCACAGAGGCTCAGGATCCTGCGGGGTTGCGGATCGAAAGTTGAGTTAGTGGAGACCGTCCCCTATGCGGGGAGCAGGTCCTGAAGGCTCGGGACGACGCGATTGCGGCCGCCACGCTTGGCGCTGTAGAGGTTGTCGTCGGCGCGCTTGATGAGGGTCGCCGGGTCGACGCCGGTCTCGCGGTGCATGGTGGTGACGCCGACGCTGATCGTGAACGAGATCTGGAGGTTCTCGAAGTGGCAGGGGCGCTCTTCGATCATCGAGCGCAGCTGCTCGCCGAAGACGATGCCGCCCGGCAGCGCGGTCGATGGCAGGACGCACGCGAACTCCTCGCCGCCGTAGCGGGCGAACAGGTCCTCTTTGCGGATCCGGGGGCGGATGCGGCCGGCGAGATCCTTGAGCACGGCGTCGCCGGCGAGGTGGCCGTGGGTGTCGTTGACCTTCTTGAAGTGGTCGACGTCGAACATCACGAGGGTCAGCGGGTGGCCGTAGCGCGTCGCGACCGCGATCTCGCGGTCGAGGAACTCGACGAAGAAGCGCTTGTTGTGGATCCCCGTCATGCCATCCTGGATGGCCATGTTGTGGATCGCCTCGTGGTAGGCGCTCTCGATGTTGGAGCCCGACAGGAACTTGTAGATCGCGTCGCCGAACCGGACCTGGTCGGTGTCGCGGAGCTGCTGGTGCTTGATCCGCACCTCGTTGACGAACGTGCCGTTGGTCGAGTTGAGATCCTCGACGAACCACGTCGCCTCGTCGTCCATGTAGAGACGCGCGTGCTGGCGCGAGACCGAGCTGCGGCTGACGACGAACGCGGCGTCGTTGTCGCGGCCGACGATGTACTGCCTGTTGAGGAGCGGGATGCGGCGGCCGATGTCCGGCCCCGGCGGATGCAGGTTCACCAGGCACGCGTCGCCGACGTGCGGCTTCTTCTCGTCGGCCGGACCGAGTGGGCGCTGCAGGATCAGCGTGCCGCCTTCGCGGTAGTCTTCCGTCACGGCTCACCCGAATCATATCCCGGCGACCGAGAGGGATTCAAACCACACCGGGTGAATCGACGGTGGTCCCCGAGGGGATCACGTGATTTTTTGCTGGGTTATCCGCTGGTCAGGCCGGCGTTCAGCCGGCGCGGCTCGTGGTCTCGAACGTTCGCGCGCCGCCGCGGCCGATCGCCGGTCGAATCGAGCCGATCAGCGACTCGCCGAGGACGCTGCGTGCCAGCTCACGGTTGTCGATACCGGCGAGGGCGACGATCCGTTCGAGCGCGATCGCGGGGGACGGCGCACCGATCGTGGTGAGCACGAGCAGGCCGCCGAGCACCGCGTCGAGAAGCGCGTTGGCGGCATCCGCGGTCGTGATCTCGCCGATCGCGATGGCGTCGGCACCTTCCGAGAGCGCCTCCGCGACCGCCGCGCGGATGGACAGGACGTGCTCGCCGATCGCGCGCTGGCTGATCGTCGGCGCGACGTGGACGACCTCGATGGGATCCTCGATCGTGATGACGCGGCGCTGGCGCTCGCCGAGGACACGGACGAGCGCGGCCATCGTGACCGACTTGCCGACGCCGGCACCACCGATCACCACGATCAGGCCGCGCATGCCGAGCCACTCGCCAGCCTTGGGGATCGCGAGGCGCTCGAGCGCCGGGGCCTCGTCGGGGAGCAGGCGCAGCGCCGCGGTGGGCCCGCGCTGATCGCGACCGAGCGTGACCCGCACGCGTCCGCCGCCGTCGCCGTACGCGAACACCGCGGTGCGATGGTCCGTCCACGCGCCGCGCGCGATCGCTGGTGCGACGATGCCGACCTCGCGGGACAGCGCCTCGGCATCCATCGCGTTGCCGTGCGCGGTGAGCTCGCCGGCGACGCGATGCACCGGCGCGATGCCGGTGCCCATGAAGACATCGGTCGCGCGTGCGCCGCGTGCCGCGCGCGTGATCTGGTCGAGGATCGCGCTACCGCTCGTGGTCGCGGGTGCCGGTGCAGCGCTGCCGCCGCCGTACTGGCCGCGCTCGATCATCATGTCGACGGCGTCGACCGCGAACGGCGGTGGCGTTGCCGCGCGCGGATGCGTGCCACTCGATGACTGCGACGGCGACGACGCCGACTGTGGGAGCGGGGTCGGGATCGCGGACGACACCGCGGACGGCGCCCTCGCTGGCTCGATCATCACCTGCCAGGCGCCCTGGCGAGGCGCGACGCTGATCGCGTAGTGGAAGCCGGCCGACTCGATCTCGAAGCGTGCGGGCCGCCCCTGATCGATCTGGTCGAGGCCGCTCGGCGAGGCGACCTCGCGGATCATGCCGACCAGCTGATCGTGACTCGTGACCTGCGTCGCGTTGCGATCGCCGGACGGGAACTTCAGCGTGATCGGCTGACCCGACGTGAGCACGGCACCGGCCGCTCCGAACTTCTCGATGCTGCGAAGATAGGCGTCGAGCTTGGCCATTCCGCGGCTCATCGTACACGACCCGATGGCCCTGCCCGAACGGTGGGGCACGCGATCGCTGGAGCCAGGGCCCGGGCCCGGGATGGAGCGAGCCAGCGAATGCTGGCGAGCGGTGCCCGAGATGGCGATGGGGTTGGGGATCTGCCGCGAACGATAGCCCGCCGACGTTCGGGCGATCGCGACCGCGCGCTCGACGTCGTCGATCGTCTCAGGTCCGCTCCGGCGCGGTCACTCGGATGACCGCAGCCGCGCACGAGGATAGGCGGGACAGGTCGCGCACCCCAGGCTGGAAAGACGGGAGACCGCGACCACAGCGCGGCGATCACGCCGCTATCAGCGCGTCGAGCCGTGGCGACGTGAGGCAGGCGACCGCGCCGAGGTAGCCCGGTCCGCGCACGACCAAGCCGCGGACGCGGCCGTCGGCGTCAACGACCGGGGCGCCGCTCAAGCCATCGAAGCTCATCGAGAGATCGGCCATGCGGATCTCGAGGACGTCGGCGTCGACTCGGATGACATGGGCGCGGTGGCGCCAGCGGGTGAAGAACGCGCCCTCCGGCGCGGCGCCGAGTACGAAGACCGGCTGATCGACCGCCGGCAACCGGCGATCGAGCTCGCGGACTGGCAAGCCGATCGAGCGCGCAGGGTCGAGAGGGAACCAGATGCAGTCCGCCGCCGGATCGTCCGCCCGGGTTGCGCGCAGGGCGGCGTCGGGCAGCGCGCCGGCGAGGCCGAGCCGCTCGCCGCTCCACGGATCCAGCAGCTCGACGGCGGCGACCGGCGCGGCGATACCGCGCCCGCCGAGCGTGAGCGGGACGTGGCCATCGGCGGTGAGCAGGTGGCGCGCCGTGA